>WQTK01000339.1 GCA_009786285.1 Candidatus Fibrimonadales bacterium | reverse complement strand
ATTATGTTTTATATGCATAAAAATATTTCTATGAGCCTCTGGTAGAGGCTCGGAAGCTTGCACTGCAAGCTCGCCAGTCGTATTATTTTGCGCAAAATTTGCCATATAAAGGAGGAATATAGAAAACGCTGATTAAGTCGCTGGGAAATGGGACATGAATTCTTCATTTTATGGCTTTTTTGCAGGGTTTCGCTGTGAAAATCATATCCCATGTCCCAAAGCAATGATGTATGAGTTAATCAGTGGCTACTATAATTCTATTCGCAGAGGTCTCTCAAAAACGGTGGTTTTTTGATAATCCCTGTTTCAAATGGCTAATTTCGCTCAAAATCAGGGATTTTCAAGTCAGCATTGCCAGCTTGGATAGGTATTTGAGGTAAGGCAGAATTTTATATATTTATCCATATGCCTCAGCAGGAACCTAACAATGCAAGCAAAGCCTACTGGCTTTCTTTTGTTATTAGCCGTTATGCGAAATCCAAGAATTCAACTTCGGATTTAGTATTTCCCGAGTTGCGCAAATATGGGGTGATGGATTTTTTGGATAAACACTATGAAACTGAGCATTTGGAGAATATAATATATGTAATAGAAGATATGGATAATATTTTGAAGCGAAATGGAGGTTCTTTGGGATGATTTATTATGAATTATATACATTCTCTACGAAGACGGAGAACAAAGTAACTTGTAATATTTTGTATATTTGAACCGGAGGCATTTATGAATGCGACACAGGCATATCCGCAAGCGTATCGAACTACCTGCGTCCCTAGCGGGAACAGGCTGGATACTATTATTCCGAGTGAATATATAGGGCAAAAGATTGAGGTTATAGTTTTTCCACAATATGAGGAGCCGGAATACAATGAAGAGACTTTGGCTGCGATGCAGGAAGCTAGGGATATTATGTCAGGAAAAATAAAAGCGAAAACTTATTCCACGGTTGAAGAGATGCACGCTGATATTCTTGCAGAGGAAGATAATTAATGTTTAAATTTGTTTAAGTAGCTGCGATTAAGCTTGCGCAAAGCTTTTTCATGGAGTTTGGAAGTGGAAATTTTCTAAATTTAAAGCTGTTTTTAACTATAATAAAGAAGAGAAATGAGGAAATGGCTGGTGTGATTAGAAAAAAAGTTCGGAAAATGAATTTCGCTAGGTTTTTGGAAGATAGCGACGAGCGTAGCTATACCCGCTATTCCAGCCCCACAAAGGCTTTGCGGGAAAGCAAATGCGCGAAATATTTTGAGTACCTGCTCTCTATGCACAAAACTCATTACGATTTTAGCTTGAGAGACGAGCATTATGTTGAAATCATAGATTTTCTCGGCACAGACGGCTTGAACCGAGTCATTGAGATAACGGGAAATCACTTGAAAAACAACTCGGAACAATCGAAGAGCAGGAACCAGTTTGAGACAAAACTCGGCAAAGCGCTTCATGCGCCGGATTTTCTTGCGTCGTGGCTGATGATAAACGAATTGTTAAATTCCAAATTTTGGCTAAGCGAAGTAAAAAATCCGTTTGATGTGAATTTTCTGTTTTTGGAGATGCTCAAGTACGCTCTTGATATGCAAATCAAGGCCAAGCTTCTGTATTTTAGCGATGTATTTGAGGAAAGACTCGGCATTTTAAGCGAAACTTTGGATTTGGACAGAGTTTCCCAAGATGTTTTGACTTTGACTTTTGCCACATCCAAAGACTCTCTGATGGATGACCTTAGCGACTGCGTTATGGAAACATTCAAGGGCAGGCACAGCTCAAGCAATTTTCTTGACCGTGTGATTTCCATTTTAACCGGGCACTCCAGAGACTCTATTATGAATTCCCTCTCAAAACCCAGGGGCCTGATAGAACTGGGCATTCTTGACGAAGACGGAGATTTGCCGCCGGATGTCAAGAATTTTTTAAGCGGAATTGGCTCAGGAAATTTTTTGGAAAATTACGCAAGAATAGACAGCAAAAAAGCATTGCCTGTTGAGCGTTTTGACTGCGTGAAAGAAGCCTCTTTGATTTGCGACTTGATTAAAAGCTATAAAAACAATCGCTCGCTCAATTTTTTATTCTATGGAATGGAAGGCACCGGAAAAAGCGAGCTTGCACGTTCCATAGCTGCGGAAACCGGCAAAACGCTCTATGAAATAGGCGCGGAATTCAAAAACAACCAGGGAATTTTCGGCAAGCAAACGCACAAGGAAGGCGTTATATCTTATAGAGTGAGAGCTTTGAAAATTTCTGAAATTTGCCTCAGGGAAAAAGATGTTTTGCTGGTGGCAGACGAAGCTGACTTGATTTTGAACGGCTTTGAAAAGGGCATTTTAAACAGGTTTCTGGAAAATTTGAAACTGCCTGTGATTTGGATAACAAACAACATAAACAATATTGAGCGCTCAACAATGCGCAGATTTCAATACAGCGTAAGCTTTGATTTGGGCAACCAGAATATTCGCAAAAAACTCTGGGACAGCGTTGTTGAAAAGCACAAGGCAGAGCAGATATTTTCGCCTGAGCGCAGAAAAAAACTTGCGGAGAAATACGAAATTTCCACAGGCGGAATAGAACTTGCGGTGCAGAACGAGGTGGCTCTTATGGAAAGCGGGATGCACAAGGAAATAGGCGAAGAAATTTTGGAAAACCACGTTGAGCTTATGGGTCTGAAAACAAACAAGCATACAGTCAGCCGCGCTCCGAAATACGATGTCTCCGTGCTGAACATTCCCAATTTAAACGAAGTTTTGCACTCTGCGAAGTGTTATTCGGAGCAGCTTAAAAGCAAGCATTCCGAAGGCAACATGACCATGCTTCTCTACGGCCCTCCGGGAACCGGCAAAACGGAATTCGCAAAATTCCTGGCCAGGGAATGCGGGCTTTCTTTCCGGGAAATAAGCTATGGGCAAATTTCATCCATGTGGGTTGGCGAAACGGAGAAACAGCTTGCGGCAGCTTTTAAGCAGGCTAACGAATCCGGGGAATTGCTGTTTATTGACGAGGCCGACAGTTTGATAGCAGATCGCAAGGGCGCAGTTAGAAGCTGGGAAGTTACGCAGACAAACGAGTTTTTGGTGCAACTGGAGAGCGCGAAGTGCATGGTTGTGTGCTCAACAAATTTTCAGGGGCATTTGGACATTGCCAGCAATCGCAGATTTCATTTTCATTTGCATTTCGGTTTTTTGAAAAGGGAAGGAATTTTGAAAATGGCAGAAAACTTTTTCCCTGATTTTTTTGATGAAAACTGGGAAAAGATAGCCGAGATGGATGCGGTGGCTCCGGGTGATTTTTATGCCGTGTACAAGAGGTTGCAGTGGCTGCCCAAAGACGAGCTTACCGCAAAACGGGTTATTCAGGAGCTGGAAGGAATGGTGGCTGCGAAAGAGCCTTACGGCAGCAGGAAGATTGGGTTTTGACAATTATTAGAACTGCCGTTGTTTTGGCAACAATCCTTGCCGCAAGCGTTTTTGCCGGTGAATGGTATGCAAAAGGGAAAAGCTATGAAAAATGCATGGAATTGGAAACCGGATTTTTAATTTGCCGGGAAAACTATGTGAATAATTTTTGTTATGGCAAAGAACGGGTATGGACAAATTATATCAGAAGAAAACCAATGTACGACCGAGGCGAAGAAAGGGAATGGTTTGAGAGAAAGCTGGTAGCCGTGATGAAACTGAACAATAAATGCGAGTATCACGGCTGGTCAAAGTTCAAGCAAGCAGATGACAAATGGGCATGGCAATGCTACATAAACAACCGCCCGGTAAAAGACGAAGACTGTAAAGGCTTTTGGAAATAAGATTGCCCTGAATCCCCACCGAAAGCTAATTGTGAAGTAATAGCCATTTTCCATAATTGACCATTTCATCTTTCAATTCTTGGGGCGCAATAACTTTTGCGTCATAACCCCAAGAACGAATCCAAGCCAGCAAGTCTTTGTTTATGGGGCTTTTCATGTGAACTTCTATCCAAGCCTTGTTTTTATCTGCGTTTTTATGCTCGATTATTTTCATATTGTTCAAAAATAAATTTTCCTGCAAAAGCAAGCGGTCGTACCAGCTAAACTTAAGTTTTATCAAAACAGATTTTTCTTCAAGGCTGTTTTTTGCGTCCCAAATTGTTCCGCTGAATTTCATTCGGTCAAGCTCTTTCTTTAGAATGCCGGATTCCTTTTCAAAAACTTCGCTCAAAATTTTAACGTTTTGAAAGCGAGACAGTTTGAAAGTTTTCCATTTGGATTTTATTGATTTGTCCGGGCTCAAAATATACAAAGCTGATTTATACACAATCAAAGCCCAAGGTTCCAAAGTTATTTTCTTAGGAAATTCATTTGCGGCGCCTATATATTCAACTTCCAATTTTCTCAGCTCCAGCAATCCTTTTATAACGATTGGCAGAAATTTAGGTTTTCCGCTCTTTGCACTCTGCTCACCGACATATTCAAGCAAGCCGCTCATTTTTGCAGACAGATGCTCATACAAATCTTTTCCATGAAGCCCAATTTGTTTTCGAGAGCTCTCTGAAATAGCTTTTTCCAAAGATTCAATGCTTATGTTTTCGCCAAACATCCAAAACAGGATTCTGGATACGAGCAAAAAAGAAAAAATATCATTTTCGTATAAATCGCTATAAAAGTCTATGGCGTGCATAGCGGGTATTTTGTATCTCAGATTCTTGCCCTTCCCGACATTTTCCAAAACGCCGTTGTTTTTCAATTCCATCAAATCTCGCTGAACATCTCGGGTGCAAACTTCTATGCCCGTGCTTTTCAGGAAAAATTCAACATCCTTAACAGTCTGTTGCTTGCCTTTTTTCTGAATGAAAAACTGGTATGCAGTGAGCATCCTCTGCCATTTTAAAGAGTCCGTTGAGCGCATAAGGGAGAATTTAGAAAAATCCAATGCGCCTGTTTCCATAAGGCTCCTTTGCAAGGGCAACTTCGCTTAGCTCCTTTGTAACCTGCGAAGCAGAGAGTTCATTTTTCGGCAACCACTGCAAGCGCTTATATACAGCGTAAAAATCGCCGGGAGTCAGGCATTCCAAGCTGCAAAGCTCGTTCCAGGCTTCGTCTTCAAATTCCGGGAAAAAGTTTTGCGCCATTTTAAAAATCCCATCTTTTTTAAGATAATCAAATCTCAAATGAAAATGAAATCTGCGATTGCTTGCAGCGTCCAATTTGCCTTGGAAATTCGTTGAGCAAACAACAAGGCATTTGCTGTTTTCCAATTGAACCAGAAATTCATTTACCTGCGTGGTTTCCCATGATTGATTTGCGTTTCTTCGGTCGGAAATCAGGCTGTCTGCCTCGTCTATAAAGAGCAGCGAGCCTTCTTTGGATGCTTCTTCAAATGCCGCTGCCAATTGCTTTTCCGTTTGGCCAACATAGCAAGAAGATATTTTGCTGTAACTTATCTCCTTGAAAGGCAGCTCGCTTATTCTTGCCAAATGCTTTGCGAATTCCGTTTTGCCTGTTCCTGGAGGGCCATACAAGAGCATGGTGCAATTGCTTTCCGTTTCTTTGTTTTTCAGGCACTCGGCGTAGCATTTTGCGGCATGCAGGGCATTTTCCATTCCATGTACATTCAAAACGTTTTCGTCATATTTTGGAGCTTTGCTTTGCGTGTTTTTATAATTGCTTTGCGTGCATAAGAGTTCCAGATGTTGTTTCAGCACAAGTTCTGCTACTTGTTCCTGTTTGCCGTTTTTTGCGAACTGCATTTCGCTGGAAACCGCAAGTTCTATTCCGCCTGGGTTTGCATTGTATTTGTTAGCCAGAGTTTTTATGCGTTCGGTTGTGAAAAGCTCGCCAGCCTGATGTTTTTCCACCACGCTTTCCCAAATTTTGAGTCTCATGCTTTCGCTGTTGTCTTTGAATTTTATGCTGAAATTAAAACGGCGCAAACTTGATTTTTTAACAAAAAACAGATTATTGCTAATCCAGATTACAGGAACTCGCATATCTTCCATTATTTGATTCAGAGTGCCCTTTTCAAAGAAGTTTAGCAAATTATCTGCTTCATCAATGAGCAGAATAACATTGCTTTTGTTTTTCAGTGCAGTTTCTGTAATTGTCAGCGCTCTTATGCGAAATTTTGTCAATGCATTTGTAATATCTTCATCCGTGTCAAGCACTTGTTTTTTAATTCCTCGCCCGATATCCAAGAGTGAGCAATTTGTATTTGCGGCTATTGCCCTTGCGAGTTCTGTTTTTCCCGTGCCTTCCGTTCCGTAGAACAAAATATGCAGAGGCTTTTCGTTTTTGTGCATGGATATCAAATCTATTATAAATTTTGCTTCTTTTTGGCAATCAAATTTTTCAATGGGCAAAGCAGGTTTGCTGTCGTTTGCAGCATATATACCCATGAAATTATCGGAGCCAAGTCCTTTTAAATATTTTCTTATTTCAATTGGAATGCCAAAACCTCCTTTTTCGGAACTGTTTAAAATATTTAAATTTATCAGTCCACGTTCTTTGGAAAGCGCATCCAAAACGGTTTCTTCGGAATAATTTGCGAGCAGGCCAATTGCGGCGTAACTTATTTTGCCTGAGTTTGCATTTATGGCTCTGCTAACCTCATCTAGCAAATAAATTATGGAGTTATTGTAATCCCATAAATATAGAAAGCATAGAAGTTCTTTATTTATTTTGCATAGATTAAGTGTTTTGCATATTAAATCCAATCGTTTTTCAAGAATTTCCAATTTTTGTTTTTTGCGAGCGACTAACCTTAGCAAAAATGTCAGCATTGAATTCCATTCTTGAAAATCCAGAAGTTCGTATAATGATTTCCAATTTAAGAATAATTTACTTTCTTTTTTTACATCTGTAGCTTCTGGGGGGATTTTGTTATAACGTCGTTTTGCATAATTAATTGCAACTTCTAAGTAGTTTGTTCCGAGAAAATATAAAAATCTTCCATAAAAATGCTCATCCATTGCAAAATGTTTTTTATTATTTTGTATTGTCAGCAAATATCTGCATATATAATAATCCAGTTCAAAACCGCCGCTATATCGTAAAATGAAATCGTCATGTTTTGCGAAAAAAACTGAAAAGTCAATCATGGGCACCTCCTTTCACGCACCGAACTTCAAATAGGCATAATTTGTGTGAATTGTTGTAAAAAAAGCCATTATTATGCGATATGTGCCACGAGAGGCTTCTTTCTTTGCTATCTTCTTCTGCGCACCACCAGTGGTCGTGTTTGCCAATGCCGAAAATCCTGTAAAATTCGCTGTTTTCGCAGTTAGAGTTCAGGAGTTCGTACCATTCTCTAAAGCTGGGTAGGTGCCATCCGTCTGGGCAAGCGTTCCGGGCGTTAGCCCAGTCATAGACGCTTTTTCCATCGTAGTTCAAGTTTTCTGCCATCCAGATTTTGCCATCTATTTTCACGGTTCTGTATCGTGTGCCGTCTCTGTCATCAACAAATTCTCCAAACAAAGCTGCATCTACTCCAACAACGCTTCCGCATTCTGAGCAGAATTTAGCGTCTTTTTCGCAATAAGTTCCGCATTTTGCGCATTGTGGGGTGGGTTGTACAGCCGTGCCGCAAGCGGAGCAGAACTTTGCGGCGGGTTTTAGCGAGCGGTTGCATTTGGTGCATTGGTTCATGATTTATAATGTACAAATGCGTTGCGACAGTGGGTGTCGTGATTTTTAATGGTTAAAAAATGCTTGATCAAAATATTATTAGGATTTTATCCTACTAATTAAATTTACAAGCTGCGCTTCTATATCACCGTATTTCCATTGCTTAATTGGATTTTGAATCCGTACAACTATAGGCTCTTTGCTCCATACGTTAAATACTGCATAAATCCAGAATTTATCTTGTTCTCTGCGTCCAGTTTCCCATTGTTTTCCTGAAATAGGAAATGTATGAACTGGTCCTAGATCGACTGTAGATTTTACTTCTATAATTTTGATAATTTCGCCATTTTTTTTAACTTCAAAATCCCGACCCGTTCCGACATTCTCTTCATTATTAAGAATGTTTATGTCATTTTCATTAAATCCTTCATTGTCTATCAAAAATTTTTTTACTATATCTTCGCCACGTTGTCCGATTTCTTTAGCTTTTTTAGTGTCTAGAATAGGAGTTTTAATTTTCACATCTGGTAGAATATTCACTGTTTGTTCTAGAAAAGAGATTTTTCTAGAACCTCCTATTCCTTTATCTTCTTGCATTAGAGCTATTGACCTTTCGATTGGCGTTGTTTCATCAATTGAATATTGAGGTTCTAAAATACCTTCATATAAATCTTGCGACTTTTCTTCATCGTTCAATTCTTTCCATTTTTGAAATTCTTCATATTCCGCTAAGTTAACAATTTTTTTTCCTAAGGTTGCTAAATTTTCTTCTAATTCTTTTTCTTCGTTTTTTTTAAAATCAAAGGGCAAATTAATATTAATTATGTTTTCGGCAATATTTTTAGCGATATCTTCTGCTATGATGCCTTTTGGTTCATACAATTTACCATCATTTCCAAGAATCCATTTCGAATTATTTAATATTTGATGGATATTATTTTTGAAATAAGACTTTTTAGGGCCATTATAAGAATAATCCTGCTCTCCATCAAAAAGACGTCTGTCGACATAAAATTTAGAAACGATAACGTTCGCGATAATTTGAGAATCATCGGGATTTATGTTTATAATGAAATCGTTCAAGCCATCCAAGTCATAATTTTCAATTTTATATTCTTTGGCGTTGTATCTAGGAAAATACGCTTTTTGGACTCCATTAGGAAGAGTATTTAGAAGTATTTTACGAGGTAAATCGGCTACATTGAATAATTTCCAATCACAATTATTTAATATATTGTTTGCAAAGTGTATGTTACTCGAGTACTTAAACCATTTTTTCATATTCTCATTATTGCAGTAAACATCAGAAGGTTTTCTAAATTTTTCATCGGAACATTTTATAACCATTAGGTTTTGTAGTCTTCCTTTTAATTTATTTTTTTCATCTTGTGTTTCGTCTTTTAATATAGTTAGAATTGAGTTTAAATCATTTTTGTATTCTGCTTCTGATACGTATGGAGTAGTTTTATATTTTGGAAAAATTCTCTGTATAATATCATCTATCGGTTCAGGCTTGTCCAATCCTAATACTTTTAAAAAAGCTAAAGCTTCTTCATTGGTTGCAATTGAAGATTTAATCATTGGACAATTGGATACAGAATTTTCTATCGGAAGAAAAACTTCTTCTTTTGGTGTTTTTAAAGTATTATCTTCAAGGCGAAGGATAGGTTTTGAGCGTAGAACACCTTCAGGATTAGGAGTTTCGCGCCATAGAGCATTTCGCCCATTGTTCAAAAAAATATAAAATTTTATGAACCAATCATCTGATTGTTTGTGAAGAAAATTTTCATCAATTCTATTTGCAAATTTATCTGGTGTTACATATTCAATGCCAAGGGAATGTCGTAAATAATTATATAAATGTAAATATTTTTCGGTTATTTCTTTTGACAACCAATGCTTCCCGTCAGGTTCATACAAATCAATTAAGTCAGATGTAGCTGCGATAATTGCTTTTTCAGCAGAGATAAATCCTCCTATTGACATAGGCAAATAATTTTGATGCTTAAGGGTATTTGCTGTTATTTTAAACAATGGATAAAAGATATTACTCTCTGGAAAATCAGAGGCTATTATGGGGAGGGATTCTAAAAATGATATATTACACAAATTAGCGGATTTAATTTTCTGCATCGCTTCAACCAATAATTCCGCAGCCATCTTTACAAGAGCGTTGTTATGTTTGTCATCTTCCAGAATATTATCGCGAGCAGGAGTTGTGTTAAAGTTTCCGTGAAGTAGAAAGCCAAGGTTAGTTTTTTTTGCGGTTGGGAAATATACGACTAAATCTGTATCTATTGTTTTATTTATTATATTTTCCTTCTCATCATATAAGAATGCTATTTCTACTTTTTTGTTATCAATCTCTTT
Source organism: Candidatus Fibrimonadales bacterium (assembly GCA_009786285.1). Taxonomy (GTDB): domain Bacteria; phylum Fibrobacterota; class Fibrobacteria; order Fibrobacterales; family Fibrobacteraceae; genus Fibrimonas. The sequence continues at coordinate 62,687 of WQTK01000339.1, read as the reverse complement.
ATCAAATACAAATAAATTTTCTGATTTATCTTGGCTTGTAACAACAATTTGATTTAACCCATTTTTATTTTCGTTTTTTCTCAAATACTTGCCATCACATATGTTTTTTATACTAAATTTCATTTCTTCAATATAAGTTAAAAATAATAAAATGCGTACGTTTGTATTCTGTAGTCTTTTTGATATTTTTTCATAAATTTCCTGTTTTTTATCTATTTTGAAAGGCAAGACAAATAAAGTTGTCCATTTATCATCAATTTTCCTGTTGGGTATTTCTGATGGACGAATGTATTTTTCTATATTAAAATGAAAATCTCCAGAATATATTTGTGGGATATCAGTTATTGCATATACTGATTTAAAACCAAGTCCAAATTTTCCAATTTTTTTATATTCACTTTCTGCACTTTCTGCAATTTGTGTAATTGCTTTAACATTCTCCTCGGAGAATTTTTGTCCATTATGTAAAATCTCTAAACGGTCATCAAATAATTGAAATAGAATAGACTTCGCTTTTGCATCCTCTGCATTTTGCAATAGTTCATAGATAAAGTGTGTATTATCGGCATAAAGATTTCCAAAATGCTCAAGATGTTTTTCCTTACGGCCGTAATCAAGAATATTATTTTCGCAAAGATCTTCATAGAATTTTTTAGAATTTAAAAACATTTTTATCTCCTTTTTGTTAAACGCAAATATACAAAACTCAAAAGCCTCATTTCTTTACTCGAGCCGCAGTTGGAGACTTCTTCCCTGCATTTGGTTGAGCAGCTATTGATTTTAGTTCTACTTTTTTCAAAGAATTGTCTCATCTCTCTATATCCAACTCATCCAAAATTTGAAGCAACTCACCTAATTTCGGATTTTCCTGTTTTAATTTGCGAATAGCCATATTCACAATGTAAATTCTGATTAGATAACCTATGCTATGGCATCTAATTCCTATGACTCCTTTGTCTGCATATTCGTCAAAATAATCAAAATTACTAGAACCTTCAAAAACATCAAGTATTTTCAAAATCTTGCGACATTGCTTTGTATTTATATCTTTCCCATTCAAAAAATCTTCAACTAGCTTTACCGATAAACCTCCAACAATAGAGAAGGAACTTTCCAACACTTCTATGATTTCTTGTGTTTTTGCTGATAAACTTCCAATAACAGAACTGGAAACATTCAGCATTTCCTGCATTTCCTGAGTTACATCGGGAGATAATAATTTTGGATAAGCGGAATCTAAAATGGCATTCACTTTTTTATCTTTTTCTTTCTTCCATGTTTCGTATTGTTCTCTTGTTGCAGGTTGAGCTTTAGTCGCTGCTGGATTTGCCGACGCAATTTTAACAGGAGTTTTCTTTGCTACAGGTTTAGCTTTTTTAGCCATTTTTCACCTCATCAAGCCAGCCTATGCTTGTTCCCCGGCCCATCATTGCAATACGAACCTCCGCTAAGTTCATACTCCTGCAGTTCTTTACCACAAAAACAGCATTTCATTTCAGCCTCTGAAGCTAGCTTATGTTTGTTGTTAGACCCACTTGGGCAATATGAACCCCCACTAAGCTCATACTCTTGTAACTCCTTGCCACAAAAACAACATCTCATTTCATTTACTAAAACCAGTAGATGCTTGTTATTTGGTCCACTTTGGCAATACGAACCTCCGCTAAGTTCATATTCTTGTAACTCCTTGCCACAAAAACAACATCTCATTTCTAATCCTGATCCTTTGGCGGGTTGATGCTTATTATCTGGTCCGCTTTGACAATACGAACCTCCGCTAAGTTCATACTCTTGCAGTTCCTTGCCACAAAACTGACATCTCATTTCTGACATTTTTCACCTCACTTGTTGATGTTAAAAAGGAATATAGAAATCTACAACGCCAGTCATTGTCGCAATTTCTTTTCCAAAAAAATCTATATATCCACCAAAAACTCATCAAACAAACTTGCTTCCTTCTTAATATCATCAATTTTCTCGCTCTTCACCAAATAAAGCTCTTCCAACGCCCGAGTTATGGCTACATATTTCAAATTTTGCTCCTGAATCCTTTCCCACGGCTTCTGATTAGGTTTAAAATGCGGCAAATCATTGAAATTCAAAATAAAAACACGCCTCGCTTCCAAACCTTTTGCCCTGTGAATCGTAGAAAGCTTAATGCAATTATCCGTTGCAGAAATATAATCCTTTATTTTTACCAACATATCATTTACCGTTTGGCAAGAATTTTTCCACTGCAAATATTTTTTATGCATAAATTCAAGCCTGTTATTCAAATACTCCGTTTTCGCCTTAATGTAAACCGGCCTCTCGCTGGAATTTTCCAGCCTTTTCGCCTCTCGTTCAATAATAAAAAGCCACCTGTTGAAAACGGTATCCTTTATGGTCTCAAAGCCACCGGAAATTTCCGTAATAATCGCAGCCCGCTCCTCCTGCTTAAATAAATTCTTCAACTCATCTATAATGTCATTAACCTCATCCTTGTGAATTTGCACTTGTATGTTCTTATTTATAAACTCAAAAACCAAAAATAAAATAGGCTCCCTGTACCTAGAAATTATCAAATCATTTATCTTCGCCATCTTTATAACCTGCTTAAAGGCAATCTCCTCAATTACCCCCGGCTCCTGCTTGCTCGCAGAAATATCACGCCTAATGCTGGCCGCAAGCGATACAACATTCGGCGGGCACCTGAAACAGGTTGTTAGAGGAAGAGGATTCGCCCTTATGGTGTTTTTAATTCTGTCAAAAGATTCTATGTCTGCTCCGGCAAAACCGTAAATGCTCTGATACGGATCTCCAACGGCTAAAATCCTGCCCTCTCTTTGACCGTATTTAAGAACCACTGCAAGCTGAGACTTTGATAAATTCTGGCATTCGTCTATAAACAAAAATGAATATGTTCTTGATGCCCTCAAATTCCAAATAAAAGGCAAATAAAGCATATCGGTGTAATCTATAACCAAAGCCTCTTTTGCCAAAGCATTCCCTGCATAAAGCAAAATTTTGCCACACTCAAAATAAATCTCAATTTCTCTGTCAAATTTTTTTTTCTTGATTTCTTCTTCGGTAAAGAAATTAAAATGCTCAACCAGATTCTTAAATTTTTCCAAATCGCACGGAGTTAAAGTTGCCCTGATTTTTTGGTTCATATCAAGCAATCGGTCTTTGAATTTATGGATTATGTCTCTAACGGCAAATTGCTTGTAGCTCTCAATCTCATTTAGTTCGTAGTCGTTTATGCGCAAAAGTTCTTCCATATAAGCTTGAATTTCCCTGTGCATTTCTACATCTTTGTTCAGAATAGTCCAGTATTTTGAATCTTGCGCAACGAATTTTTTGCTGCTGCTGTTATTGTCTTTTAATATTTGAAAACCCAATGCATGAATGGTTTTCACAGTTACCTGATTTAGCCCCCGTTTGCTGAATTTGTTTGCTATTTCGCTTTGTATGCTCTTATTAAACGCACAGAAAAGAACATTGGTTTTATCTTCAACATATTTTGCGCATTCCATTATTGTTGTGGTTTTTCCGGCCCCTGCAACAGCATCTATTATTCCATGCCCCGTTCCGCTTTTTATAAATTCAAAAATATTATTCTGTTCGCTTGTGAAATTAACCGAATCGTTTTTAGCTTCCTTTATTTTTGGCTGTGGCTGTGACGGCGGCGCTTGCATTTGCAATACTGGCGGTGACGGTAATGGCGGTGATGGTAATGGCTGTGGCGGCGGCAACGGCTTTCGTTTTTCGGCTAAAACTTTTGTCAAGCAGTCGAAGGCGGCCAGTTTCATTTCGTTTTCATTTACATTTTTTCGTGAGCTCCATTTTTCAAAATCTCCGCTTTCGCTTTTCACAAAAGCACTCCATAGTCCGTCTTTCTGTTTCATAACAACAAGAAAACCATCTGATTTTACATATTGGTTTCCGTTTTTGGATATTTTCCATTTTCTTTCAAGCCAGTTTTTTCTTTTGTTCATCCGGCTTTTCATAAATGCGTCGCGTTCTTTAGCGCTTTGCATATCGCCTTCCATTTTTCCAGCGCATATACAGCCAACTGTCAATCCATATCTATAAGCCGGATGCTGCATATAATGCGCATAGCGAATTATTTCCCGTTCACACATTTGGCAAGTCATAATCGGCTCGCCCAAATCTTGAACGTCAACACATTCCCAACCGCTGTTAGGAACACTCGGATTATCCCATTTACCAGACATATCTATTAATATAAAATTTCACAACGCCAGCCATTGTCGCTATTTTCACAAGAAAATCCTATTTTTGGTAACGGTAATGGCTTGCTTAGGCTGTTTTTAGGCACTTAATTCTTATTTAACGGTTATTTGATTATTGTATAATTTTAGGGGCGGTAGCTAGTGGAGTGATTCAAGCAAGTCACTAGCTTTTATCTGCATCTTTGAAAATGCAAACAACTTTTTCCCCAAATCTTTAATTGATGCCCCTATGTGATAAGTATTCTCATCAATCAGCAGAAATCTATCATGCGCCTTTTGGTAAATCTTCACATTAATTGGCGGATATTGTGAATTATGTTTTGTAATATCTAATTGAAATTGTTGTGATATTTTTGGCGTGTAGATTTCAGTCGATACTTTGTCTTTTCTTTTGGATAGTAAAGTCAAAACGCTTTCATCTACCCAATTATCAATGAGAATAATACTCTTTTTCGCTGATTTTACCAAATTGCAGACAAACGTATAAGCATCAAAAATTTGCCCATCATAGAAAATTCCTTCTAAGGGCATAGCGGATGTTTTTATGAAAACATCAATTTTCTTTTCGACTTCAATTAAACGACTCTCGTGATTATTGGATATCTTTTTTATGCTTTCTATTTGTTGACGAATGGCATATCCTTTAAGCAGGTAATTCTTTAACACTTGGGTAGCCCAAATCCTAAACTGAGTGCCTTTTTTTGACTTAACTCGATAACCTACTGAAATAATAACATCTAAATTGTAATATTTTGTTGTTGCTACTTGCGTTTTGCCTTCTATTGCTCCGTGTTGAGTGGTATGTCGGAAATCCCGACATACCATTTCTTCTTGTAATTCGCCTTCCTTGAAAACATTTTGTATATGCTCGGTTATTGTATTTCTGCTTTTTTCAAACAATTGTCCCATTTGCGCCTGTGTTAACCAAACAGTTTCATTTTCAAGCAATACATCCAATTTTACCATATCTTCAGCTTGATACAGCACTATTTCGCCTTTATTCTCTTTTTGGGTTTGTTCCATGGACGGAAAATAGAAAAATGTTAATTTTAGAAAATATTTTTTATGCTATAAGCCGACTCACCAAGCAGTTCGTTCATAACTGTGATAGAGCCATCTTCAATTTTCACTACTTTAGCCATCTTTTCACCTCACTTGTTGATGTTAAAGAGGAATATACAAAGCCACAACGCCAGCCATTGTCGCTATTTTGCTAAATATCAATCCACTGCATATTCCCATTCTATCCTGATTTTTCTCATCATGGACAAAAGGTTTGTGTATTTTATATATGACCAAATGCAACTCTTCTTCAAATATATCAACTTCTCAATAACCTCTTTTCACTGCGAGCAAACACATCTCCTGTGTTTTTAAATTTTCTAAATTGCTCCTAATGACCAAAAGATTGCTGCCGTTCGTATTTTTATACTCACTTGTGTTTGCTTATGATGACAATAATAAAGTTTTCGTTTACATACATCATACTTCTTTGATACTTACTTCTGTGGCAAAAGAACCTTTTATTTACTTAACAGTGGAATATCCATTAAACTGGTCTTATTCTATAATCATAAACCCATCTTTTATATATTCCAAAAACTTGGGAGCTATGGCAGATGATGAGACAAAGAGTAGTTATTATTCTAGGATAGGTTCTGGAGTTGGCATTCGGCGCTTTATAAACGATAAAACTGATGGGTTTTATTTACAATTAATGCCAGGCGTTTATCGCTTTAAAAACGACTTTACTAGTGGTATAATTATAGATATCCTAGGCTATGTTGGATATTCATTTAAATCTCACATGGGTGGTATATTTATTGATCTGGGTGTGGGCATAGTGGGTTATGGATGGGATTCTTTGCCTAGAGATGATGCTCCCTTTTGGGCATTAGGGGGGTCTTCTGGTTCTAGCTTTAGGTCTGTTGACGTTAACTTTGGGTTTGGCTTTGCATTTTAAATATCCTGTTTTGGCAAGGATTATGGGTTATTTTGCAACATCAAGGGCTTACAGAGGTAGCATATAAATTTCTACCTTCTTTCCATGGGATCCGTTAAAACCCCTCAACCAGTAAGGCTTATTGTTGGCGTTCTCGCCGCAAGCGATGAACTTGCTGCAGCCGCAAAGCAAAAACTTGCGGAGCGTTTTGGCAAGATTGATCTGGAAATGATGCCCGTGCCTTTTGCGCACACAAACTATTACAAAGACGAACTCGGAGAAAATCCGCTACGCTCTTTTTTGTCTTTTGAAAATAAAATTGAACGAGAAACAATCGCTGCAATAAAACTGGAAACCAATGAAATGGAAAAAATTTGGAACAGACAAGTGAACTTAGACCCAGGATACATGACTCTTGGCCAGTTTTTTTTGGCTACAACCAAAGACCAGAGGCACAGAGTTTATTTAGGGCAAGGCATTTTCGCAGAAGTTACGCTTTATTTTGAAAACGGCCATTTTCATCCGTTTGACTGGACATACCCGGATTACAAAAGCGAGGCGTATATAAATTTTTTGGAAAAAGCCAGAGAACGCTTTGCGTATCACATTGCTACAGGACACCCATACAGCATGAGGGGGAAATAATGCTAGGCGTATTCGATTCCGGTTTTGGCGGCTTGACTGTGCTCAAGGAGCTTGCGAGAGTTCTGCCCAGCTATAATTTTGCATACCTCGGCGACAACGCCCGTGCCCCTTACGGAAGCCGCAGCTTTGAAAGCATATACCGCTACACGCTGGAAGCCGTAAGTTTTCTCTTTTCAATAAATTGCCCGCTTGTAATTCTGGCTTGCAACACCGCATCTGCAAAAGCACTCCGCACAATTCAGCAAAAAGACCTTCCTCTCATAGCTCCAAGCAACAGAGTTCTCGGCATAATACGCCCAATGGCAGAAGAAATAGGAAACCTCACCAAAACCGGGCATATAGGCATTCTCGGCACGGAAGGGACAATAACCTCATGCAGCTATTTAATTGAAATAGCAAAATTTTGGCCAGACCTGCAAGTGGAGCAGGAACCTTGCCCAATGCTTGTGCCTCTAGTGGAGAAAGGCTTAATAAACCACCCTTCCACCGAAATGTTCGTTAAAGAATATACACAAAAAATTTTAGCAAAAGACCCTCGCATAGACACTCTAATACTGGCCTGCACCCACTACCCTCTGTTGCAAGGCATTTTTGCGAAAATTTTGCCTGAAAATGTAAAAATAGCCTCGCAAGCCGGCGTGATAGCCCAAAAAGCTCTGGAATATCTCTCAAAACACACGGAAATAGACAGCCGAATAAGCAAAAATCCCTCAAAAAGCGGCAAAATTCGCTTTTTAACCACAGATTCATCCGATTTCTTCGAAAAAGGAGCAAGCTTTTTTTGGGAAAAGCCGATTGCGGCAGAAAAAGTTTTTCTATATTCCAGTAATGACTATTCGCACTCAAATTAATTTTGATGGTTGGCAGGATTATCGAGGAAAACTCGGTGGAGCAATCATTTACACGGAAACGAGCCATAATTGCATAGTTCCGGTTCGCGACCAGTTGAATGAAAATGGAAACGGAGTTTTTTTAGATCCAAACTATGAGACCGGCACAGTAGGTCTTTTCGCATATACTAACACAAAAGACATAAATAAAGCCATAAGAAGCAAAGTGCGCTATCTTTTTTTCGGAACCCGCTACGAAGGCTCCAATACCGATTATAAAAACAAGTACTTGATAATAGGCTATATGAGAATAGATAAGATAAAAGATGTCCGGGGTCTGCACTTGCAGCAACATTTGGACGATCCAAATCCTTCATTTTTAACCTTGGATGTTTGCATGGCAGTCTGGGGCACAATGCGTTTTGTGTCTTTTGAAGATTCTTATGTTTTAACTGATGAAATTCTGCATGAATGGGGTTATTCGGGCCGCGCCGCACGCCCTTTGCGCACCATATTCAAAGAAGAGCACGCAAAAATCCTTATAGAGCACTTCGACTCCAAAACCGACCAAATCGATGAGTATATAGATACAATCTTGGAATATAATGAAGAATAAGAGTTATCTAATTATATTAGTTTTGGCAAGCCTTGCTTTTTCTCAAAGCATTACCTCGGCGCAAGCTGCCCAAATGCAAGCTCACGGGAACGTTACCGCAGCGGAAATTTCTGCCGCACGTGAAATGCTCTTAAAAGAATCAAAAGATTCTATTGCCAAAAAATCTCTTCCTGTTCAGGAAATTCAGCCTGTTATGGAATTTGAATCTATTGACAAAACTGTAAAAGCCGATGATCCTGTGTTAAAAGCAAAAAAGTTTGACCGCTACGAAAAAATAATTTTTTCGCAAAGCCTGCCAAGCACATTTTATGAAATTCAAGGCATGGTTTCTGCGGACTATCCTTTGAAGCCCGGAGATAATCTTGAACTTTCCCTTTGGGGCGCGGTTGAACGGCAATTGGCTTTGTCCGTGAATAATCAGGGGAATGTTTTTGTTGAAGGTGTTGGGCTTGTTAATGTTACCAAATTGACACTTGGCGAGGCGGAAAAATTGCTTACAAAAAAGTTGCAGACCGTATATTCCGGCATAACTCAAGGCAGAATTTCCGTTAACCTTCGCACCACAAAACTATCGCCTACAAAGGTATACGTGATGGGTCTTGTTCAAAGGCCCGGCGGCTATGATTTGCCCGGAAACGCCAATGTGTTCTTGGCTTTATACAGAGCCGGAGGGCCTAGCGATATAGGCTCGGTTAGAAATATAGTTATACGCAGGGCAAACGGAGATTCCGCCAAAATAGATTTATATGATTTTCTTTTAAAAGGCAAAAAAATAGGCGAAGGGCTTTTGCGAGACGGAGATTTGGTTTTTGTGCCCAGGGCAGAAAAACTGGTAAAAGCAGACGGCGCAATAGGAGTGCCGGCAATTTACGAACTTAAAGCAAACGAGTCTCTTAGCGACTTGCTGTCTTTTGCTGGCGGTTTGCTTCCCAACACAGACCACACAATAAGCCTTTGGCGCATAAACGAAATCGGTGCTCCGGAGATTTTTACTCCCGGCATAGCAAGAGATTTTGCCGGAGGCAAAGGGACATTTCAAATGCAAAACGGCGATAGCATTTTTGTTTTTCCGAGCACTCGCCCGAACAATAACTCCGTTGAAGTCGTAGGCTCGGTTTATTATCCCGGGTATTACAAATGGTCAAGCGATATGGGAATTAAAGAGGCGGTAGCTCTCGCAGGCGGCTTGTCTTCAGAAGCTTTTTTGAACAGAGCTATTGTGCAGCGGTTAAAACCGGATTCTTCTTTTGCTTACCTTGATGACGACTTTGACAATACGCTTGGCTTGAAGCTTTTGCCAAACGACAAGGTAATTGTTTTGGATTCCAGAGTTCTGAAAAATTGGAGAACCGTCAGCGTTGCGGGCTATGTAAAAAAAACGCTGAATTTTGAATGGCAAGAAGGCATAAACGCCCTTGATTTAATAGTTTTGTGCGGAGGTTTTTTACCGAATGCTTCAAAAGAAGAAATTGTGATAGAGAGAATTATTCCCGGCGAACAGGCTATTAAAAAGATTAAAGTGCCGCTGAAAAACGGGTTGTCCATAGAGTACAATAAAGATTTAATCTTAGAGCCGGGCGACAGAGTTGTTGTGAACATTGAAGATTCTTATTATGAGCATGAAATAGTGGCATTAACCGGCGCATTCAAAAACCCGGGTTCTTATTCGCTTGCGCATAGAGGAGAAACTTTCAAAGAATTTATAGAACGTGTTGCAAGCCTGGGTCCCGAGGCATACATAAAAGGCGGAAGGCTTTTCCGCAAAACGCTTGCTAGCGATATACAGGGAACAGAAGTCACAAACTTAAATTACCGTGTGACTTTTGATTTTGAAAAAGTTTTGCAGGGCAAGGAGAAGGATATAGCGTTGCAGGCAAACGATTCTATTTATATTCCTTTTGAAATGCTGACTGTAAATATAAGAGGCGAGGTTACCAGTCCGGGGCATATTCTTTGGAGAAGCGACTGGGACACAGATGATTATTTGAGCGCTGCCGGCGGATTAACGATAAATGGAGATGAAGACCGCATCGTTTTAACTTACGCTAACGGTCAAAAAATAAAATCAGGCGATGCAAAAAGAAACCCTGATCCTGGTTCTGAAATATATGTGGCTTATATGCCTGCCCCTGAGCCTACTAAATGGACTGAGATAGTCACCGCTATAGGCTCTGTGGCAACTACCCTGACCGCTTTGCTTGTGCTGTTTTTCACTCTGAAATAAATTTTCTATATTATAGGCCTATTCAACTAAGAGGTTCTTATGGCTTTTTTTGTCCCTTTTGCGCTTGGTGCCGCTGCTGCGGCTGCTTGCCTCCATATTTATAAAAACAAGAAGTGCTGCAGTTGTGGCTGCGGCGACGATTGCAAATGCGAAGATGATTGCGATTGCGGCTGCAATTCGCAAAAAATGAAGAAAAAAATCGCAGAGACTGCAGACATTGCTTTGGAAAAGGTAAAAGGCTCGGTCTCCAAGCTTCAGACTAAATTGAAAGATAAATTGAATGACGAGACGCCTGAAGGCTAGCCGCCATATTTAAACATATTTTCAATGCAGAGTTTTGCCGCATTCAAAACGAGGGGGTCAAGCTTAATCTCCTTCGCTTTGAGCGGTTCTTTTAACGTTTGCAAAATATTTTCCAAAGAGTTGCTTTTCATGTATTTGCAAAGACTGCAACTGCCTATGAATTGACGATTGGGAAATTCGGCTTGGAGCCTTGCGCTTAAGCCGCATTCGGTTAATAGCAAAATGGGAGCTTCTTCCGGTAGCTTGCTTACATAGTCCAGCATTTGGCTTGTGCTGCCTACAAAGTCGCTTTGCTTGGCAACGTCCGGGTGGCATTCAGGGTGGCTCACAATGCGAAGCCCTTCGTTTTGCATTCTGAAATATTTCACCAAGTCAGGGTCGTATTGCTCATGGACATAGCAAGTGCCGGTGTGCAGTACAAGCTCTTTTTTCACGCCTGCCTTTTCAAGTTCCGTTTTCAGATTTTCACCCATCAGCTTGTCCGGCAAAAACACTATTTTGTCGTTTGGAATTTTGCTTATTATTTTAACGACATTTGAGCTTGTAACGCAAACATCGCACTGGGCTTTTACTTCTGCCGTTGTGTTTATGTAGCATGCGAATGAGTGTTCTTTGTATTGCTCCCTGAGTTTTTTCACCTGCTGCCCCGTTATGCTTTCTGCGAGGCTGCACCCCAGGTTTGCGCCGGGAACAAGCACTCTTTTGCCGGGATTTAGAATTTTCGCTGTTTCGCCCATAAATTCCACCGCTGCGAAAATTATGGTTTGCGCTGGCGTTTCCATGGCATTTTTGCTCAGTTGGTAAGAATCTCCGCTGTAGTCTGCCACGCCAAATGTGATTTCCGGCGCAACGTAGCTATGTGCAAGGATCACTGCGTCCTTTTCTTTTTTCAATTCATTGATTTCGTTTATCAAAACGGTTAATTTTTCGCAATTTTCCATTGAATATTGGCAAAGCACCGTTCCATTCCGCACGGAGCGCAGCTTGCTGTAGAGTTCTTGTGGTTGCATAAAAAGAATCTAGAAATTTCTAAATTCTCTTTAGTTAAATGAAAATTATACGTGCCTGTTTTATTATATCGCTCTTTGCTTTTGTTGGCCTAGGGCTTGGCACCGTAGTGTATATTTACACACAGTGGCAAAAGCCTTCGCCGTTAAAAGAGCCAATTCTTTTGGAAATTCCCAAGGGTTATGGAACCGGGCAGGTCAGCAGCCTTTTGCAAAAAGCAAGCATTATAGAAAGCGCAAGGTCTTTCAAATGGTGGTGTTTTTTCCATTCGGGCAAGGCGAATTTTAAAACCGGCTGGTACGAAATTCCTGTGGGGCTTGGCTTTGAGCAAATCGCAGAGCTACTCAGCTCAGGCAAAACTGCAAGCAGAAAAGTTACCATACCGGAGGGCAGGGCAACTTGGGAAATAGCCGGAATATTTGCGAACTCACCGTTCAAACTAGACAGCGCAAAACTCGACAGCTTAATGCACAGCGAAGCATTTGCGAACTCCCTTGGCATAAAAGCCAAAGACTTGGAGGGCTATTTGCTTCCGGATACTTATAATTTCCCTTATGGCACGGATGAGCAGGGCGCGATAAAAATTTTGGCGCGCGCGAATTTGAAACTCAAAGACGAGCTGCAAGCATTGAACAGCCCTGTTTGGAAGGAGCTTGGTGATTGGCACAAGGTTTTGACAATGGCAAGCGTGGTGGAAGAGGAAACCGGGCTTCCGCAGGAACGCAGCCTTATAGCAGGCGTGTTTATGAATCGCTTTAGAATAGGAATGCCACTCGGCGCAGATCCAACCGTGCGTTTTGTGTTTCGCAATCTAACAGGCCCAATTTACAAAAGCCAGCTTGCGAGCAACAATCCTTACAACACTCGCAAATTCACAGGTTTAATGCCCGGCCCTATATCGAATCCCGGACGCTTGGCAATAGAAGCCGTGCTTTTCCCCGATACAACCCAGTATCTTTATTTCGTTGCAAAAGACGATGGCTCCAAAGAACACTTTTTCGGCAAAACTCTTGCGGAACACAATCGCTACAAAGAGGTTGCCGCAAGGAACAGGGGAGAGAGATGAATGCCTAAGATTTTGATAAAAACGCAAAAAGAAATAGAAAGAATCAGGGATTGCGGCGCTCTTGTCGCAGAAACGCTGGCTAGAGCTGGTGAAATGTGCAAGCCGGGGGTAACAACGCAGGAAATAGATAATTTTGTCAAGGAATTCACGCTTAAAAACGGCGCTATTCCTGCGTGCCTTGGTTATAACGGTTTTCCAAAAAGCGTTTGCACAAGTGTTAATGAAGTTGTAACTCATGGAATTCCAAGCTCTTATGTTCTAAAAAACAGTGATATTATCAATGTGGACATCACTTCAATTTTAAACGGTTACCATGCGGATTCAAGCGAGACTTTTTTTGTGGGCGAGCCAAAGCCAAATGCAAGCGAGTTGGTGGCTGTGTCTCGCGAGTGCCTTTTTGAGGGCATAAGAGTTTGCGGGCTTTCAAACGCTCGTTTTAGCGATATTGGCGCAATAATAAGCGGGATAACCGAGGAGCATGGTTTTAGCGTTGTGCGTGACTATTGCGGGCATGGCATTGGCAGGAGTTTCCATGAAAATCCTTTGGTTCTTCATTATCGCCAGATGCTTCCCGGTCCTAAGATTGAGCAAGGCATGGTTTTCACCATTGAGCCTATGATAAACGAGGGCATTCACAAAACCAGGCTTCTTGCGGACAAGTGGACTGCGGTGACGGCAGACGGAAAGCTCTCTGCCCAGTGGGAGCACACCATAGCCATAACCCCTCACGGGGTTGAAATTTTGACCTTGGCGAGGTGATTTATAACACATCCCTTTCCGCCAATCTTCAACGCAGACTCCCGTGTTTTAATTTTGGGTTCTTTTCCTTCGCCTGCATCCAGAGTAAACTATTACTATGGCCACCCGCAAAACAGATTCTGGAAAACTTTGTCCGAACTCTTCAATTGCCCGCCGCCCAACCCAGACCCCGAATCAAAACGCAACTTTATCCTTGAACGCAATCTAGCCTTGTGGGATGTTCTGCATTCATGCGAAATAACCGGCGCAGACGACAACACTATTCGAAGTCCTGTTCCAAATAAATTTCAACCAATACTCTCAAAAAGCAAAATTTCCGCAATTTTCACCAATGGCAAAAAAGCAACCGAACTGTTTCAAAAACTATGCGCAAAAGAAGCCGGCCAAAATTCCATTTATCTTCCATCCACAAGCCCTGCAAACAGAGCGCAGCAAGGCAAGCCGGAATTTATGAAATTGTGGGAGAAAATTCTTTCTTTTTCATAGCTATTAAATTACTATATTAAGCCATAATGTTAATGAATAATAAAGCAACAAATTCAAGCAATATACTGGATATGCAAATTGGAATGAAAAACCTAATTTTTAGTTTATATAAACTACTTTTTAGTTGATTGTGATTGCATAGATTTTACCCTCTGTTTTAATTCTTTCAGAGCTTTTATCATTTCTGGACCTTCGTTTTTGCTCCATTTCTGCAATTCATTCAAATCTACATTTTCAGCTATCGCTACCAAAGCTGCCTGATCTAGGCATTCTGCGGATGCAAAATAAACATAGCTGGATAATCTATCCCGTACGCAATCTCTTGGATGTAAAATAAAAAGTTCTTGTTCATTTACTAACATCTTATTCGGTTTAATTTCATAGTCGTTACCTATGGCTATTGGCGGTTTTATAAACTCTATAAAAAGATGCTTGCAGTCATTTCTTTTCCAATGTCTGCCTTCTTTTATAAAACCAATATTTTGCATAATTCTTGCAATTAATTTGTCGTTTTGAATGTAGCTATTAACTACAATATCCAAATCGCCGGAACGATAAACTCCTTTTGAATAAACCGCAACTACTGCTCCACCTACAAGTACAGTCTCTATACCCGCTTTGCTCAGTTCTGATGCCACATATTGCCACAATTTCCGTTCAGTGCAGGTGCTAAATTCCATAGATTACTGGTTTTCCTTTTTGTCTGGGTCTTCGTCTGGTTTTGAAAATAGTTTCTCTTTCTTTTAGAGGAATGGACTCATAGGTTATTTTTAGCAATTCTTTGATTGGTTTTACAAAAGGAGATTTTAAATTAAACGAAAATAATCTGGCTCTGCCCACTGCTTTAGACACTAGAATATTTGCCTTTTCAAAGCGCTCTAGTTGGTTGGCAACCGGAGTTACGCTAGTTTTGTAATCTTCTGCTATGGCAGCAGAATGTACGCTACCATAGTGGTAAACATGGAGTAAAACTTTCTCAGCAGTCGCATTTCCAAATATATATTTCAGCATGTATTAAATTTAGAAAAATATCATGGGGCTGTGTGGTTGGGTTGGCTAAATAGCGATGCAAATTTGCTCTACTTTGAGGCGGCTTTGCAATCCTCGTCATCTTTTGCGTAATATAACCTTGCTTTATCCGATTTCAGTGGCAATAGTTCAATAAAATGCGACCAGCTTAATTAGAAATAGAAACTGCTATTATTAAAATACAATTAAAAAGGAGTTGATTTTGCAGAGAGTTGGGCCGCATGATGAGTTGTTTGGGTAGAGGGGAATTTCCAAGTCCTCAAAACAAAACGCCTTCACTGATATTTCTCGTAAGTTTGCAAATGTCCAAAATTTCTTTAATATTTGCATTTTGTTTCTTATGTCTATAAAAATCAGAATCCGTCAACAGAACATAAGACCATTCGGTATTCATT
The DNA here is from genome assembly GCA_009786285.1 of Candidatus Fibrimonadales bacterium. Lineage (GTDB taxonomy): Bacteria > Fibrobacterota > Fibrobacteria > Fibrobacterales > Fibrobacteraceae > Fibrimonas. Next base: position 47,149 of record WQTK01000339.1, on the reverse strand, counting down.
CTATCATCTGGTTTCAACTCATTTATTCTTTTAATCCAATCCAAAGTGCCGCTCTCTTTGCCTTTTGTTTCAACGACAAAGATTTCATCGCCTATTTTCAGCATAAAATCTGGATAATAAGGCGCAAGCATTCCATCCTGTCTAATATAATATAAACATGCAAATAAATGTCTATAGTGTTCTATTTTTATTATTCTTTCAACTTTTGAATCTTGATCCGCAGCTTCCAAAAAATCTTTTTCAAACTTTCCCTTATTGCTAGGATAAAAAGTTTGCTTATAAATACTTTTCATTGGCTGGAAGCTGTCCGTTTATCCATGTAACCAAGTTTTCAAATCCAATAGCGTATCCCTTGAATTCAATTTGTTCTCTTTGCGTTTCAATTTTATTTTTCCCCTTGTAAACTATTACTCTAGGGGCTTTTCGCTCCAAACATTCATAGTCTTTTAAATTCTTTCGTTTGGCTTTTTAACCAATTCATCCAAAAACTCTATCAATTGCTGATCTGTCATATGTAAAATATACAAAAAATGCCACAAAATGCTGCTGCAATCAAATAACCGTCAAATAAGGAGCCCGATAGTTTCAAGGGGTCTTTGCAAAAAAGGGCTTTTTTGTCAAATGACAGTCAAATAAGAATTTTTCGGTTGTGCTTGGAGAAAATTCTTTCTATCTTTTCCCTATGCTCAAATATTGTTTGATTTTCGCGGTTTTTATGCTGATTTCCTGCAAGGAAGCAAAAAATGAAAGCGCCGTTATTGAAAAAGCGGTTGATTCCTATGGCGCGCTTATAGAAAAGGCCAAGGGAACCGAAGCTATGCTGCAAAAAAAGGCAGATTCAATGATCCGCCAGTCAGATTCGCTGGGAATACCCCGCTAACCGATAATAGTTCCGGTGTTTCCGTTGCCTGCGAGCTGTCTTTTGAAGGGTTCTGCGCCTTCCCAGCCCACTATGTGTATGGACTTAAGACCCCTGTCTATGGAGTCAAGCGCCCCCTGCACTTTGGGTATCATTCCGCCGGAAATAACCGAGCTTTGAATCAAACTGTTTGCCAATTCCCTGTTCAAATGCGGAATAACCCTTTTATTTTCGTCTAAAACACCGCTGATGTCGCTTATCAAAACAAAACAATCCGCTTTCAAGGCAACCGCTATTTCAGAAGCAGCGGTATCTGCGTTTACATTCCATGCGCTTCCGCCTCCATAAGATACAGGAGAAATAACAGGGGTTATGCCTGCGGCAAACAACGCTTCCAAAATTTGCGCATTTACCTTTACTACGTCTCCAACAGATCCTAAATCGCCTTTGCCCTGCATGGGCTTTGCTTCCAAGAGCTTTGCGTCAACGCCGGAAATTCCGGCTGCCATTGCGTTGTTTGAGAGCAGCATTCTAACGAGTTTTTTATTGACCCTGCCGCTTAGAGTCATTTCTACCATGTCCATCCCGGCGGGAGTTGTTACCCTAAGCCCGTTTATGAATTTTGGCTCTTCGTTTAGCAACGCCAAATTCGCATTTATGTCCTTGCCGCCGCCATGCACAATGGCCAAGCGAAGTTCTTTTGATATTTCTGCCGCCGCAATGGCAAAATCCAGCAATTTAGCCTCGTCTACCGCAAGCGACCCGCCTATTTTAACCACAATTGTTTTCATTGCCAACTCCATGTTTTAGAAACTCATTGAAAATCCTATTCCGGCGAGCAACAGCGAAAGCCCTATTAAACCAGCTCCAATGCCGGTTTTTAAATTGCCGTCATCAACGGCTTTGTGATTTTCATTTATTTTTGCTTTGAAATTCTCTCCGCCAATATAAGGCTGTTGCAACTCTTTTTTTATATCCCTCGCCTTTTGGTAATCATCCTGCGCAAGAACGCAAAGAAGAATGCCGCCCGCCAAAGGACCAACACTCCCGCCCAAAAGGCTAAACCCTATGTTTCTTTTGGTTTGGCTCTTTGCTATCAGATTTTGGTCGGAAATTTTCTGCGGGTCTGCGATTGGCGTTAATTGGACAAACTGAATTTGTTTGTCTAAAGCATCAATTTTCACGTTGAGCAAAGTGTCAATGTAGCCCTTGTGAAAAAGCCTTATTTGCGTTTCTCCGGGCAAGCCCTGCGCTTTGTAAGGCGTTTTGCCCAGAAGCTTTGAGCTTGCGTCTAAAATTCCCGGAGAAAAAACCAAGGCGTTGCCAGGGTTTGTGCGGATTTCCGTTTCTGCGTAGGAACGTTTCAATTCCAAAAAAACTTTTGTGGTGTCGTCGCTCAGTTTTACAAGTCTCTTTGCCGCCCACAAGTTGTCGTTTGTCTGCCAATATGCAGCTATTTGCGCCATGGTGCCGCTGTCTGAAAACGAGCATGGAGATTGGCAAACTGCAATGTCGTTCAGCATAACAACCGCATGCTCAGGATTGGTTTCAACGCTTATAACAGTGCTTCTTTTTCCCGTATATTCAACGTCTGCGTGCTTTCCAGTTACTCCTGAGAGCAATTTCAGGATAATTCCGCTTTTAAGAGTTTCGTCCCACGCAAGCGGAACCGTGCCTTGAATGTCCGCTTGCGGATTTGAATTCCCGGCAAGCCAGTCTATGCGAAGCCTTATGCCAATGGAGTCTTTGCCTTCTGCGCGCAAACGCCCCCTGAATAGCCCCTGCGCTCCGGCTGCCCTCGCCGCAGATACCGCGCACTCGATGTTTTCGCACTCGGCAAAATATCCCTGCTCTATTTTCACCGGATCAAAAGCGGCCTCTTTCAAAATTTGCGCAATGGAATTCTCCCACAAAGCAGAAAGACTGCTGTCAACATCTGTTTCCAATGGCAGCATTAAAAGAGGCGCCGCATTTGCCACGCCAAGTGCAATTGTTAGAAATAGAAATATTTTTTTCATAATGTCTCCTTAGCAGTACTTGCCTATGCACCTTTTTTTTGAAAAAACCGTGTCTTTTTCCGTGAACGCTTTAATGCCCCAAAAATAAATATCGGAAAGAGGCGGTTCCAGAATTTCGCTCGCCAAAATATTTTCCTCTTCCCATAAAGTTTTTTCATCTGTTGAAACGTAAAGAAAATGATTTTCCGCGCCGCTTGTTTTATACTGAAATTTCAGCGTGTCTGTTTCTAAAAAATCTGAAAATCCGTCTATCGGAGAAAACAATTCGACTTCAATCTGCATTGGCAGGTAAATAAGTATGCTATCAGTCACAGAATCCCCGAAAATATCCACCACAACGAGTTTTACAATATGCTCGCCATAGTCTATGATGTGCGTATCAGAATGAGTTGTATCGCCGTTTATAATCCAAAAATAATCCATGAGATAATCGGAATCCGGGTGAATGCTTGCAAACAGAGACAATTCTTTTCCCCTTATAATGTAAGGAATGCCTTCTATCCTTATTTCAAGGCTTTTTTCACCGCTGAATTTATCGCTGTTTGAGCACGAGATTGCCATTAGAAAAGCTAGAATTATAATTTTTTTCATGGAGCGCTCCACGCAGAATCCAACTCGGCTTTGAAACCAAAACTATTTGTGGCGGTTATGCGAACTTCCCATTGGTCGTTTGGCAATGCATAGCCAAGTTGCATGGAATTTTCTTGCAAAACGGTGTTGATTATGGTTTTGTTTTTATTTTTCAATAAAAAAGTGTAAGTGAGCTTGTCGTTGTCCAGATCGTAGCAATTCCATTTGAAAATCGGAGAACCATAAAAAATTTCCAAGCTGAGGCTGTCGCAAACAGGCATATTTGAAACTTTTATGGTTACATTTTTGGAGCTTAACGTGTCTCCCAAAAAATCCACTGCGTAAAATTTGGCGTTGTAAATTCCGGTTGAGTCAAAAGTTTCTTTGGTTCGCAATCCGGGATATGGCCTGGCTCTGGAATCTATGCTCCAGTAAAAATTGCCTATGTTGGTAATTGAAGGCTCTATTTCCGCTTCAAAATCCATGGAATTCCCTGCTAAAATAGTTGTGTCGCGAAGCGGGCTTAAAATTTTAATAGACACATGCGGCGCTGCCTCGTTGTATAATAAATTATCTGAACAGGAGGCTAGAAACAGAAAAAACAGCGGCAATAATAATAATGGCATTAACGCAAATTTAGAAAAAATGTAAACATATGTTTGCAAAATGCTCGAAAACGTAAACATATGTTTGCAAAATGAAGGGAAAAAGCCAAAATTGCCCAATAATAATATATAATTGGGGGAGTCAATTTAAAAAAGGAGTTCTTATGAACGTATCCAAGCTCTGGCAGGATAACTCGGAATTTGTGCTTAAAGTGGTGCGGCGTTATGTTAATAACAGCGCTGTGGCGGAAGACATTCGACAGGAAGTTTTTCTAAGGATAGTCTACTTTAAAGAATCTTTCAAAAAACACTCTTCAATAAAAACATGGCTTTACACTATAACATTTCGTTGCTGCATGGATTATTTCAGAGATGAAAAGCGGCAACAGATGGTGTTGAATGGGAGCAAATCTGCCGGAAACCTTTGTTTTTACGATAGAGAATATCCCGTATGGGAAGTGAATGATATTTCTCAAGTGCCCTGCCCTCTTTCCCAGTTGTTTGTTGAACTTCACTATGGGGAAGGCTGGAGCATAGAAGATATTTCGCATATTTTCGGCTATAACATCGATAATGTCAGAAAAAAAATAAAAATCGGCCTGCAACATTTGGGAAACGCGATATAGATTTATTCTCTGGCGGTTAATCTTTCACGCAACGCACGGAGAACTTGCTGGAAATTTTGCCGTCAGACCCTCCGTCAACATTGCCGTTGCCTTCCACGCTGGTATAGGAATAATACATATGTCGAAAATAGGCACCGGTAGCACTATATTCTGAACTGGTCCACCAGTAGCCGCTGCTGCCCTCAAGAATGCAAACGTTGTTGTTATCACAAGAACCGCCCGGTAGAGCCGAAAAACTGTAATCGTTCGTGCCGTTGCCGTCAAAGTGCCCGTCGTATTCGCTGAAATTCCAGCCGCTAGTCGTTTTTAATTTCTTTCCCGGTGAACTGCCTACATAATTTATCAATGTTGTCCATTCCGCATCGCTGGGAATGTGCCACCCAGATGGGCAAATACCTCGCCACTTGGCTGTTATAATATCTTTGCAGGTACCGGATTCGCAATGAGAAGGAAGATCCATAGCTGTGACCCAGTCATATAAACGCCCGTATTTATTGCAATTGCTTGATTTATCACCGTAACAAACATCTGTTGTATTATTTGGGACGTCGTAATTCAAATTCTCTGCCATCCAGGTTTGAGTGCCTATAACAACCGTTTTGTATGAACTGCTGCTTAAAGCTGCGCTGCTGGAAGAAGGTTCAACAGTCTCATAATCTTGCAAACAACGCACGGAGTACAGGTAGGACTTGTTGCGGTTATCACTATATACAGTATTGCGGTCGTAATTCATGCTTCGATAAGAGGCGACAGTTGCACCATTCTCGGAGCTACTCCACCAATTGCCGGAGCTGTCGATATTGTAGAATTTGATAGAACTGCCATCAAAAAAGCCGTAACCACCAGGCAAGGCCGAAAAACCATAGTCATCCGTACCGTTTCCGTAAGTTGCATGAGCTTTCCAGCCACTCGTTGCCTTCAGCTTGGTTCCTGGCGTAGTACCTACATAATTTGTCAATGCCGTCAATTCAGCGTCACTGGGAATATGCCACCCTTCAGGGCAAATGCCTTTATGATTGGATTGCACTTGGGCAACGCAAGAATTGGTTCTGCAAGTGGCAGCAAGGTTCATAGCCGTGGGCCAGTTGTATAAACGCCCGTATTTCACGCAGTTCGCATCATTCACGTTGTGGCAATAACTATCTGAAGCATTGTAATTCAAATTCTTCGCCATCCAAGTATATGAGCCTATGGTGACAATTTTGTATGTATTACCATCTCGCTCGTCGCATATTTGAGTTGCGTTATTCTTGCCTGCGCACAGGGAAATGCTCGTAAACACAATGTTTATAGCTGGGTTAACACCCTCATTGATTGTCGTAAAAACAATGGTATCACGATATTTTTTTTGGTCATTTGGCGATATTTTTATGGAATATTGATCCCCTGTTTTTTTTAGTATTTGCGTACCGGCATTATTTGCGGAAATGCTTAAATTCCCGCCTTTATGATAAAATTTTTGAACAAAGGAACCACTGTTTTTGCTCTTTGCTGTAACCAAATAAATTCCTGCCGGAATGTCAAAATCAAACTTGTTGATTCCCAGAACCTTGCCATTTAGCCCTGCAAGCTTGATTTCAGAGCTTTCGCTTGCGTTTGGCAGAAAAAACCGGGATTTGCTTTTATTTGTGATTGGCGTGATTTCAGCAAGCAAATATACCGGCAAATTACTCTCAATGCCGGCAGCAAGCACAACTTGCCCAGCCGCTTCCCCATCCGGGTCAAAAGCTACAGCTTGTGCGTCTACATTGACTGTGATAGGCACAACGCCTATTATATTTTGAGAAAGCGCAAGCGAAAACATTGCTGCGATTGATGCGGAAAATAGCGATAATTTTCTAACGGTAATCATATTTGGGGTAATATAAAAAATTTACTATATTAATGCCATGATAAATTTGAAAGGCAAGAATGCCATTGTTACCGGAGCTACCCGTGGCATAGGGTTGGAAATTTCAAAAGTTTTAGCGGAGAACGGAGCTAACGTCGCAATCCTGGACATCCAGCTCGGCGACCTCTCCTCAATAAAAGAGGTTGAAGCATTCGGAGTCACCTGCAAAGGCTACGCCTGCGACGTATCTAGCCCCGAAGCTGTTGACGAAACATTCAAGCAAATTTTAGCAGATTTTGGCAAAATTGATATTTTAGTGAACAATGCCGGAATAACCCGCGATAACCTGATTATTCGCATGAAACAGGAAGATTTTGATGCCGTTTTGGGCGTTAACCTGCGCTCTGCGTTCATATGCACCAAGGCTATAAGCTCGCATCTTATGCGCAACCGCTCAGGCCGCATAATAAACATGGCTTCCATAAACGGCATCCGGTGCCAAGCCGGGCAATCCAACTACGCAGCCTCCAAAGCCGGTATAATAGGTCTTACAAAATCCAATGCCATGGAGTTTGCGGCTCGTGGCGTAACAGTCAACGCCATAGCTCCGGGCTTTATAAAAACCGCCATGACAGACAAGCTTGCCCCTGAGGTTATAGCCAAGTACAAAGAAGCTATTCCGCTGAAAGATTTGGGCAATCCTAGGGACGTGGCTAACGCAGTGGCATTCCTAGCCTCAGACGAGGCCGCATACATAACAGGCCAAGTGCTTGGCGTTGACGGTGGCTTGGGTGCATAATTTTCTATATTTTCATTTGAATGTATCAACCTTATAAAAGGAGAAGAAAATGGCTAATGAAGAGATTGCCAGCAGAGTTAAAAAAGTCATCCTTGAAAAACTAGAAGTCAAGGAAGAGCAAATTGTAGAAGGGGCTTCTTTTACAGCAGACCTAGGAGCGGATTCTTTGGATCGCACTGAACTCATAATGGGCTTGGAAGACGAATTCAAGGTTGAAATTCCCGATACTGAGTCGGAAAAATTCCAAACCGTCGGCGATGTTATAAAGTTTCTGGAAGAAAAGCAATAATGCAAAAACTGGAGCAGGCCATAAATTGCTCCTTTAAGAATAAAAGCTTGTTAAAGCAAGCTTTTACTCATAGCTCTTGCAAACAGGGAATTTCGAATTGCGAAACTTATGAGCGATTGGAATTTTTCGGCGATTCCGTTGTCAGTTTTTTGACAGCGGAATTTTTGTTTTTGAAGTACGGCAATGAGAGCGAAGGACTGCTCTCAAAAAAGAAATCTGCCATTGTGAGCGGCGCAGCTCTTGCACGTGTGGCTAAACGCTTAAAACTGCACTCGCATTTAATAACAGCGAAAGAAGTGGACAAAGAAAACCCCGCCCTTTTGGCAGATGTTTTCGAGGCGTTGATTGGCGCGGTTTATCTGGACGCAGGCATTGAAAAATGCAGGGAAATACTTTTAAAGTTTCTGTTCTCCAAAGAAGACGAAATTCTGAAAAGCGATATTTTCCAAAACCCCAAAACGCTCCTGAATGAGAAAACCCAAGAGCTTGGGTTGGGAGCTCCTGCATATGAGGCTCTTGGCGAATGGGGGGAAATTCACAAGAGAAAGTTCAAGATGGCGGTTAAAGTAAGCAGCAAACGGCTTGGGCAAGGTACCGGCTTTTCCAAAAAGGAAGCAGAGCAAAACGCCGCAAAAGAGGCTTTGAAGGCTTTGGGGAAAAAAGATAATTGTATATTAGGAATATGAAAAAATTTATAATGATTTTAGTTTGTGCCGGGGTCTTTTGTTCTTGCTCTTCGGATAGCGAAGTTAAGAGCAGCGAAAACTACATTGAAGAGTTTAAAGTCGCGAACATAAGCGCTGAAATAAGAAACGACCTGAATCAGATTTACATATTTGTGTTTCCGGAAAACTATGAAAGCATTTTGGCTGCCCAGCCCTCTAATATCAAGTGTTCGGAAAATGCCACGCTAACAAATAGCGGCGGAAACTGGACAGACAAAGACTTTCTGTATACGGTCACAGCAGAAAACGGCGAACAGAGAAGTTACAGAGTTTATATAGACATAGCGCGGCGAAAGTACAGTTTTGAAAGCTGGGGCATAACAAACGGGTACTACTCTCCATCAGACTCAAACTCAAGCTGGTCAAGCGGAAATCCCGGCATTAAAATGGCCCTTCAAATACTAGAAAGAGATGCTGAAAATCCAAAAAGCTACCCTACAAGAGACACAACTGATATTTACGGAGGCGCAGTGCTTTTGGAAACATTGGAAGGCGGCAACGTGTTTGGGCGAGAAGTATATTTGTTCTCCGGGAATTTTTTTCTTGGAAACTTCAATGTATCAAAAGCCATATCCGATGAGTTAGCCGCAACAGAAGTTGGACGAATGTATACGGCCAAGCCGAAAAGCATAAAAGGCTATTACAAATACAAGGAAGGGCCCGGAGTTTTTATGAGTAAAGGCGTACCGGAACCCGGCAGAAACGACTCTTGCAACATTTACGCCCATTTTTACAGGAGCGAATCAAACATAACCCTATCGGTTAAAGATATTGATAAATCTAATTTGGTTATAGCAACAGGCCGTTTGCCTAATTGCTCGGAAACAGAAGGAGATGAATTTCAACCATTTGAATTGACTCTCAATAACTATAAAAGCGAGCCTGATTTCGCAAATCATAGCTATAAGTTAGCCATTGTTTTTTCCGCAAGCAAAAACGGCGATGTTTTTGCCGGCAAAATAGGGTCAAAATTAATCATTGACGAAATTGAAATTACGGATTATTGAAATGCTTAACTTCTCTTTTTTATTTTTGCTCGGACTTAATCTCGGTGGAACAATGCCGCTTCCTATGCCAAATAATATAACCAAAGTCGAAAGCTACAGCCCCGGCCTTGCTCCTTCCATAGGAATAGACTTTCTTAACTGGTTCAATAAAAAAACCGGAGTTTCGGCTGGTCTCAGGCTGGAAAACAAGGGAATGAAAAGCTCCGCTTCGGTAAAAGAATACTCTATGAATTTTGAAGATTTTCACGGCAAGTTCAACGGAATGGTTGATACTGAAATGAGCTTTAATTATTTGGGCTTGCCTATTTTGGCTCGTTACTTGTTTACTGAGAACTTGTCCGTTTATGCTGGTGCTTATTATGCTTATTTGCTAAGCGGCAAATTTAAAGGCGCAGCCAACGATGGCTTTTTGAACAGTGGAAACGGCAGAATGGAAATTATTCGCGAAAAATATAATTTTTCAAATGATCTCCGCAATCATGACGCCGGTCTTAGCATTGGGCTAAATTTCTTGCCGTATAATGAGCGTCTTTTGCTCTCATTTGATTTTAACTATGGCCTTGTATCTGTTTTTCCCAATGATTTTACCGGCATAGAGGATGATATGCAAAATATTTATGGGAAATTATCTGTGGGGTATTTATTTTGAAAATTCAAACTCCGCAACTACCTAAAGGAACAAGGGATTTTTATCCGGTTGACATGAGGGTGCAAAATCATATTTTCTCCGTTTGGCGCCAAGCCGCTTTGAAGTTTGGATATGAGGAGTACGAAGGTCCCATTTTTGAGCATTTGGAACTTTATACCGGGAAAAGCGGCGAAGAGATTGTTTCACAGCTTTACAATTTTATGGACAAAGGCGACCGAGCTTTGGCACTGCGCCCTGAGATGACTCCTACGCTTGCAAGAATGGTTATTCAAAAAGGCAGCGAGCTGAGAAAACCTTTTAAATGGTTTTCAATTCCCCGTTTGTTTCGCTATGAGCGTGCGCAAAAAGGAAGGCTGCGGGAATTTTTTCAGTTGAATTTGGATATAATAGGAACGGAAAGCGTTAGTGCGGAAGCGGATTTGATTTCTGCGATAGCGAGTATGCTGTTTGATTTTGGTTTGACCGAAAATGATTTTTACATTGGTGTTTCCAGCCGCCGTTTGTTAGCTTCAATGCTGGAGCAGTTGGAAGTTAAGGAGCCGAATTTGGTTTATCCGCTTTTGGATAAGCGTTTGAAAATGCCTGCGGAAGATTTTGAAAAAGAATTGTTGAATGTGGGATTGAGCGAGGAGAAAGCGAAGAAGTTAAACGCTTTTATGAGTTGCACCACTGTTGCTGAAATTATCCCCTCTTTTAGAGGGGTACCCGAAGGGCGGGGTGTACAGGAATTGAAGGAATTATTTGAACTGTTGAAAGCTGGCGGTTTTGAAAATTGCGTTAAGCTGGATTTATCCGTTGTGCGTGGCTTGGCTTATTATACAGGCATTGTTTTTGAAGTTTTTGATAAGAATAAGAATATGCGGGCCATTGCCGGCGGCGGACGCTATGATAATTTAACTGAGACTTTGGGTGGGCAAAAAATTACCGGAGTTGGATTTGGAATGGGCGACGTTGTGCTTGCAGACTTGCTTGCGGAACGGAATTTGCTTTCGCAAAAGAAATCTGATTTGCCGGTGTTCATCGCAAGTTTTAACGGCGATATGAAAGTTTTATTTGGAACAGCGGCGGAGTTTCGCAAAAAAGGGGTTGCGTGTTCGCACTCTTTAAATGCCGTGAAGTTTGGAAAGCAATTGGAAATGGCAAACGCCGCCGGCGCAAAATGCGTTGTTTTTGCAGATGGCGAAAAATCAAAGGATGGCGTTTGGGAGTATAAAATTTTGTCAAGCGGTGAGCAGGGAGTTGACAGCTTGGAAAAAATATTGGAGAAATTATGAAAAGCAAATCCTCTTATGAAGGCCGCCAAAATCACATTCCCGTGCTGAAAACGCCAAAGATTGACAACTGGGAATTTATGTATCCGAATTCTGCCACTGATTTACGGATTGAGGTTCCGGAGTTCACCTGCGTGTGCCCAAAAACAGGCTTGCCGGATTTTGCGACTCTTGTTATAGAATACCGTCCGGTAAAATTTTGCCTTGAATTGAAAAGTTTCAAGGAGTATTTGCTCTTTTACCGCAACTTGGGAATTTTCCACGAGCATGTTGTGAACAAAGTGTTAAACGATTGCGTTAAATCTGTTAGCCCTCAAAGCATGAAGGTGACAGGAATTTTCAATTCAAGAGGCGGCATTCAGACAACGGTGGTAGCGAAATATGAGAATTGTACTTAGCATAGTTTTAATCGCAGTTCCGCTTTTTGCGCAGCAACCGGAAGAGCAACCTTTTTCCGAAGCGCAGGCTATGATGCAGGAAACTATGCAAACAGTTTCTCCTCAGGATTCATTGGTTGTTGAAAATTCCTATAACGATAATTTATCTCCTCAGCAAAGGTTTGAAGAAAGTCCAAAACACAATGTACACGAATATGATTACAAGCAACAGGCTATAGTTGGCGGCGCAGTAATGTTCTGTGTAGCTCTGGCCATGATTATGAATAACAATTATAATCCTAAGCGCGGGAAGTAAGTGTGAAACTCTACCACGGGAGCAACCAAATTGTAGAAAAGCCGCAATTATTAACTTCGGTTAGAGGGCTCGATTTTGGAAAAGGTTTTTATACTACTAGCAATTATGATCAGGCAGCGAGGTTTACGGAAAATGTTGTAAAAAGAAAAAAAAGCGGTAATCGCACGGTTTCAATATATGAGATAAATGAAATTATGCTATTTGAAATATGTTCTGTTTTAAAATTTGAAAACCCAAGCGAGGAATGGCTTGATTTCGTTTCCCTGAACAGAACTAACACTTATAGCGGAAAAATTTACGATGTTGTTATTGGGCCTGTTGCAAATGACACAGTATATAATGTTATAGATCTTTATATAGATGGAACTTTCAGCAAAGACGAGGCTATAAAACGCTTGAAAGCGAGAGAGTTGTTCAATCAATGGACTTTTTGCTCGGAAGAATCTATGAAACTTTTGAGGTTTTGCAATTCGGAGTTAATATGAGCGGAATACTTAAACATTCAGCCACAATGAGAATAAAAATTGTTCGCTTAGCCAAACTGCTTGAACAGAGAGATTATTTTGATTTTCATAAATCTTTGAATTACATTTACAATTCTAATGTTTTTTCCGACCTAGACGATGAAGAGACTAAAATTTGGCATTACTCTGATGAAACGCTTTACGATTTGCTAAAACAGGAAAAAACAAGCGGTAAGGCGGATTATCCGGATGTGTAAAATATCTGACGAAGTGAAAAAATATGCTGTTTTTGCCATAGAGGAATATCGGGCACGTAAAGGATTATCCGGCAGCGAAGCTTTTTCCCTTTTCAAAGAAAGTGGTTTGCTGGACTACATTGAGGAGTTTTATGATGTTCTTCACTCAAATGGAACAGAATATTTAATTTGCGATATTGACGATTACCTGAGCAATAACGCCTTCGGCTCCTCCATGTTGAAAACGGTAGTGAAAAATCTTGCGATATTCGGAGCCGGGCAAACCGGCAAACGAGCTAAAAAATTAGTCGAAGAAAAATATTACAATGAGTACAAACTGGTTTATTTTGTGGATAATGATTCTGCAAAGCAAGGTTCTTTAATAGAAAACATTCCTGTTATTTCTGCGGAAAAACTGCTGTTGTTATATGGAAAAGAAATTGACTGTGTTGCGTTAGCTTTGCAAAAATATCATGATGTATATGAATTTTTAGTTCAACATGAAATTGTACAGGTTATTGTTTAATTTACCGGAGTATATCAAATAGGTCTCTTTTGCCCTGTTTGCGAAAAGACTTCGCTATACTTTAGTTTTTTTGGATTAATACCCAGAAAAAATGCCATGTGTCCGTGTTGCAACTCGCTCTAAAAATGCCGCCACCCTTTGGCCTCAAGCTTTGCCCCGTCTAAAAAAATGGTGCCGCCACGCTGGGCCGCCCCTACGGAGACGGTGCCGATTTTATTAATCGCAAATCTTTTTGCCAACCGCAAAATATTTTTTCTCGCAATTTTCCTTGCTGTGAAAAGCAAGCAAAAATCCTCTCCTCCGTTCAGCAACATATCCCTTTTTACGCCGGGAAAAACCGGAATAAGTTTTTCTTCTATTTGAAGCTCTGCTTTGGATTGCACGGAAATATGCTGCAAACTCTCCGAAAGCGAATCGCTTAAATCTATGCAGGCTCCAATGCCTTTTATCTGCGCAAGAAGCGGTCCAAGTTTTAGAGGAGGAGAAGGAACTTGGACATATCCGCTTGCGCATGAGCATCCGGGATAGCCGGACAGCCACACGTCGTCACCTGCTTTTGCGGCAGAGCGCAATAAAATTTTGCCGCTTGCTTTTCCGAAAACCGTTACTGAAAAAGTACCCAGGCTGCCGCCAACAGTATCTCCGCCTAAAATTTTCACATTGTGCTTTTTGCAAACTTTTGCCACAGCGTCTGCAATTTCATCTCTTGTTTTTTTGTTCCATTTTTTGTTTATGCAAACTGAAAACAGAATAGCCTTTGCCATGCCTCCCATAGCGTTTATATCTGAAAAATTCGATAGCAAGCATTTTTCTACTGCCTGCGCCGGAGTGTTTCTGTCTAATCTGAAATGAGTGCCTTCTACGGACATGTCTGCGGAAATTAAATAGTCTCCGAAAACATAGGCATCATCGCCTACACCTTTTGCAAGGCGGCCGGCTTTGCGAAGCAATGTGTTTATGAATTCAAATTCCACGAAACTTTGCCCTATTCATAGCTTTGCATAGACATCTTCCAGCGAAAGCTCATTTTCCGCCATCATGCAGGCTACGTAATAAAGCGTTTGCGAAAGCTCCAACGCTAAAGAGTCTTTGCCTTCGTAGCGTGCCGCCATCCAAGATTCCGCCGCTTCTTCCACCAGTTTTTTGCCAATGCCGTGAGAACCTTTTTTAAAAAGCTCTGTTGTGCTTTTGCCTTCCGGCATTTCTCTCTTGCGCTCTTTTACCAAAGCGAAAATCTCTTCAAAGGTCATAGGGGTAATTTAGAAAACAACGATTAACTTTAGCCTTCAAACAACGCAGTGCTTAGGTACCTCTCGCCAGTGTCTGGCAGAATAACCACTATGGTTTTGCCTTCATATGTCGGCATTTGTGCAATTCTCACGGCGGCGGCGGCGGCGGCACCGGAGCTTATTCCGCAAAGAATGCCTTCCTCTCTCATCAGGCGGCGTGCGAAATCTATAGCTTCGGCAGAAGAAACTTTCTCTGTTTTGTCCAACAAATCAAGGTCAAGATTTTTAGGGATAAAGCCTGCGCCAATGCCCTGAATTTTATGCGGCCCGGGTTTAACTTCCTGCTTATTCAGCGTTTGTGTTATAATCGGGGATTCCTCCGGCTCAACCGCAACTGATATTATTTTTTTATTCCTTTTTAAAAAACGTGAAATTCCGCTGATAGTTCCGCCTGTTCCAACGCCAGCGACCAGAACATCAACGCCGCCGTCCGTATCGTTCCAAATTTCCGGGCCCGTGGTTTTTTCGTGTATAGCCGGATTCGCAGGGTTTTCAAACTGCTGTGGAATAAAGTATTTATCTGGGTTTGCCTCTTTCATCTCTTCCGCACGTTTTATAGCCCCATTCATGCCTTGAGCACCTGGGGTAAGCTCCAAGCGCGCCCCGAACCCAGCCAAAATCTGCCGTCTTTCCCGGCTCATGGTTTCCGGCATAGTGAGCGTCAAAGAATAGCCTTTTGCCGCCGCGACATAAGCGAGCGCAATGCCGGTGTTTCCCGATGTAGGTTCCAAAATTGTAACTCCCGGCCTCAAAACCCTGCGTTCTTCCGCATCGCTTACGAGCGCTGCGCCAACACGGCATTTAATGGAGAATGCTGGGTTTCTCGATTCTATTTTCGCAAGCACGGTTGCCTTAGCGTTGCCTGTCACTCGGTTCAAGCGCACAAGAGGCGTGTTGCCAACAGACAGAGCGTTATTTGGAAATATCGCCATAATCGAATCCGTGCAACACGTAGGTTGGGCTTACTCCCAACGAATAAATATCGTCTCTCAGCTCGGTTTCTTTCACATTTCTGCCTAGCACCAAAGCGGAGTCAATGCCGGCGATGCTTGCCCCGGCAATATCTGTGCCCAGGGTGTCGCCTATCATTATTACGCTTTCGGTGCTGGGTATTAGACTGCGAAGGGCAATTTGGTAAATTAACGGAAAGGGCTTTCCGCAGAACAGGAGCTGGCAGAGGGTTTTTTCTTTCAAGGCATTTGCTATGTGGCCCGTGACCGGGATTTTTTCTCCGTTGGGGTTTGGAGCGTAAACATCCGGGTTTAGGACCAAGACTCTGGAATTTTCTTTTGATAGAATTTTGATGGCTTTGTCTATTTCTTCTTGAGTCGGGTGTACCCCAGCCAATATGACTATAGGCTCAGAAGGATTTTCCACAGCCAGTATTTTAGCTTCTTCCAAAAATTTAAGTCCGTATTCGCCGCCTAAATAATAAACCTCGTTAAATCCGAATGTTTCATTTAGCATTGCGAGCAAGCTGCCGGAAGATATAATTTCATGCGTTTCAAAGTCTAGGCCTGCCTGATGAAGGTCGTCTTGAATTTGTTTTACCGAGCGGGAAGCAGAATTTGTTATTAGTCTTACGTTTTTGTTTGCCTTGCGCAGCGCAGCCATAAATTTCAAAACACCAGGGTAAATAAAATTATCCTTGCTGTAGAGCGTTCCCCATCCGTCCAGCAAAAAAGAGCCATAATGCTTTAAAAGCGTGTCTATTTCCACCTTCCACGGGTCTCCTTTAGCCTTAAGCAAGTTCGGAGCAGCCGTTTCTAGGTAGCTTTTATATATGGCAGATTCAATTTGATGCATAGTGGTAATATAGAAAACTTTGCGCAGCGGCTAAAAATCAATGACTTTTGTTGCCGAATTTCTGAAAGTATCATCGTGCGTTACAACAAATAACTGAGTTAAATTCTCTACCATTTTCGGCAGGTTTTCCGCAAGCAACTGGCGCTTGTCCCTGTCCAAGTTATTTGTAGGTTCATCCAGAATTATGAATCCTGAATTCCCGAACTCAAGCGATAGTGCCAAGCGAATCGCTATGGCAACGGAAATTTGCTCGCCGCCGGACAGGTTTATAAAGCTGCATTGGTGCTGGCCATTGTCCAAATAAAGACTGTATTTATCTTTTTCAAGGCAAACCCACAAAATAGATTCCGGCCTGTTCGTAATTTTATTGAAATAGCGACTTGCATAATCCGCTATGCGCTTAACACGCTCCTCTGCCACAGCGCTGCCTAAATCTTTTACTTTTTTCTTAAAAATACTCGTTAAAGCCAACTTTCGCTGAATAATCGCAATTTCAGAATCTATTTTTTTTATTTCAATTTCAATGCTTCTGTATTCTTCAATTTCCTTATTTTTGTATTCAATCTCCTTTTTTAATCCTGTGACTTTTTCAATCACGCTTTTATTTGTTTCCGTTAAACTTTCAACCGCTTTATCCTGCAATTTCAACTGTTCTTCGGAAAATCCGGATTTTAAGACCTCCAATTCTTTGCCAAACTTTTCCTTTTTCTCCGTTTCATTATGAATATTTTTCTCACTATCTTCCAAATGTTTTTTTAGTGTTTCATATTCTTTTGCGATTTTTTCATTTTGCAGATATTCCTTATAAACTTTTTCCAGAGGATTTAAAGTTTCATTTTTAATCTGGTTGATTTCGCTTTGCAATTTGCTTGCGTAATTTTTATTTTGCTGTGCTTCTGCAATTTTAGGCTCCAACTCTCGCAGAGATATGCCGTGTTTATTTATTGTTTCTTCAATATTTTTCAATTTATTCAAGCAAGCTTCTTTATTTTTAATCAATGTTTGAATATCTTTCTTTATTTTTGTTAATTTTTCATTACATTTATCAATCTGTTTGTCATAATTTTTCATTTCATTTTTCTGTTCTATAGATAAATTTTGAGCCGCCTTCAAAGAATTTTTAATTTCTTCAACAGAAGCGCATTTTGATTTTGCTATTTGTACCTCTTCCTCAGCTTTATGTTTGCCGCTATTAGCTTCGCAAATTTTCAATGAATTTTCATTTTTTTCAATCTGTTTGCAACTATCGTTTGAAATCATCTTTTTCTCATTGATTTTTTTTTCTTTATCTGATAATTGTGCAAAATCCTCCAGCTTTTTTTCCAAATCTTTTTTGTTTTTATGCAGTTCTTTAAAGCGATTTGCAAAATAATCCTCATTGCCTGTGGTAACTTTCGGGCAAGATTCTTTTAAAATCGGGCATTTTCCTCCACTCAAATCCTGCTGTGCGGCTTCCAATTCGAAAATACGGGCATCTTCTATTTTCAGCTTTCCCAACAATTCTTCCCGCAGCTTTTTATCCTTGTTTATTTCTTCCTCTTCTTTAGCCAGAAGATCGTTTGAAATTACTTTCTCTTTTAAAGTCACTAGCTCGGCTTTAAGCCTTTCTTCTTCTCTGAAATTTTCAGCTTTGCTATTTGACAATTTTTCAAGATTTTCGCTAATTGGCTGCAATACGTCTTGTTGAGCCTGCGTATTTTTCAATTCAGTTTCTTTCGTTTTTTTATCGGAATTAATTTTATCAAAATCTTCCTGCTCTTTGTGCAATTCGTTTTCTTTCTCTGATATTTGAGCGGTAAAATTTTCCATATTATTTATTTCATTCTTTTTATCCCCTTCTTCAAGTTTAATCAGTTCATCTTTAAGTTTCTGTTGCTGATTTTTTAAATCCTCATGAATCTTATCTGCGTTTCCAAACTTATTAAGCTCTGCTTCCCGTGCTTCGCTTTGCTTTTTGGCAGACTCATATTTTTTAAAATCTTCATTGTTATTTTCTAAAAATTTCTTTGCCTGCTCGGATTTAAGAAGATTATCCTTATCTTTATCCCTTGCTTCTGTAAAATGCTTTATTTTTTCCGCAGAATTATTTAAATCTTTTTCTTTGGCGTTAATTTGCTCTTTCATTTTATTGTATTCAGTCAATTTCTGCTTTTCTCTTTTCAGTTCATTTTCTAATTTCGTTAGATTTTCCGCTTCAGCAGTTAATTCATTATTTTGCTTTTTTAAATTATTTTCAAGCTCCTCAATATTTTTTTGCTTGTCTGCAAGGCTTTTCCTCACGGCATTTTTTACATTTCCTTCTTCTTCGTACTTTTTTTCATTTTGTTCGCCCAATTTCTTATGCAATATATCATAAATTGCCGTATCAAATAACTTGTCAAAATGCGGTTTTCTTTTTCCCTCTTCTTGCGTGAAAATATCAATAAAATGGTTTTGCTTTGCGCAGATTACAGAATCAAAAAAAACATTATTGCGGCTTTTTCCGTCTAAATTCTCTATATCTAGAATTTTACCTATTTGATTGTAAATTTCTATGATGCCTCCTTTAGTCTTTTGCATGGAATTCAAATCTGTAAGCACAGCTTGGCTGCCTTTTAATTTTCGTTCAATTTCATATTCTTTTCCATCGTTGCCGGTGAAAGAAACCTTTACGCTTCCATTCTCTTTTCCCTTTGATATAATCTCTTCGAGTTTATCGCTGCGGGTACTGGTGTTAAAGAGCGCAAAGCCAATGGCTTCTAAAATAGAAGACTTGCCGCATCCGTTATTGCCAAGCAATAGGTTTATTCCGTTTTCAAAACTCTGCTCGTATTCTTCGTGAATTCGATAGTTTTTCAATTCCACTTTATTTATTTTCATTTTTGCCCTCTATAATAGAATTTAACGCAGAATCAAAAATTGAACTTATATCAAGTTGTTCGTCTTTTATGGATTTTTTCATTTCGCTAAGCGCTTGCACTCCTATTTCTGCGAAATTTCCCCAATCTTCCCATTTTTTTATCTGTTCAAGTTCTATTTCTTCTACAGAATTTCTTTTAGGCTGTCCAGAATAGGCACGGGAATATTCTCTATCCCAATTTACTTTGGCATACAATGCGCCTTTTTTCAAAATAGCATCTTCTGCCCATTTGGTATCCGGAATAAAATCGCAGGAAATAAATCTGATTTCCACAAGAACAATATCTTCTGAAGAAATTTCAAGCAAAGATAAAAATTTATCAAACTCTTCTCTGAACTGCTCCGGGTTTGCAGAATCCAAGGTTAAGGATTCTTTTATGCAGTTTCTTGGGCTTTGCTCTAAAATTTTATGTTCTTTTGAATTGGTATCAAAGATAATTGCTGTTTTTAACTTTGTATCTTCGCCCAAATCATAATATTCTGGAGAACCCGGCACAAAGAAAAACGGATTTTCCTTTGGATATTTTCGCAGCTTGTGTCCGTGCCCGCCGCCGATATAAATCGCATAATCTTTCAAATTGTTTAGCGCAGATTCATCTTTTAAAAATCCTCCGAGAAATTCACCGCCGCACAGCGCAGTATGAACAAGCACAACGCAATTTCGCTTATTTTCTTTTTCGCAATAATCGGCAAATTCCCGCAATTCATCGTCAACCAACGCACCCGGGTATCCAAGCCCGAAAATTTCAGTTTCATCTATAAAAACAGAATGGTATGTCTTTTCGTTATTTTCTGAAAATTTTATAAAAGGTCTTTGCAACAAGTCTTTGCGTTCCAAATAGATAATCCAGCTCTCAAGTTCTTTGTTTTTATATATCAAATCATGGTTTCCTTCAATAACAACGACTTTAATTTTATTATCTTTGCATTTTTGCAAAAGATCTTCTGTTTTACCAAGAATGTCCGGATGCGTTTCTTTTTTATCAAAAAAATCACCGGCGACAAGAATTGCTTCTATCTCATTTTCCTTTGCCTGTTCTATAATGCGATCAAATGCGCTGAAATAATCTTCAAAGCGTTTTGCTTTGAACTCTTCCGAACCGAAATACGGCTTTTTTCCTAAATGCAAATCACTGCAATGCAAAAATTTCATTTTATTTAATCCCCGATGCTCTGGTAATTGGATATTTACATGAATCTAAAAGCACTTCTTTTGAACCGAATATAAAACATTCTTTTTTTGCTCTGGTTATAGCTGTATATAGCAATTCTTTGGTTAAAAATATTTTTTCATCTTCTTTATTTTCTTCTGTCTTCTCAATTTTTCTGTCTGGGTACACTACTGCTACTCTTTCATATTCCGAACCCTGAGATTTGTGGATAGTTATTGCAAAAGCCGCTTCATGTTCTGGCAAAGTTAAAACGGGTTTAATTTTCTCTTTTGAAAAATATGCAAATTCATCATCTTTAACTCCAACATCTCCGTTAAAAAGATCTAATTGGTAACTATTCTCAGTAATTATTATCGGAGTGAATTTCGCACGTTTCTTTTTCGCCTGCTCGCATAATTTATAGTTAATGTGTCTAGTTCCGTGTTTGCCTGCTTTTGTCGCACACAAAATCTGAAAAGTTTTTAAAAATTCCAATGCTTCTTCATAGCTTTTCGCATTAAACAGGTTTTCGTACCAACTGAAAAATTCGTAGGTTTCAGAATAATGAATATTTTCATAGTTAAAATCTTTTATCGTTCCTTCTAAAATATCCTTGCTCAAAGCTACAATGCCTGGAGCCTCTTTTGCCCTGTGATTTTTTTTGAGCTCTGTGTAAACAGTTTCATCATTTTGATACTCTTTGTATTTTTCACAAATATCCGCAAAAACAGAACCTACTTCAACAGAAGCCAATTGATTTTTATCTCCCAGCAAATATAAATCGCAAGTCTTAGGAACAGCAGAGAGCAATTTAGCCATCATGGGCAAATCTACCATTGAGCATTCATCTATTGCTATTATATTCGCATTGAGTGGTTCTTTTTCAGTATGCTTAAAACTCGCTGATAAATGTTTATAGCCCAGCAAGCGATGAATGGTTTTTGATTCCAGGTTGATTTTCTGGCTGCAAAGGCTTTCTTCCATTCTTTTAGCCGCCTTTCCTGTTGGAGCAGCCAAGAGAATTTTTTCGCTCAATCTATCTCTTAAAATATTAGCCAAATTTGTTGTTTTCCCAGTTCCGGGGCCTCCTGTTATTATGTGGAGTTTTTTATTTTTTAATAATTTTTCAAGTCTATTCAATATTATTTTTTGATATTCAAAATATCTTTGAATGTATAAATTACCATTTTCAAAAACCAAAGGAAGAGGATTAGCTTCGTCTCCTATTCCTACAGCAGATGATTTTTTCAATGCATCTCTTTTTTCTGCATCGCTAATTTCAATGCAAACACTGCCTCTTTCAAGTTGTTTCAAAACTTCATCTGCGCACTGCATTACAACATCTGAAACATTGTATTTGGTTTTCAAATATTCAACCAAAACTATTCTAAGGTTTTCCATTTTCTTTCTCCGTTAAAATTTCATCCAACTTATCTATGATACTCATAATTTTCTCCTTTGGCTTAAAATAAATTCCATCATTATTTTTCTCATCTTCTTGAATGCCTCTAACAAAAATATAATACACTCCACCAAAGTTTTTTTCGAAATAACCTTCGCCATGTATTTTATTCAGCCATCTCTTTAACGCAACTGCGTAAATATAATATTGCAGATGGTAACCATGAGGCAGCATTGCTTCTTTGTCTATAGTAGGTTCCAAATAGTTGCTCAAATAGTTTGATTTCCAGTCTAAAATATAATATTTTTCATCTTTACCCAAAAATATTAAATCTATTTTCCCATCAAGGTATTTATTCGAAAGTTCTTTTTCGCCTTCAAGTGTTGGCGGAATATCCATTATTTTTGTTATTTTCTCCAAATATATTTTTTCGGCTTTGGAACTCATAAAAAATTCAAGTTCAGCCACTCTTTTGCTTGAGTCTATTTCTTTTAATTTTCCTGCGTTGCCTAAGCCTTTGTTAAAAGTCCATTCAACCCATTTTTTAATTAAGGACTTACCTTCTTCGGTAAATTCTTTGAAACCTTTCAGCATATCTTCAACTTTTGTGGAAATAGTTTTAGAATCTGCGTCAAAGTCCAGATTTTCAAAAATGCTATGCAAAAGATTTCCGGTTTTAGCTCCTTTAGGTACCAGCGGTTTTTCTTTATGCGATTCGTCATTGTAATCATGATGCTGCAACTTGTTTACAATTCCGCTGAAACTCGTTTTTTGCCAAGTTGTTTCTATTTTTTGGGGTGGAATTTTCGGCTGTTTCAATGGCAACTCAGCCATTTCTTGCGAAGCGCAATTCTCGGCTTTATTATATTCAATTTCCGTAAAATCGTTCACTACTTGTATATAGTCATGTACATAATCGTCTGCGGAAAATTTTGCGCAAATTTTTTGCCCTGCGGATATGAGAGTATTTTCATTCGGAGATTCATCATAAGCATTTACTATATACAGCCTGGATATTGGTCTGGTAACTGCCACATAAAAACTTCTTGCGGATTCCTGTACATTCTCTTTGTCTTCTTTGTCTTTAGCATTATCTTTTATGCGTTTTCTATTTGAAATTTCATATTCTATGCGGATATGTTTTTTTTCATGATCGTAATAAACAGGAGGATCTTTCTCGTAAATAGATTTGCCCGGCATTTCTCCCGGAACCATTATGTCCGGAACAAAAACAATAGGAAATTGCAATCCTTTAGATACATGAATGGACATAATTTGCACGGCATTATCATCTGTTTCCAATTTTTCTTCATGTTCTTCGGCTGTATTGTTTTTGTTATTTTGAATTAATTCGGCAAAGCGTTTGAGCGTTCTTTCCGGAACCCTTCCTGTTGTAATTTCCTCTTCATTCAAAATTTCCATGAGTTGCCTTAAATTAGTTACATTTCTTTCTCCATTTTTTTCTCGGAGCATTTTTCCCCAAAGCTTCATTTCATCAAAGTACCAGCTTATAGCTCGCATCACCCCTTCTTTTTTCCATTTTTCAAAAGACAAAGCAAAAGATTTTATATCTTTTGATTCTAACTTTGTTTCCATCAATGCAGCTCTCATGCGGTTTTCATTTTGAGAATGCGCAAAAGCTGTTAATAAACGCATAATATAATCTGCGGCATCGCTTTCAAATACGTTATCGTTACGGCAAATAATGGCGGGAATTGACTTCTCTTTATAGTTTCTAAGCGTTTTTCTGTACTCTTTTGCTTCTTTATTTGTTCTTGTTAGAATTGCAATATCTTTGGCTTGAATTCCGGTCGAAAGCAATAGGGCTATTTCTTGGACAATTTTAATTCTAACAGATTTAAAGGCTTCATTTTTTTCGCTATAAGGAACTTTAAGGATAACAAGAGGTTTTTCAGGCTTGCCATTTATAGTAAATTCCGGCAAATTTTTTCCATGCGAAACAACTTCATATTCTATTTTCTTTTCTATTTCAAAAGGATCTTCTACGTTAAAAACTTCATTCAATGCTTTTAATAATTTTTCCTGAGAACGAAAGTTCTTTTTTAATGTATATTGGTACTTGCATTCTACTTCAGCTTTTGCTCTTAAATATGCATTAATATCTCCACCTCTAAATCTGTAAATTGCCTGTTTAGGATCGCCTATCATGAAAAATGGCTTATCTTTGAATAATTTTGTAAAAATTTCAAATTGCATTTCATCCGTATCTTGAAATTCATCAACTAAAATGGCTTTGTATTTTTTTTGTACGGCATTGAAAAGCGCCTCGTTATTCTTTACAGCTTCAAAAGCTTCTCCTATCAAATCTCCAAAACTCCGCACTTTCATTTTTTCTTTCTCGTTTTGCAATGCAGCCTGCAATTCATTGGCCAATTCATACTGCAATTTTGCAACTATTTTACCGCAAGCCTCGCTATATTCTTCAAAGCAGTTGTTGTATTCCTGAAATAAAGGATTCTTGTCAGCTTGTCTTTTGTCTATCTTGCCGTTCTTATTGTATTTAGGTTCAATTCCAGATTTTTTTATATCTTCTTTTGCTTTGGAATATCTTTTTACAACATTATTGAAATAACATTCTGCAAGCGAATTTTTATCTTTATATTCTATGATGGCGTTCGGAAAATTTAAAATCTTGTTTATTCCTGTTTTTAAAATGTCTGGAGAAAACTTTTCCGGCAATGTTGCGATTTCTTCAGCGGATAAAATTTTTATTTCTTTGCGCCAAAAATCCGCTATAACTCTATTTTCAATATCAGTTTGATTTGTGATGATTTCTTTTTCTTCAAAATTTCCTGTTTCATAAGCAAATTCGTTTAATAGTCTTGTGCAAAATCCGTGAATGGTAAAAACTGGCATTTCGTCTATACGGGCTATAGCATCCAGCAAATTAGCCTTTTTAACCAGATCTCCATTCGCTTCTTTAATTATTGTGATTAAATCTTCGTCATCTGGGCTTTTCTTCCCCATCCATATATCATAAGCTTCTCTAATTTTTTCCGCAGTCTTTTTTTTGAGTTCTGCGGTCGCAGCTTCTGTGAAAGTTATCAGAACTATTTGGTCTATTGACAATGGTTCTTTTTTCAAAAGCAGGCGCAAAACTATCAACCCAATAGTATAAGTTTTACCAGTACCTGCGCTTGCCTCAATGAGAACTTTTTTACTTTCCAGAGGAACTTTCATTATTTCAAACGGCTGCATTGTTTACCTCCAGATATTT
The DNA here is from genome assembly GCA_009786285.1 of Candidatus Fibrimonadales bacterium. Lineage (GTDB taxonomy): Bacteria > Fibrobacterota > Fibrobacteria > Fibrobacterales > Fibrobacteraceae > Fibrimonas. The sequence continues at coordinate 22,197 of WQTK01000339.1, read as the reverse complement.
TTCAAATAACCTGTCAGAATATGTTATAAAGTTCTTCTCCATATTTGCAATATCAGCAAATGAACTAGCATCTCCCAAAATTTTCTTCGCATAAGAAGAGTATCTCGCAATTCCTTCCTCATAACCATTGCCAAAAATATCTCTTTCTGCTGCTTTTAAATCTTTTTTCGAACAATATTTCCATGCTGCATCAGGAAAAATCGGGAGCATTTTTATTTTTAATTCATCTGCCAAACTCCATAATCTTTTCAACTCGGCTTCAGCATCTGCTTTTGATATTTTTTCTAGTTTGTTTATTATAGGTTCTTTGCCGTTTTCGGTCAATAAAATCATATGAGTTACGCTCTCTTCTTTTCTATTATGCTCCAAATGCTGCAACCAATGCCATAGCCTGTATTTCCCTTTATCTCTGCTAGGCTTAATAAATGTTTCTACGCCTTCCTCTTTCAGTTCTTCCATCTTTTTTACCTGCTTTTCTTTAAATTTTATAATTTTATCCGCAAAATTTCCCTTTGGCAATTCACCTCTTAATTGCGCAACCTCTATATCTTTCTTTTTCAAAATCATATCTTTCAATTTCCATTCATCCAATCCCCTCTCTACAATAAAAGGTTCTACACCATCCAAAAGCTCAATATCCTCCGGCAATTCTATATTACAGACATCTTTTAGAAAATATTTTGGGCTATCGGATAAAATTCTAAATAAAGCATCAATATCTCTTTTTTCAGCATCTTTTTTTTCATTAACTTCATCTGCTTTGTTAATAAAATCAGTATCCCAAACATTCTTATGTTCTGTTTTGCATTCTCCCCATCTATTGTCATAAGTGAACAAATAATCCGAATACCTTTTTGAAAACGGTTGCAACGGATGTTTTACAACTATTTTTTCCTTATCTATGCCGTATTGATTTTTTAAATTATTCAAAAGCATAACAACCACACTGGATGGGTCAAGTTCATCCGCATTCTTTTCGCTTTGCCCAACCCAGCTTATATAAAGCGACTTTCTAGCGCTTAGAATGGTTTCCAAAAACATTAGGCGGTCTTCGTTTGCCTCGTCTTTGTCGCCCTGCTCAGGTTTCGCAGCCATAAGGCTAATATCTTTGGCTGGAGTTTGAGACGGAAACTCCTTGCTATTCATTCCAATGCAGCAAATAATCTCATTCGGAACAGATCTTAAAGTTTCAATATTTGAAAAGGAAATTTTACCGCTTAAGGAATACGACTTTTTAGCACAAGATTCCATTTTTTTCTGCAAAGCATTTTTTAATACGGAAAAATCCATAGACACACTTTCATTGCCAAAACCTGTCTTCATTTCGTTTCTTAAAGAATTCCATGCATCCATGACTTTTTGATAGGGGTTGTCACTATCTTCGTTAAAACCGGTTTCTCGCTTGTCAAAAAATATTTGTAAATTTTCTTTTAAAAAAGAGTCCCAGTTTTTAAGAGTGTGCTTCGTTTTGCTTTTTTCTTCCAATTCTTCCAAAGACCGGACAAATAGAACAAAATCTCCCAAAATGTAAGCTGAGTTACCTTCTATATCAGGATAACAATATTCTTTTGCGCCGGAAAAGCCTGATTCGGAAATCATAAAAAATCCGGCTGCCAATTGGTCAAACCCGCTTTCAAAAGAATAATCAGGAATATCTCCGGACTTTTTCAACCCATGCCTAATTGCATTTTCCCTGACCCATTTTTCCAAGCGTTCTCTACAGTTGAAATCAAGCTCCATGTTCTGCACGAATCTTGAATATTCAAATAGAGCAACAACATCCGGAGCTTCGTACCTGCTGCCAATTAGCGAAAAAAGCATATTCAAAAGCTGCAAAGTTTTGTCGTATTTTTTCACATTGCGATCTGCAATTTTATATGGCATTTCATATCTTTCAAAAACCATTTCTATTGCGCTTGCATAAATATCTATATTCGGAGCAACAATGGCAATATCGGCAGGAGTTAGCTCTTTGTTATTTGCGAATAAATCCAATATGTAATCGCTTAAAACTTCAATTTCCCTTAATGGAGAAAAGCAACTGTTGAATGTTAAGTTGAAAGTTGAGAATTGAGAGTTGAGAATTGCATCATTATCGTTAATTATATCTTCCTGTATTTGTTTAAGCAAAGTTTTCTCTGATTTCTGATTTCTAGTCTCTAGTTCTTCTATTTCAATTTCCTGAACTGCATCGCTATATTCTAAAATCTGCTCATAAAACACTTGAGCGCTTCGACCTAAGTTTGCGATAAGCCTGTTGCCTAAATCCCAGTATAATCTATTTTCATTTGCAATAATTTTGTTATTTGCCCAAGCATTTTTTCTGTTACGGGCAATTTGCTTATCGCTTAAATGCGCTCCTATATATTCCTTGCTAATTTGATGCACATACAGATTGACATTGCAACCTGAGGCTGCTAGCAACGTTAATGTTTTTAAATGGATAGGAGCCATTGCCAGCGGTGCAAATATAAAAATTTGCTGTGGCAAAAAATCTTTTTTAATTTCCGGATTTTTCAATGCGCTTTCAATAGAGTTGTAAAGGCACGTAATATTTTCGTTCCCGTATTTTGTGGTTAATTCGCTCCAAAGCTTTCTTTGCCATTCTTCATTTTTTATAAAATTTCCTGTTGCGTCTTTAATTTCATAAACTTTGCCGTCTGTCCATTCATTAATTAATTTTGGTCTGTAAATTTGATACCCAAAAAATAGAGATGCCATTTCGCTTGCGTGTGAAAATGTTTTTTCTGTTTTCTGATTCGGTTCAGTTTCCGGCAATAAATTGTAAATTGCCCATACCAAGTTATTTGGGTTATATAAATTATCCTTCTCGTCTTTTCTCTGATCTTTTGGAGATAAGTTATACGCACATTGCATTAAAAGCCCGGCAAGGGGCTTGAATGGCAAGGCGGTCCATATTCCATGCTTATCCACACAGGTTTTCTTCAAATACTCCTGCAAACCCTGTGATTCGCAGACGAGCATTTTGCCTCCCGTTAAAAACCCACCCTTAGCAGGGCTTTGCATAAAGCTTCCTCTGTCAAAAACATCTTCTATAAACATGTCTGCCAAGGTATCTATGTCAGTATGAGGTATAATACGCATATGAGGGAATATAGAAAATGGCGAGATTACACCGATGTGGTGAAAAATCGCATCTCTCGTTTTATCCTTTCTGCGTTCAAAATGCTATCGAAAGGAAGATGCACCTCTATAGCTTCATTGAAAGTCCAATTGCTCATTAAGTTTTTTAAAGTTATTGAAAAATAATTTTGCAAATTATCTTCCGCTTTTTGGCATTGCCCAAGGATGTCAGGAACATTGCTCCATAAATATACGATGTCTTCAAAGTCATGGCTCGTCCGCAAATCAGATGCTCCACGATGCAAAACGGCCTCAAATTTTGTAGCCAGAAAATACGGCAATTCAAACAGCTTTATTTGCAGGTTCTTATTCAGTTGATAATCAAAAGAATGTTTTATTCCTTCCGCATACCATTTATTTGTAAAACCCATCTGCAAATTCGGAACCAAAGTATCCACTAGAACCTTATTGAAAATCCATCTGCAAATCGGAGCGTTATCAGACATATCATGCCTAAAACCACAGGACCTCAATAATTTTTCCCAGTCCCTAAAATCAAACTTTGATGTTATTTCAAGAACTAAGTCAACGTCTTTCGTTGGTCTGACCGGATCACTTACCGAATCGGCCAAATAAAGTTCGATGACAGAACCGCCAACGAAATAAATTTTGTCCAAAAAATCCCTCAACCCATTTGCAACGGTTAACAGCATTTCTCTATTGGAGCGCATAATTCTGTAACCTCGTTTTCAGTTCATTTTTTGCCAATTCAATTTCACGCACTCTGCCTATGCGGATAGCCTCTATGAGAGACATGATTTCGTAAAAAGCTTTGTCTTTTTGAATTGCCTGTCCTACAGTATGGTAAAGTGGCTCTATGCTTTCTCCCAAAGCAGTTCCGTTTTCGCTAGCCCATACAATTGCAGTTTTGCTGGCTATTTTTTTATTGAGCGGGGCTGCTGAAAACGCAGTCAAGAAGCCTCTTTGCCGGCCTTTGGTGATAGCCGGGTATACATAGCGAATGCCATGTGCTAAAAATTCAAAAAAAGCTGCTGAGTTTACTTTTTGCTTGGAAAAATCCAAAAGCCGGGCATATTTGGACCGGTTCAGCGATTCGGAAATTTCAGATTTGCTTATGTAAAGCTCTGCAGCCAAATCTTGTCCCATCCAAGGATTTTGACCCATAGCTACGATTTTCGCCAAAACAAGTATGTCTTGGGGTTTCATTATAGGAGTTTTCATGCCTGATAATATAGAAAATTCGCAATTTGCGAATTGAGGATTAAGTGATTTTAAATGAATTTCTTTTATGGCTAGCCAGGTTATTCGCAAATAAAACTTTATAGTGACTTATTGCGGTACAATGACATTAATAAAGCAACTATAGACATTACTCCAAGCATTGCGTTTGCGATTAAGGCTAAAATAAGTCCCCACAAAGCATCATATAGTACTATAAAGGTTACTATGGCAAAAGTTATTACTAAAATAGGCCATATTGGCTTTATTTTTTTTGTGCATATAAGAACAATGCTTGTTATAAAATTAATAATTACAGCAATTATTCCCAGCTCCGCAAAGAATTCGATGTCAAATATTACAATCAAGACAATCGATAAAAGTAAAAACAAAAATATTACAAGCAGAATTTTGCGATGTTTTTTATTTTTTTCTGAAAAGAAAATAAATTGCGCAAGTACTAAAAAAGAAAAAACAACCAACGCAATTGGCCCAATGAGATACTCTGTATATGGTAAAGCATCAACTGCCGCAGCAAATGCAGATTGAATAGACATGAGCGATAAAAGCATTACAAAACGAAATTTAGTCATACTTAAGCCTCCTTTTGACTGAGTTCGTATAATTGATTTTCAATTTGAGATTCTTGGCTCGAGTTTGCTTTTTCAAACCAGGAATGGCTTTCTCCTGCTATTACGGATTCTCTGCCGGGATGGATAACATAAATGGAATCATTCAAATATTTATACAATTTTTCCCAACCGGAATTTTCTTTATAACATCCTAAAATAAATTTAGTAGCTTCCAATGCTTTTTTATAGCCTATAGTTTGAATTTTCTTGCCAGATTTATTTTTTACAAAAGATTGATCTGCTACGCTATGTAAATCAGAATTCTGTTTTTCATAACCCTGAAAAGTCCATATGGACCACTTATATTTGTTAAAAGTTCTCCAGCAATGAGAAAAACAATAACTGTCTTGGATGGTATGTAACATTTTCCCTATATGAAATAGCCCGTTTTTTTCTTTAAATTTTATTGCATCATTGTACCATTCTTGCAACTGCTGTATTATTTTCGTTTTGACCTCTTCATTGGTGAAAGTTTTCCCTTTTTCTTTAGGACACATTGAATGCCAATGCTGATTTTTTCCAAAATGGCTCTCGTAAGCTAAATCTCCTTCATATGTTATTCCGCTTTTTGTGTGCCGCCTATAAATCCACACAAAGTGAGCGTAAGCAGTAGTTGTTTTGTAAATATCTTCTGCATAAGGAACATCCGGCCAGGCGCAGCCTTCTTCCAAATCTTGGCCGTTTAAACCGCCAAATTTAAATCCAACTTCCAATGCTGCTTCCTCTGTTAAATCCTCGTGTCCACCGCCTTTAACATCTATTCCCCAAAGTTCGGCGTTTTCTATCGTTTCTCCAGATGGCAATTTCAACCTTCCTGCGTCTTTGACGGAATTCATAACGCTAAAATGAATGTCAAGCAACCTTTGCTTTTCATCGTGCTCCGAAGTTTTCGCCTCAATATCAAATCTCAAATCTTCTCCCTTGGGGTTTGGTGCCACAAAATTTACAAATTTTAAATCTTCATTCATGTAATGCTCCATAAACATATTGGCAAAAGCTTCGCCCTCTTCGCCTTCGGAATCGCCACCAGCCATGCCGGCTCGCTCGTGCAGCACATCGTCCAAAAAATGACCGTATTCGTGAAGAAAGGCTAGGAGCAAAAGGAAACGAGAAGAAGGATTTCTTAGCGAATCCAAAGCCAAGCGGTGGCTTATGTATATCTTTTTGTCCTTGTATGCGCCAAGCTTGTTTGGCTCCATTATGGCTGTTATAAAGGAGTTGGGCAGCGGCAGGGGATAGAGCTTTTCCATGAATACCATGTCATTTGGCATTTTCTCGGTTAAAAAATCAAAAAACTTCGCTCCAATCGCAAGAAAATCGCTGGAACAAGGCACCGGCGATAGCGGCAGCAACGCCGCATCTTGTACCTGCTCCCAAGCCATGCCATCAGGCACGAATATTATTTTCAAATCGCTTGAATTTTCTTCAATTACGTGTATTTGCGCAAGTGTCACTTCGCCTTTTGTACACAAATACTCTTCCGTCAAAAGCAAAACCGCTTTGTACAAATCAAGCCACGAGCTTCTGCCAAGCTCGCCGCCCACAAGAGCAAAGCCCTGCTCCTCCAAAGCCTTGGCACATTCCAAAAAGTAGCTCTCGCCCTTATGGGCTTCGCAGGCATCGGCAAAAAGATTCCCGTTTTTCTCAAAAACCGACCTCGCAAGCTTCGCCAGGAACGCATTTCCCTGCAAAAAGACCTTTTCGCCCTTGTTTTCAGAAGCCCTGAAACATGCCGTGGCGAGGCTTTCGGAAAAACTCAGGTATCGGTCTATGCAAAGCTCTGTTTTGATTATTGTGTAATAGAGCGTAGTTTTCGCCTTTTTTTCATCGTTTTTGGCGATTTTGCTTTCTTTTGCAGTGTTTTGGGGCAATTCCGGCACATAATTGGCTGGCATGACTCCAAAAGAGTCGGGGTTGGCAAGCAGCGCCATTTTCCATAGCGGAAATTTTTCTAAATCCATAAAGTTCTCCATATATACTTAGACGCAAAATAAAGGGAAAAAAACGGGAAAAAAGCATTTTTTGCTCTTAGCTACTTTAAGTTGGAATACTTTTAAGCATATTTTATTTGATATTTGGGAAATTATTTATTATATTTACAATAGAGCCCTCTTTGTTACCGTTTCCAATCAGATTGGTCGATTGAACCGAAACAAAGCCAAGGGCTTTTTTCTACCTTTCCCCGATGATATACGACTTCATTCGGCATGAAAATTCTGAAAATTCCCTGAATTCTGGTCAATTCTGATTCTGACAAGTGGCGAATTTCGCTAAAAAATTACGAACTTCGGCAAATCTTGCGAATTTGAAGCTGTCAAGATAGTGTTTGAATCTTCGAAATCATCCACGAATCGTATATTGCTACCGCTGGGAATTTTTTCCATTTCCGAAGGATTATCAAAGAGATAGTGCAAAAGCTTGCCGGCGCGCTCTATGTCAAGAACTATTCTCTCATGATTTGTCATGTTATTTTCTCCTTTTTGACAAAAATCTTTCTCTATACCAGTCATAACGAGACTTTAAATCATACACTGCATAGCTCAAAGCTATTTCCAAGGAATCCATCGCTATAAATTGCTTCTCCTTGTCTCCATTGGGCTGCATTACGTCCCTATGAAAAGACTGACCATGAGCGCAATCATAGCGAATAATCGGAATCCATATCTCGTTTATCAATGCTTCATACTGACAAACGAAATTCTTTACCTCGCCCTTCACAGTAATTACACGAATTCTAATCCGGTTATTGCCGTCAAGACCCAAAAACATGAAGTAGTCCTTGTCCATAATATAGCAAATTATATAAGACAAAAAACATGCCAAGCTAAAAACGGCTATTTTGAAGCAAAAACGGGGTTTCAAAGTGTCAAAAAAGTGTTTAAACACGTGTTTAAACACTTTTTTGACACTTTTGGAATCGACATTCCAAGCAAAGATTAAATTTTCTATATTTCCAATGTAATGAACCTGATTTACCAAAATATGTTTTTGCAAAAGCCTATGGTAGAGGCTAATTTGGTTAGTAAGAATTTCACTCGAAAAAGTCTTTGGCTTGCCATAGCATTAATATTTTTCGCTTGTAGTAATGATGATAGCGGTGGAAATAAAAAAGACAACGATTATGTAGATAAAGAAAAAGAGAAAGCTCTGTATTGTAGCGGCTATACTTTTCGAGATAAAGTATGCTGCAATAAAATTGATGGCATCAAGATAATAGATACTCAAGATTGTAGAAATTTGGGCGGGCAAATTAAAGAAGCCATATCTACATCCCACGATGTAAATATAGCGAATCTTTGTCCTTATTATTTTACTCGTAACGATGATGGTTGCAATACAACATCTGATTGCCTAGTAGGTTCCGAATGTACTAGCTATGTACGGTCTGAACATTGCAAAGCTTATGGCGGTACTGTAATTCCATCTGAAGACTGCTCTGGTTACAGAAGTGGAAGCACTATTATTGTACATTGCAATTCTTCATTTGGTTGTGAGCCTAACAATCAGAATTGGTGCATTGATGTGGGAGGAAAAAAGGTTTCAGTTTGTAAAGGGTATGAAAATTATACATATTGCATAAGAGCATCTGGCTTTTGCGATTACCTAGACCGCAGTTCTTGCATTACTCTAAAAGGAACGCCTGTATCAACATCTTGTTTTAATTAGAAGCTTGTCAAGGTTTTACAAACTAAAAAGCAGCTCCTTAACAGAAAGCTGCCTGAATGATGCGCATTTGGCTATTCATCTACTTCGTATGTAACAACAATAACAACTTTGCCATTGCCGCCATACCTACCATAGCTAATGCTTCTATCACCGCATCCACCAGTACCACCTGCTCCTATGTCTGCATCATGATAAGTAGTATTTGAAGCATAATCACCTCCACTGCCACAAGTTTTATATCCTCCTAAACCGCCACCAAAAAAAGCGTAATAACCCTTGCTTATGCTTGCTGCATTTCCACCGCGACCTTGAATGCAGCCCTCATTAGCTCCATCCATACCTGGTTCTCCAAATGCAGTTGCACTATCTTCTAGTGTAATAGCAGAAACTATACTGGCTTTACCGCCGCTTCCAGCATACATATTTCCATCACCTCGTTCTAATTCATAGTGCCATGCGCCGCCGCCACCATTTGCAGTAAGAGTTATATTTTTAGCTACCCAAACTACTTTTGTAGTTCCACCATCACGCCCAGAATGGCCAGAAGTATACTGCGCACCTGTATTTTTAAATACGCCTCCGCCAGCATTCTCACAATTCCCATACCCTCCTAAGTCACCTCCATTTGCGTTACCTACATCTATGGCAACATCCACTATTTCAGATACAGTCAATTTCATATAAACCGCTCCGCCACCGCCACCAGATGCACCAGTTCCATCTCTAGCTGATTTCATAACTCCGCCATTCCAGTAATACCCACCTTGGCCACCGCCACCGGCTCCAAGAGCATAAACTTCTATTGTCGCTGGAAATACATCATTATAGGTATAGGCTTGACCGTTGCCAACAGAATATTCTTTGGTAATTACTTTTTTTACAGTATTTTTAGTCACCGCAGAACCATAATTCGAAAACTCGCTTGAGCCATTATTATTTACCGATTTTATTTTGTAGTAATATGTCGTTGTTTTGTTAAGCCCAGTATCTGTGTAAGATGTAGATATAGCGGTTCCCACAAGCGAATATGTTCCGGTTTCACTTGTTGAACGATATATTTCATAAGAATTCGCTTCGCTTATAGGATTCCATGAAATAAGTATGTTTTTTGATGATTGCGTTACCGCAAGAACTACGCTGGGTGCTGCTGGCGGTGGGGGAGGCGGAGTATTACTGGAACTGCTAACTATTTCAGAACTGGAAGACAATACCACCAACTCACTGCTGCTAGACACCGCCGCCACTAGCTTACTCGAACTACTCGGCGATGCCTCCTGCTTGCTGCTGCTAGACACCGCCGCAACTAACTCACTAGAACTGCTCAACAACACCTCTTGCTTGCTGCTGCTAGACACCGCCGCCACTAGCTCACTCGAACTACTCGGCGATGCCTCCTGCTTGCTGCTGCTAGACACCACTGCTGCTAGCTCGCTGGACGAAGACTGCTCCTGGCTGCCATTGTGATTTACGGAATCAAATTCGCTCGAGCAAGACAAGAGGAAAATGATTGTGAATGCTAAAATGATGAACCTAAGTTTGTTCATGCTGTACCTCTCTTGTTAAGGTGGTGAAGGGAAATTCTAAAACCATATGTGAACCGCTACCCCCGCCGCAAGCAAAGCTCCGCCAACAGCGTATCCTATGTTTCTTCTTTCCAATGCGTCATTGGCTTTTCGCAAAGCCCGGACATATTGCTCTTGAGGCAGGTTTTGAGGCATGTTAACATACTCGTCGTTCAGGCTGTTGGCGTTTATGTGCTGGTATATACCGAAACCAAGCATAGCCGCTCCCAGAAAATCCAAAGCCACCGCAACTATGGTACTCGTTTTTTTTGCCTGCTGAGGCATAGGCACAGGCTCCGATATTACGCTTAACGCAACGTGCGGCTGCGGCTGGGTGCTTTTTTCCTCGGATTTGGGATTTATATTTGCGAACAAACCCGGACTTTTCTTCCTGACTGCCCTGAGCAAACCCATCATGTTGTTGCTCTCAGTCACAAAACTGCCCAGCAAATTCCCGCTCATAGACTCGTAAAGCTCCACATTTAGCGTGAACATTCCACTGAAACGCCCTATGAATCCCTGCGTCACATACTCCGCCCCTATCGCTCTGCCTATCTCCACGGCGCACTGCTCGGAAAAGCATGCTGCCTCATCAGCGTCTGAAGGCATAAGCGATATTATGTTGTCTCGTGTCAGTATCGCAAAACCGGGCTGTGAGAGCGCTTCAAAGGCTTGAGTGCGAAGCTCGTCAGTCAGGTGGCGGTATTCGGAGATTTTCAAATCCACCGCCTCGTCTGCGGGAACTATTTCCAATATGGCAACTATTTTGGTGGCGCAAGCCATAGTTACAGCAAGAAAAATAAGAATTATGCTTTTCACTCCAATTTTATTTTTTACATTCATACTCACAAATATACAAATAAAAATGTAAAAGAAGAGGGGATTTTTAATTTCATTCGTTATTTTTCATTTTTATTCATTTTTTGCCGATAGAAAGGATATGAAAACGCTGGATATTGCAAAATTTGCCCATAGAACGGGCTTGAAATATAGGGAGCTTGCTGAAGAATTGGGGACTTCAACAAGCCTAATTGGCCAAGTCGCTCGAGGAAAATCAAAATTCTCTTATGAAAACGTTGTAAAATTGATAGAGCTTGGCATAACGGCAGAAGAACTTTTAGGAGATAAACTGGGCAAAGAGTTTAAAAAACGCTGCTACCAAGAATACGTTAAAGAAAACAGAGACAATATAACGCCAACAGAAGCAGACGCGAAAAGCATGGTCATGGCAGGGTTGCAGAAAATTTTGGATGAGGTTAAAGGGCAAATTTAAACATTTTTAAGCATTTTTCTACTGCTCAAATGTTCAGGTTACTCATTTTGCAAACATATGTTGACATTTTTTTGGGATTTATTCACTATATTCTGCAACTATGACAAAAAACCAACACTTCGGATGTCTGCTGCGCATTGAACGTGAAAAACTTGGGCTTGCGCAATCAGAATTAGCTAAAAAAAGCGATTTAACCACGCATTGCGTGTCGCTTTTTGAAAGCGGACAACAAATTCCAACATTTTTTGCCTTATGCCGCTTGGCAAATGGCTTGGATATGTCTATGGAGGAATTACTATATTAAGGTTATAATAAATCCATGAGTAAAATTGGAGAAGAAGCCATGAACGATATAGAAACAGCAGAACAAGCTCTTGATGCAGTCAGGCAAGACGGCATGGAACTTGAATACGTCCCGGAAAAGCTCAAAACTGCGGATGTGTGCCTTGAAGCAGTTAAACAAGATGGCATGGCGCTTGAATATGTGCCGAGAAACCTTAGATCGGAACAACTGTGCTTTACGGCTATAAAGGCTGATCCTTTTGGCATGGCGCTCACATACGTGCCGGAGAGCCTTAAATCAGTCGAAATGTATTATGAGGCGGTTAGGAAATGCGGCAGCGCGCTTGAGCATGTGCCAGAGAAGTTCAAGACTGCGGACTTGTGCTTTGAAGCGGTTAAACAAGACGGAATGGCGCTTGGGTATGTGCCGGCAAAGCTAAAGACTTTGGGACTGTGCCTTGAAGCGGTAAAAAAAGACGGTGATATGCTTGCGCAAGTTCCTGAAAATCTCAAAACGGAAGAGATGTGCTTTGAAGCGATAAAAGCCGGTTCTTTTTTTGACGGCATTATAGATAGATATGACATGCTTGAATACGTTCCGGAAGCTTTGAAAGAAAAAATGGAAAAAGCCATCAATGAAATTGAGGCAGAAAAACGGAAATGAGAAATGATCTCCAACCGTGACAAAGCAGGCTATTTGGAAAGCGTTGTTTCGATAATCGTCAACACCGCTTTATTTGCCTTAAAATTCTACACAGGCATAATAACCGGCTCAATAGCGCTTATCGCAGATGCCTGGCACACTTTATCCGACTCGCTGACATCCATAGTTATAATAGTCGCAATTAAATTCTCAAGCAAAAAACCCGATAAAGAACACCCGTTTGGGCATGGAAGATGGGAACAAATTGCCGCGCTATTCGTAGCATTCTTGCTCGCCGTTATAGCTTATGAATTCGCAAAAGATTCAATAGAACGCTTTGGCAACAGGCAAGAGGCGCATTTTGGAACGCTTGCGATAGTGGTTGTGGCCGCTTCCATTGCAATAAAAGAACTGCTTGCGCGGTATGCTTTTTACATAGCAAAAAAATACGATAGCGAAGCCATAAAAGCAGACGGATGGCACCATCGCTCCGATGCTCTTTCTTCAATTCCGGTTTTGATAGGCATTCTCTTTGCCTCGGAATTCTGGTGGATGGACAGCGTTCTCGGATTTATTCTCTCTCTGGTGCTGCTTTACGCAGCTTATAAAATTGCCAAAGAAACAGTTGACAAACTTTTGGGAGAAAGACCCAGCAAGGAACTTACGGAAAAAATATACGATGCTGTTTACAATCTCAATTTGGGCGACCTCAAATTGCACCACATTCATGTTCACAATTACGCGCGCCACCATGAGCTTACAATGCACATTCGTCTGGACGGGGAAATTAGCATTGAAGAAGGGCATCGCATAGCGACAATAATAGAGAATAAAATAGAGAATGATTTTGGAATGCAAGCAACAGTTCACGTGGAGCCTCTTTATGCCTAAAACCCTCATTGTATTCAGCGCCGCAAGCGGAGCGGGAAAAACAACCCTGATGAACAGGGTTATGCCGAATTTCCCGAACATAGTGTATTCCGTTTCCGCTACAACAAGAAAACCCCGTGCCGGCGAGATAGACGGCGTGCATTACTTCTTTAAAACGGAAGAGGAATTCAAGGGGATGATAGCCAAAAACGAACTTGTTGAATGGAACAAAGTTCACGGCAATTACTATGGAACTCCCAAGTTTTTCGTTGAGCAAAAGCTTGCGGAAGGCAGAGACGTTGCTTTTGATTTGGATGTTTTCGGAAAAATAAATTTTGACAATGTTTATCCCGACGCAATAGGCATTTTGATTTTGCCGCCAAGCCTGGAAGAACTGGAAGCGAGGCTCCGTTTGCGCAAAACGGAAACCGAAGAAACGCTAAGTCTAAGAATGGAAAACGCTAAAAAAGAAATGGACTTCGCTTTGACAAAGGGCAAATACCAGTATGTAATTTACAACGGGGATTTGGAGAGCGCCGCCGCAGAGCTTGAAGGAATCATGGAGAAAATACTTTTATCGCTTGCGTAATTATCTCTATACTCCTTCAGAGTCGCTAAAGCGTTCGCGTTGCAAAAATCAGCTATCTTTCCGCTTTTCACCAATCTCATAAAACGCTCGCCGGTGCGCCCATTGCTGTAGCAAGCTGTGCAAAAACTCGGAATATAACCCAAGCCTATCAACCAAGTGACTATCTCGTCCAAAGAACGAGTATCCATAACCTTAAATTGAACATTGTCATCTTCCATTTTTTCCGAATATCCTCCAACGCCGGTGCGCGAGCCTCCGCTTATTTGAGACACCCCAAGCTCCAAAACACGCTCTCTGGTCTGCATGTTTTCCCTTGTGGAGAGAATCATTCCGGTATAAGGAACTGCAATTCTGATAATAGAGACTATCTTTGCAAAAGCATCATCGCTAATGTTATTGGATGGACGAATGCGAGGAACGCTAATGGTATGCGGCCCAACTCCAAAAGCAGCTTCCAAATGCTCGGCGTGCATAAGCAAGCCAACTAAATCATAAGAATGCTCATACAAACCGAACAATACCCCAATGCCAACATCATCAATGCCGCCCTGCATCGCCCTGTCCATAGCTTCAGTATGGTAATCGTAATTATTCTTGGGACCGCTCGGATGCAATCTTTCATAAGTTTCTCTGTGATAAGTCTCTTGAAATAAAATATATGTTCCAATGCCGGCCTCGTGCAGTTTCTTGTAATTCTCAACGCTCGTTGCGGCTATATTCACATTCACTCGGCGAATTGCCCCGTTTTTGTGCTTTATGCTGTAAATTGTTTTTATGCTCTCCAAAATATATTCAATAGGGTTCATATCAGGATCCTCGCCGGCTTCCAAAGCCAAGCGCTTATGCCCCATATCTTGCAAAGCTATGGTTTCCATGCGTATTTCTTCTTGCGACAATTTTTTTCTCAAAATATTTTTGTTTCTGGAATGAAACGGGCAATAAACGCATCCGTTCACGCAATAATTGGACAAATACAGAGGCGCGAACAAAACTATCCGCTTGCCGTAAAACTTTTCCTTTATTTGCTTGGAAAGCTCCTCAACCTGCAGGTTGTACTCCTGCGACTCGCACTCCAGCAAAACTGCGGCCTCCCTATGGGAAATCCCTTTGCATTTCTTTGCTTTGTCAATAATCTGCGATATTAACTCGTAGTTATTTTTGTTTTTTTTGGCATATTCCAGCGTATCCAGAATTTCCTGATGGTCTATAAAACTAGACATTATCCCTCCATATTATCGTATATGCGATAATTTTTGCACAATTCCTGCGGCGTTAAATTTAACATAATAACGTTGGTTCCCGCTAAAGCTCCTTTTTCCCTTCCGCCAGGATCAAGAGCTGCCAGAGCCGTGGTCGCAGGTATAAACGCATTCGGATGCATTAACCGAAAAATCGCAAGCAAGCGCAGCGTAAGTTTCAAGTCGCCGTTTTTCCGATTTTTAAAAGGAGTGTCTTTGCAAGTCAAATACGGGCCTACTGCAATCATTTCCGGTTTTAATTTCTCAATAAAATAAATATCTTCAATAATATTGTCCATAGTTTGATACGGAGAGCCAACCATTATTCCGCTGCCTATTTGAAATCCTATTTTTCTCAACTGCTTCAAGCATTCCGTGCGGGTTTCAATTTTTCTTTTGCCTGAGTGCAATTTGCTGTAATGCCCAGGATTAATGGTTTCATGGCGAAGCAAAAAACGTCTGGCCCCGGCATCATAATACGCTTGATATGCTTTTGCGTCCTTTTCTCCAATGCTAAGCGTTATAACGCAGTTTGGGAATTGCCTGTGAATGGCTTGAATAATATCCGTCATTTTTTCCGTTGTGTAATAATCATCTTCGCCTGACTGCAAAACAAAAGTTTTGAAATTTCTTTTGCCTCCCTCTTCGCAACAACTCAAAATCTCCTCTTTGCTCAAACGATAGCGTTGCAGTTTTTTATTGCCTGAACGCAATCCGCAATACAGGCAATTTTGCTTGCAATGGTTTGAAAACTGAATGAGTCCGCGAAAAAAAATTTCATCTCCGAAAACTTGCGACTTAATAGCCCTTGCCCTTGCAAACAGATTTTCTCCGCCTGTGGCAAGCAGCTCTTTAAGTTCTTCGCAAGTCATTTCAAACTATGACCATATTGAATTGCAAATTATTCATATCTTCGCTGAAATCCTCGCCGCATTCAATCATAATCTCGTTGTCTTCCGCAGTTATCCAGTTCACTACAACTTTCTTCTCCTCAGAAGCATACTTGTTAAGCTTGATTAGCATATTCATCAGCAATTTTGTGGTAGAGCTGTTGAAATAGCTTATTGCGCAGTCAAGGGTGAACAAGCTGAAATTCGACGCAAGATAAGTGTCTAGCCAGTCATTGACGTCCCTGAAAAACTCCGCAACATTTTCATGAAAGCAACGTCCTTCAAGCTTCATGTAATTGCGCTCCTCATCAATCAAAACATATGGCGTTGATGTGGTTTTTGCTTTTTCCATGCGAAATGCCATTATTCTTTACCTCTCTGTTTTATTGTAACATGCATTGTGAAATACTGCAAATCGTTTTCAAGCGGCTCAAAATCATACTCTATGGGAGATGAAGCGCGGCGAGCTATCTCTATAAGCCCTATGCCTGCGCCCCGGCTCTCGGGGTTGTCATTATCTGCCATCATGCGCTGCTTGTAATACTTGCGAAGTTCTTTCTTATCCAAAGTGTTTAGGTGATCTATTCTGGTTTTGAGAATTGCGGCGCTATTTGCTGTTACGGCGTTACCGGTTTGAATAAAGTATTCACCGTCTTGAACTCCCAAAATATATATCCCTCTTGATGCCTTCTCCAGCACGCCATCGGAATTTGCCTGATAGATTTTCTCGGCGGAATACATAAACATATTGTTCATTTGCTCCACAAACACCGAAAAGACCGATTGCGAGGCGTTGAGCGGAATGTCCTCTTTCTCAAGGCGCTTAAGCAGCATTTCTGCCATGCTGTCTATGCTGCTTGCCAAAATAGGACCGCTGTAAATGACTTCAATGTTATTTTTTTGCAGCATTTTGCTGTATTGAAGTATGTTTAAACTCATGCCTTTTCCTCCTTGAAAGGTTTAAACGAGATTAATTCAAAATCGTCAACCTGTGGTTCATTGCCACGATATGCTTCAAATGCCTGCCATACTTTGTTTGTTATGACGGCTTGCGCTTCGTCGTGATTTTCCAAAATTATTTTCTCAAAACGCTTGTACCCAAACGATCCGGTTTTGTCCTTGCTCGGCTGGTTGAACAAGCCATCGGAAGCGATGTAAAACTTGTTGGCTGGGTTCGCCGGAATTTTTATGGTATCCACCATTTCTTTGTTGGTAAGTTTGCCCTCGCCAACATAAATATTCTGCCCCTTGATTCGCTCTACCTTATTGCCGTTGCTCACAAAAACACTCGTATGCCCGGCAGACAAGCTAATATCTCCATTCGGAGCGATAAACAGCACTGCTATATCACAGCCGTCTTTAATATCGCTTATGCTGTCTTGTTTGGTTTCTGCGCTCAAAACTTCTGAAAGCCGTTGGTCAAGCCTCCAGATTATGCCCGCAGTATCGCTGCAATTGCTAGGCCACACAACAGATTCCAAAGTAGAAACAACGAGCATGGTAAGCAGCGCTCCCGGAGTACCGTGGCCGGTACAGTCGCAAACGCAGAGCGTAATGCCTTTATCAAACTGCTTTATCCAGTATATATCGCCGCCTACAATGTTAGATGGATTCCAAATAGCGGAGTAGTCCGAAAAAGCTTTTTTGAAAACTGCTTTCTTCGGCAGCAGGAGTTGCTGAATTTTGCTTGCGTAGAGTATTCCGGCAAGAACCTCATCATGCGCTACCTCTGCGCGGTTTTTTGCAAGCTCGGATTCATGAGCGGCATTCTCCAGCTTCATGCGTATATATGCCGTGCAGTTTTGAACAATATTTGTGCCTTTCGCAATTTTCAGAGCCATTTGAGTGCATCTGTCGCTGCCGCACGCGCCGCAATCGTAATGCTTTGATTCCTCATCGAACTTGCCCAGAGCTACAAAAGCTTCATCTATCTTTTCCTGCGTTATCAAGTTTTTGTTGACAGGAGCAGACTCATATTTCCTGATAAAATCGCCAAGGCGCAGTTGTTTATCGAATTTTGCGTAAAGTTCATTGAGATACCGCCTGCTCGCCTCGTCGCCTATGGCTTTTTGGCGTATGTGGTCCATTTTGGTATTTACATCAAACACGTTAGTGTCTTTTTTGCACCCCGTGCCTAAATTGCAACCGTCAGCGCAATTGAGAACATCAAACAACACGGGAAGCTTGTCAAAAGGCTGTTTGGCGTATTCGTCAAGCGCATCGCAAACAACGGTAGAGCCTTCTGCTCTGTCTACTCGCAATGTTTTTCCTAGATAATGCTCTATGTTTTCCTTGAGTCCGCCGGGTATGGGGAAAAGGTTGCCAAGACCTGCTTCGTAGCTGTCAAAACCGCTCGGAGTTGCAGGGAGAGTTATCCCGTTTTTCTCAATATAATCGTAAAAATTCTTTATCGTCACATTGTATTCAATAATTCCGGTTTCCTCAAACTCGATTGTCTTGGCAGCGCATGGGGAGAGTGCGGCGATTTTATCCGTCACTCCCTCATACTTGCGCATATAGACGGCCGTACAGAGCATGGGAGACTGCACGGGAGAAAGATGCTTTACAAGTTCTGTGCGATGCATTAATATATAATTGACAACAACCGGGCACGGCTGCGATATTATGGGAAACAATCCGTTTTGCTGTATATGGCGGATGTGCGCCCACGTGCAGATATCCGCGCCAAGCGATACATCATAAATTTTATTGACTCCAAGCGAGCGCAGCCAAGTTAGCACGCATCCCCATTCGTTGAAATTGCTCTTTACAGCCGGTGCGGCAAACAAGCTTATTTTTTCCCCTCGCTTCAAGTCGGCAAAGAAACGCTCGGTGTCGTCTTCGTAATATCTGGAACCGTGATGGCAAGCGGATTGGCAAGCTCCGCAGGTTATGCACTTGTCGTGATTTATCTCAACAATAATCCTGTCGCCTATATTGCGCACAATATTAGCTTCCTCAACAGGGCAAACTCTAACGCAGTGGTTGCAACCCACACATTTTTCCAATGCGTTGTGTATTACCTTGCGCATAAAACCTCTATTCGCGAGTAGCCATATTGATTATTGTAAAGCAATACATGTATTTTCCTCTTTAAAATTTATATATGTGCATTTGTTGCGTCCGCTTTGTTTTGAAATATACAACGCATCGTCCGCACGTTTTAGATAATCGGTGCCATTTTGCGAAAACCCAACATTTCCTGTTGTAAATCCTATTGAAAAAGTGACGCACTTTGCGGCATCGTTTTTTTCGTGCGGTATGTTGCGCTGCCTCATATTCTCAAGCATTTTGTCTGCCACTTTTCTGGCGCCGTTCTCATCGGTGTTGGGCAAAATAGCGGCAAATTCCTCGCCGCCATATCTGGCTACGAAATCATCGTCTCTGGTTAAGCTCTCGGTTAGCACGCTTGCGACAACTTTCAGGCAGGCATCGCCCATGCAATGTCCATATGTATCGTTATACTTTTTAAAATGGTCAACATCCAGCATCAAAACGCTCAGCAACCCGCCGCCGGAGCGTACCAAGGTATTTATAACACGTTTCAGGCCGTCTTCCAGATATCGCCTGTTGTAAATTCCCGTCAACATATCGTAGTTAACCTTGTCGGTCAAGTCTAAATTGCTTTCATATAAATTGATAGTAGTTCTGTCTGCTATACGTGTGGCTCTGCGAAGTTGTTTTAACAATTTGCCGTATTCTTTCGTAAGCATCAAATATTCCTCAAAATCGTAAAATTTCCCATTGCGAACCTTATCAGCGTAGTCTAAAGCGCCATCATATATTTGCTGCTCATGTTCAAACAGGTCTATTTCCATGTTAAGCCTTTTTTAATTTTGGGGCTTTAGTAAATATAGAAATTTTTGCGGCTCGGTAAATTACCGCCCGCCCACCAAAATGCAGTCCACCTTTATAGATGGCTGCCCAACAGTCACCGGAACGTGCCCTGAACTTGCGCCGCACATCCCAGCCGCAAGCTCAAAATCGTCCCCAACCATGCTGATTTTTGGCAAAATCTCATGGCCAAGCCCTATAAGGGTGGCTCCGCGAACTGCACCGCCCAGCTTGCCATTCTTAATCTCATAGCCTTCTTCAACGGCAAAATTGAATTCTCCAGTTGCCGGATTAACCGAGCCGCCTGCCATTTTCGCAGCGTAAAGCCCTTCGTCAACCGAGGCAATCATCTGTTCCAGAGAGGAATCTCCCGGTGCTATGAACGTATTTCGCATTCTGCTTACAGGGGCGTATTTGTACGACTCTCTTCGCGCGCTGCCTGTTCGCGGCAAGCCGAGTTCCAAGGCTCCTACTCTGTCGCTCAAGAAGTTTTTCAAAATTCCATTTTCAATCAAAACGGTTTTCTGCGTTGGCATTCCTTCATCGTCAACAGAGAGGCTTCCCCACACGCCGCTCAATGTGCCGTCGTCTATGGCTGTCAGCACAGGCTGCGCCACTTGCTTGCCAAGTTTTCCGCAAAACGGGCTTGCCTGCCTGCGCACAGCTTCCGTTTCCAACGGATGCCCGCACGCTTCGTGAAAAATAACCCCGCCAAAAGCATTGCCCATAATCACAGGCATTTGGCCGCCTTTTATGTAAGGCGCAGAGAGCATTCTCAAAGCTCTTTCTGCGCAAGATGCCGAAAGTTCCTTTATTGGCAAGCCATCCAAAAACTCAAAGCCGCCAAGCGCGCCCGGAGCCTCGTGCGCAGAGGTGTGCTTGGAATCTTCGGTAGCGGTTGCATTCACGGAAAACCTTGTTCTTGCCCTGTTGTCCGAAACCTGCAAACCCTCGCTGTTCCATATATTTATGTTCTGCATAGAGTCTGCTATAGAAGCTTCCAACTGCGCTATTTTCGGACTTATTCTGGCGGCGGCATTTGCAGCGAACAAAAAATCCTTCTTGTACGATTGCCCTAATATCCGTGGATCTTTGAAATTGTCGGGCAGCCACATTGGGTTGCCCTTACAATCATCGCCAAATTGTGTTTTTTTGTCCCCGGTTTGATTTTTCGCAATAGACAAATTTTTTGCGATATTTAACAATGCTTCTTCGGAAGAATCGCTTGTGAATCCATAAAGAACCTCTGTTCCGTACAGCATTCTTATTCCTATTCCGTAAATTATGGAAGCACTTGCGCCTTCTACGGCGTTGTCTTTCAGCGATAAATAAGATTTTCTCGTTTCTTCTTCGTAAATCTCGGCAAAGCTTGCCCCGGCTCCAAGGCAAAAGTCCAGAATTTTTTCTGCTAGTTGCTTGTGCATGTTTTCACCGCCATCACTGCCTTATGCAACCTTTCAAAAAGTTCTTCTATTTTATTCAAAGGCACGGAAGAAAACGCTATTCTTATAAGGCCGGAAATCGCTATGACTCCGAGACCGTTTTTCAGGCATTCCTTTCGCACTGCTTCCGGTTCTGCGTTGTTTATTTTAACGCACATAAAATAGCCGCTGTTAAAAGGCATGGCCGTGAAGGATTCCGAATATTCCGTGTGGGCATTCAAAACCTGTTTTATTTTTTCATAGCGGGTTTTTAATGTGTTGTACTTTTCAAGCTTTTCGCTCTCGTAGTTTTCGTTGCTGTAGGCTTCAAGCAAAATTTCCTGGGAAATGCTTGCGACGTTGGATATGGAGGCGCGCACGGTTCCGGCAGCTTTGTCTTCCAAAGCTTTAAGCTCTGCGTCGCTTGCGTCTTTGAACGCAAATGTGATAAAGCCAACTCTGAATCCCCAAACATAATCCTCTTTTGTTGGGCCGTCTAATTTAACAGCGAGCAGGTTTTTGCTTGCCGTAGCCAAAAGCCCAAACAGGGATTCATTATATATGCCGCTTTCATAGACCAAGCCAAAATAGGCATCGTCTAAAATGACTACAACATCATTTCCTTTTTCTGCGCAATTTTTTAGAATCTCGCAGATTTTTTTTGCCTCGGTTTCTTTTACCGTGTAGCCTGAAGGGTTGTTCGGGAAATTCAAAAGCACTATTTTTTTGCCAACTCCGGCATCAAGGGCTTTGGCAAGCGAGGCTGTGTCAAAATTGCCGTTTGCGAAGGTGTTGAATGTTTCCATCTTTGCCCCGAAGCTTTCGCCGAAAAGCAAGTCGTAATTGTCCCAGTACAAATCCGGTATTATTATTGTGTCGCCCGGATTGACGAACAGGCTTGCGGAAACGGTGAGTCCGTGTGTGAGGGCAGCCGTTACCACAGGATTGCTAATTTTTACTCCAGCGAGGCTCGG
>WQTK01000338.1 GCA_009786285.1 Candidatus Fibrimonadales bacterium | reverse complement strand
TGTCTGTATTCAACCGTCATATTACAAATATAGCAACTAAAAGTTCACCGCCTGAAAGGCGGTGGCTTTAACCTTCAAAAATGGAAGTAAAGACAGACGAAAAAGAATAGATAATGAAAAAATTGATAATTATCATATACGAGCGATGATAAAATTAGAAGAAGATGATTTTGAGAGTGATTTTGATAGATTGTTAAAAAGATTTCAAGAAAAATATGCAAATACAGAATGTATTGCTTTTACAAATAATAAAACCCTATGCGATTGCATAAAAGATTTTTTCTATGAAATTTTGATAGAAATAGAAATTGCAGATGGCAAAAATATAGATTATTTTTATTGGAATTATAATGAAAATAAATTTAAGTTAGAAAGTAATATTTATCTGAATGGAAAAACCTTTAATTCAACAGGTACAGGAACTGCTATTGAACTGGATTCTATTTTGTCTTTAATTCTTGAAGAAGCAAAAAATATATATAATTCGAATCCATATATATGTCATTATTGGGAATATAAAAGTAAATATTTATTACCTAATAGTATAGATATTGAAACTTTCAAAATTAGTCCAACCGACAATTTGCCTTTGCAAAATATTTTTACATTAAGTAATAGAGAAAATATTAAAGATGAGTTTACTAAAGCCTTTACAGAAGATGGAGATTATGAAAATCTGTTAGAGCAAGTTTCAAAAAAAGTCACATCAACTTTCCAAAATATTTGGCAAGATTTTAAGGAAACTTCAATACAATTATGTCCTAATGGTCCAGAAATGTCAATTAAAATAGTGAATAAAGCAAAGTATTCATGCGAAGACAGAAGTGATGGATTTAAAAAATTCATCAGTATTTTATTAATGCTATCTACACGAGCACTCTCTAACAAAATAGGAGAACGAGATATAATTCTAATAGATGAACCTGATCAAAGTCTATACCCAACTAGTGCTCGTTATTTGAGAGATGAATTGTTAAAAATTGCAGAAAAAGCAAAAATAATCTACTCAACTCATTCTCCTTATATGATTGACACAAATTGCATAGATAGGCATTTAATTGTAGAAAAGAAAGATGACATCACAACTGCAAAAAAACAAGATGAAAAAGCTAAATTCAGCAATGATGAGTTATTGCGTCAAGCTATAGGGACAAGTATTTTTGATATTCTGCAAGATAAAAATATTATTTTTGAAGGTTGGTTAGATAAAGAGCTGTTTAACAAATATTGTCGATTTTATAAAAAAACAAATGAATTTAAAAATATGGGCATTACATATTTACATGGGATATCTGGCGTAGAGACTCTTGTTCAAATACTAGATTTGGCAAATAAAAAATTTATAATTGTATCCGATTCAGATCATGCGTCGAATAATAAAAGAAAGGATTTTGACAGAAATTATAAAGAATTTTCTCAAAATTGGCTATCCTATGCGGACGTTGTGTATAATATCTCTACAATGGAAGACTTTTTGGATTCCAAATATATTTCTGAATATTTAAAAAAAGAGTATCCAGAATATGTTTATGAAGAATCTAAAAATGCGATGGAAAACATTGAATTTGCCACGAAAAAAGATAATGAGAAAAAACAGAAAATAAAATGCGATCTTATGAATAATGTTGTTAAAACTAATATAAAGGAAGATTATGGAAAGTTTATTAATCAATTAAAAGAAATGTTGGGTAAATTATGAATGGTGTGGTATTTGAGGAGCAAAAATGGAAAATAATAATATAACAATTCAACTTCGTTATTGTTTTGATGACAAGAATTTACATTCTATGAATGCAGAAATATTTAACGAATGTGAAAAACAATTTATAAAGGCAATAAAAAGTATAGAAAAATATCTAGAATATAGATTGTTAATTGATATTAAACCAAGAGAAGAAGGAAGTTTGATTGATACTTTTTCTGTTACGATAAATAACCCTGTCATTGTACCTACCGTTATGACATTAATAGCTATTTTTGTGACTAAATTTCTTGATTCAAAATTTTCTTCTGCTAAACATAAAATTGATGAAACGAATGATAAATTAAAAAATATTAAAAATATTAAAGAAGATATAAAAAAAGGAATTTTAACAGAATCTGATTTTGATTACATAGCAAGTAGCGATAAGGATTTACGAAGGCAAAAAAGTAATTTCTTCAAAAACGTCAAAAAAGAAGAAAAAATCACGCACTTAGAGACCAAAACCATAACTAATCCATCTATACAACCAATAATAATGGTTGTTAATAAAGAAAATTTTAGCGATTTTATACTTCCAGAGGAAATGGAAATAGTTGAAGACATTCAACAAGTAAAAATTTATATTGTTGCTCCAATATTGATGAGAGGAAGAAAAGATAGTTGGAAAGGTATGCTTGATAATAATAATATTGATTTCAGAATAACTGATGGTGATTTTTTAGAGCAAGTGTGGAGTCAGTTGATAAAATTTCGTAATGGGACATTTATAAATTGTGATTTAAAAATTGTTAGAACAACAAACATAGAAACGGGAGAGATTAAAATTTCAAGAGAAGTAATAAAAGTTACAAATTATAGTGATGACGACAAGCAGGTAAAAAAAATAACACATAGGAAAAAGTTTGAGAATAACGAAAATAAAGGTGTTCAGTTGAGGCTTCCGTTGTAATTTTAGAGAAAATAATAAAAAGAAATGTTTGCAGATAATATATTAAATATAATTGGAGATTTAGACTCGCTTCTATCCATATTTCAAAATACTTTATAGGATAAGTTTAACCGATTATATAACGGGAAAAAATAGCAGCAACTATCCCAACAATTATTCCAATAATTACTACCCAAAAAACATTACTTCTTATCTTTGCAATTTTCTCCAATCGAATTACTTCATCTCCCCATAAAAAATGTATCGGTAAAAAAAGCGTTGACCAAATACGCCCTATTCCAGAAATAAATGCAATGGCAGATATAATGATTAATATTATAAGCGTGAATGTTGGCAATGAAATGGATGAATTTTTTGCTACATTAGGTTGTATATAAAGATAAAGCCAGCACAATGCCATTGCGGGTAAAAATGTACTTGCAGAGGAAATCTTACTCAAAATAGTGTAATAGAATGGTAGTCTTATTTCACGAAAAATCTCTTTAAGCCTAGCCTTGAAAGTAACGCAATCATCTTTAGTTTCCATACAAAAAGAAACTGATACTGTCGAGCTATATGCAAGAAAAATAGACATGCTTGATTTAAATTTTATGGAGAAGTTGTTTTTACAACCTGAATCAATATTTAAAGTTTCAATTCTATAATCACCAGAGTTATCATATGTCAATAATTCTTTTAGATCATTAAATTGTACTGAATTCTTATTATTCAATGTAGCTGATATTGATGTATTTACATTTGGATAATATTGATTTAGTAGAACAATTATTTTGCTGATCATTTTTTCATGAAGAGCAATTGCACATTTCTCTTCAAATGCAATATTAAATTTCATACGTAAATCTCTGGGTTATTACAAAATTGAACATTTTCATACATATGTCTCCAAAAAAAGAATTTGCATAAATATAGAAAAAGAACCGCCAGACGGAACCAAAATCAACAATAAAAGCAAAAGATAGAGGATTAAATTCTGCACTCGGGACGTTACGGGGTGTCGGAAACATAGCGAACCAACTTAGTTCTGGGGGTAACTACCGCATTCCAACCAAGACCCAGCCCCAAAGACTCAAAAATTGAGAATTATATACATCTTTCGCAGAAACCTACTGCAAGGAGAAAAAATAATGTATATTTAAGGTATGCTAGTGCCAGATTTAGAAACTTTGCGACAATATACAGAACTTGGAATAAAGCTAGCCGCCGTAGATGATTGCGGAGTTTATGTAGAACAAGATTTAAACATCCGATTTACAAATGATATAGAAGCGATTAAAGAAATGATAGAAGGAAAATATATTTTTTCTGATACCTCTTTAGGAATACCGATAAAAGTTTTTAAATTTATACCTAAGGAAGCTGGTTTTTTATGCTTGGATATTGACAATAATAATGGAATAACTAATTTACAAAAGATAGCTAAGAACAATAATATAGATTTTGAAAATACTTACTATAAAACAACGTATGTAAAAACTCCATATAATGGCTATCACTTTTATTTTAAATTTAAAAGGGAAAAAGAAAGAGAAATGAAAGAAGAAATTTGCTCAGGGGTTGAAGTAAAATATAAACAGGCTTTAACAGCTGCTGGAAGCGTTGAAGATGGTAAAATATACGAACTCATCGGAACTTTAAAAGGTGCTAAACAATACAGAAGAAACGTTTTAAAAATGGCAGAAAATAAAGCAAAAAAATACTTTAACTATGACCCAAGATATAAAATTTTTGAAGATTGGCGGCCACGTTTTTTAGCAGAGGCGATGCAAATAGCGAAAGAGCATAAAAGAAGAGCTTATATATTTGCGAATAAATGTAAAAAAAATAATTACAGAATAGAACAAGCTACAGAAACAATTTTCGCAAATCCAGATATTTTCGGGATAGACCACGATTTATATAATATTGTTAAAAAGGTTTTTTATATAACGCCAAAAAAACGATTGAAAAACTTTTAGGCTTTGCCTGTTTGCTTTAGCTTAGTTGTGTTTGTCAGTTTGAAAGTACTTTGGGAATTTGGAACTACATCAAAAACGAAACATTAGGAAGACCTTTATATTTTAACTCCAAATTGTTCTAGTATTGCCCTCTCTAAAAGGATTAAATTCTGCACTCGGGGCGTTACGGGGTGTTAGGGAGCATAGCGAACCAACCCCGTTCTGGGGGTCGCGAGGATTTGTTCACCCTCAGATAGCTTGTATTGCATAATCTTTTTTCTACATTCACACCATGCCATCACCCATTCACACAACGCCTTTGCAAAGATTCCTCGCCGCACAGGAAACCAGTTATGCAACTGCTTTGGCAGAAATAAAAAACGGTTGCAAAGAAAGCCATTGGATGTGGTATATTTTTCCGCAAATTGCCGGACTGGGATATAGCGAAACCTCCCAATTTTATGCGATCAAGGATTTGAATGAAGCCACGATGTATTTGCAGCATGAATTGCTCGGCAAGCGTTTGCTTGAAATATCGCAGGCGTTGCTCAATTTGGATAGCGATGATGCTCATAGCATTTTTGGTAGCCCAGATGACATAAAGCTCCGTTCTTCGATGACTTTGTTTGCGCAGGTTGAAAATGCGCCGCCAGTTTTTCAAAGCGTGATTGATAAGTTTTTTGACGGCAAGGCTGATGACAGGACTTTGGAGTTGTTGGAGAAGTGAAGAGCTTAGGCGTGATTTTTTGAATGCAAAGAGAATTGTTCGCTTGTTCAACGGGACAACCGAAGAAGAGCTTGAAGGCAGAAAAAAAATATTGTCGGAGCTTTTTGAAAAAGCAGGCGAGAACATATATATTGAACCGCCATTTCATTGCGATTATGGTTGCAACATTTTTCTACTTTAAACTTATGGGTACAAAAAAACATAATTGTGAAAATTGCTCAATAAGAGCTAGATATGACAAAAATCCTAAATCGTTATTAGGTCGCTTATGGCGTTGACATGTGAATTTTTGCCCTGACTGGAAAAAGCCATTGCAGAGCGGCAGCTTTGGCAAACAAGGAGTTGTTATGCGTAGAAAAGACCGAGAGATTACGGATATAAACGGCATTGAAGAAATTTTGCTTCAATGCAAAACCTGCCATGTCGCAATGGTTGACGATGGCGCGCCTTATGTTGTGCCATTGAGTTATGGGTATAGAATTCTTGGTGGAAACACATTGGAGCTGTATTTTCACAGTGCATTGGAAGGCAGAAAACTGGATATTTTGAAACGCAGCAACAAGGTATGCTTTGAAATGTCGCATGAAGGTGTGCCGATTCATTCTGAAATTCCGTGCAACTCCGGCTATTATTTTGCAAGCGTTATAGGATTTGGGGAAGCCGTGTTTATTGATGACCTCAACGAAAAATGCAGTGCGTTATCGGTTATGTTCAAGCACCAAGCCGGCAGGGATGTTGTATTCTCCGAAGAACAAGCCAAAAATATCTGCGTATTCAAGATTGTATCAACAGACTTTACGGGGAAGAAAAAATGCTCATCCAAGTCAAAGTAATTCCAAATGCTAGCAAAACCGAGCTTGTAAAAACAGAAGATGGCTACAAAGCTCGCATTCAGTGCGCTCCTGAGAAAGGCAAAGCAAACGATGCTTTAATCGCATTGCTTTCCGAAAAGTTTGGCGTTCCAAAAAGCGACATAGAGATAACCAAAGGCAAAACAAGCAGAAGCAAAGCCGTTTTATTGAGTGATGTGAAATGAAAGCATTTTGGAAAGGGAAAGCCTTCCCTTCGCTCCAACCGCCGTTGGCGTTTTCCGCTAACCCTTCTGGCCTTGACTTCGTTGCTTTTTTCTATATTCTCACTGAGACAAAAAATGACTTTTGATGAACTTCTACAGAAATATCGCAAAGTTGCTTCTTCCAATGAAGATTTAGGATGTCGTTTTGAACGCCTAATGAGAGCTTACTTGCTCACCGACCTTCAATATGCAGTCAATCTCAAAAAAGTGTGGCTTTGGGATGAGTTTTTTGCTAAAAAAGATTTCGGAGGGCACGATACAGGCATCGATTTGGTTGCAGAGACTGTTGATGGCGAGTTTTGGGCTATTCAATGCAAATGCTGGAATGCGGATAGCTATATTGACAAGCCTGCGGTTGATACTTTTCTCTCAACTTCAAGCCGAGAATTTTTTGACGAGAAGTCTAGAAAAGTCGGTTTTGCACGTCGCTTTTGGATTTCTACCACTAATAAATGGAATTCAAATGCAGAAGAGGCTATCCGAAACCAAAATCCACCTCTGTATCGCATAAGTTTGGCTAATTTGCAAAACGCACGGGTGAACTGGGAAAGCTTGGAGCAAGATACGCACGGCGAATTGGCTCGCTCGCCGAAAAAAATATTGCGTCCGCATCAAGAGGAAGCGTTGAAGAAAACGCACGAGTATTTTAAGAAATACGATAGAGGCAAGCTTATTATGGCTTGCGGAACTGGCAAAACTTTCAATTCGCTACGTATTGCAGAAAAAGAAACCAATGGCAAAGGGCAAGTCTTGTTTCTTGTTCCGTCTATCGCATTGCTTGGGCAAACTTTGCATGAGTGGTCGGCGGATGCGAAAGAGCCGATTAATCCAATCTGCATTTGCAGCGATCCTAAAATTTCAAGCAAAGAGAACAAAAATGAAGATAGCGGTTTTACAAATGTGGTGGATTTGGCGGCACCGGCTTCTACCGATCGCAATGAGATTTTGAGGCAATTCAAGCGTATTCAGTCGCTTAAAAAGAAAGGCATGACGGTTGTTTTCAGCACCTACCAATCTATTGATGTTATTTCAAAAGCGCAGAAAGAATTGTTGAAAAATGGATTTGACGAATTTGACCTGATTATCTGCGATGAGGCGCAC
This sequence comes from Candidatus Fibrimonadales bacterium, assembly GCA_009786285.1. GTDB lineage: Bacteria > Fibrobacterota > Fibrobacteria > Fibrobacterales > Fibrobacteraceae > Fibrimonas. The sequence continues at coordinate 38,320 of WQTK01000338.1, read as the reverse complement.
CGAACAACAGGCGTAACGCTTTCGGGTGACGATGAGTCCACTTTTGTGAAAGTGCACGACAACAATTTTATAAAAGCCAAAAAACGCCTTTATATGACTGCAACACCACGTCTTTACGAAGATAACATCAAAAGCCGTGCTGCTCAGGCTGATGCGGTGCTTTGCTCTATGGACGATGAAAAACTATATGGTGAAGAAATTTACAGGATTGGTTTTGGCGAGGCGGTGGAAAAAGATTTATTGACCGATTACAAAGTATTGATATTAACGCTTAACGATAAGAATGTGCCTCCCGCTGTGCAGCAGATGATTGCAGACAGCCAGCAGGAAATTAAAACGGATGATGCTTCAAAGCTGATAGGTTGCATTAAGGCTTTGTCTAAGCAAGTTCTGGGGGATAATGGTTCTATTCGTGCGAGTGATCCTAAGCCTATGCGGCGTGCCGTTGCTTTTTGCCAAAGCATTAAAATTTCAAAAAAGATAACTGAAACTTTTAATTCAACCACAGGAATTTACATTTCCGCATTGCCGGACGAGCAGAGAAATACTTGTGTTTCGCCGACTTCCGAGCATATAGATGGCACAATGTCTGCTCCAAAACGTGATGAGCTTTTGGATTGGCTGAAGTCTGTGCCTGAAAATGAAAACGAATGCCGTATTCTAACCAACGTGCGTTGCCTTAGCGAGGGCGTTGATGTGCCAAGCCTTGATGCTGTGATGTTTCTTTCTGCCAAGAATTCACAGATTGACGTGGTGCAATCTGTAGGTCGTGTGATGCGAAGAGCGGAGGGCAAGAAGTATGGTTATATTATTATTCCCGTAGTTGCCCCGTTTGATGAAGATGCAAGCAAGGCTTTGGATAATAATGAGCGTTATAAAGTTGTTTGGACTGTGCTGAATGCACTTCGTGCCCACGATGACCGCTTTAATGCAAGGGTGAATAAAATTGAGTTGAACAAACATCGCCCTGCACAGATTATTGTTGGCGGTGTAGATACTTATTTTGACGAAAATGGAAATTCGCATATCGCTACTGAGGCAGTGGCGAAAACGGAATTGTCTCAGCAGCTTAGTTTGCAATTTGAGCAGTTGCAAAATGTGGTGTTTGCCAAGATGGTGGAGAAAGTTGGCGACCGCCGTTATTGGGAGCAGTGGGCAAAGTCTGTTGCGGAAATTGCCGAGCGGCAAATTGGGCGTATTGGCAAGATGATAAAAACGAGTGAGTATAAAACTGCTTTTGAGCAATTTCTTTCGGGGCTTCAGAAAAATATCAATCCGAGCATTACAGAGACTGATGCTATTGAAATGCTTTCGCAACATATTATTACCAAGCCTGTTTTTGAAGCGTTGTTTGAGGGCTATTCTTTTGTGAAAAATAATCCGATTTCAGTTTCAAATGCAGAGTATGCTTGATTTGCTGGAAACGCAGGCGATAGAGAAAGATACTGAGTTGTTGCAAAAGTTTTACGAGTCGGTGAAGTTGCGGGCTTCGGGCATTGACAATGCTGAGGGCAAGCAACGTATTATTATTGAGTTATACGATAAGTTTTTTAAGACCGCTTTTCCGAAAATGGTTGAGCGGTTGGGTATTGTTTATACGCCGATTGAGGTTGTGGATTTTATTATTCATTCTGTTAATGATGTGTTGAAGCAGGAATTTGGCAGGGCGATTAACGATGAGAATGTGAATATTTTGGATCCGTTTACAGGCACGGGAACTTTTATTACTCGTCTTATTCAAAGCGGTTTGATTGACAAAAAAGATTTGAGAAGGAAATATGCGAAAGAGATTTTTGCGAATGAGATAGTTCTTTTGGCGTATTACATTGCGACAGTGAATATTGAAAATGCGTTTCACGATTGCATATCTGATTTTTCCGTTTCTTCTAAGGAAGCGAAGTTTCAAGATTATAACTATCCAATGGTTGCAGATAGCAAAACGCCAAAGTGGAATGTAGAGACTGCTTATACTCCGTTTGGCGGAATATGCCTTACCGATACTTTTCAGCTTGGCGAGACAGATGATGCTAATGAATTGGCTTCTAAATTATTTCCGCAAAATTTTGAAAGAGTGCAAAGACAAAAGAAAACGCCTATAACCGTGATTATAGGGAATCCGCCATATTCGGTAGGGCAAAAGTCGGCTAATGATAATGCAAAAAATCAATCATACTATAAACTTGAAAAACGTATTGCAGATACTTACGCTAAGGATGGTACTGCGACTAATAAGAATTCCTTATATGATTCTTACATTAAGGCATTTCGTTGGTGTACGGACAGATTAGCAAACAATGACGGCGTTATAGCATTTGTAAGCAATGGTGCGTGGCTTGATGGCAATAGTACAGATGGATTTCGCAAGTGTTTAGAAAAAGAATTTTCTTCCATTTATGTGTTTAATTTGCGAGGTAATCAGCGAACAAGTGGAGAATTATCACGCAGAGAAGGTGGTAAGATTTTTGGCAGTGGCAGTCGTACGCCTATTGCTATAACGCTTTTAGTAAGGAGAAAAATCAAAAGCAGAGCAAGGCGAAAATTTATTATCACGATATAGGTGATTATTTGCCCCGTGAAGAAAAGTTGAAAAAGATAAAAGAATTCCATACAATAAGTAATATGGAGTTATCCGAATTAGCTCCAAATGAACACGGCGACTGGTTAAACCAACGTAATGATGCTTTTTTCTCTTTTATTCCGCTTACAGACAAGATAGAAAAGAATACATTTTGGAAAAATGGAATTTATTGTCGTGGTTTAGAAAGCTCACGTGATAGTTTCGTTTATCAGTCAAACAAAACAGAAATAAAAAATAATATGAAACAAAGTATTAATTTTTTTAATTCTGAAGTTGCAAAATTTAACAAAGTTATAAATAGAAACCCTAAAGCAAAGGCGAAAGATTATATTGCTTATGATGACAAAAAAATAAGTTGGTCAAGAGCTTTTCTAACAGATATTGATAATCTGAAAACAAAAACTTTTGACGAAACAAACGTTGTAATTGCAATTTATCGTCCATTTTTCAAGCAATATTTATATTTCAGTCGTGAGATGAATAATGTAGTTTCACGTATGGATTCTTTTTTTCCAACGCAAAAGCATAAAAATTTGGTTATTTGTTTATCGTGTGTGGGTTCATCTAAAGAATTGTCCGTTGTTATATCAGATATTATTCCAGATTTACATTTAGTTGGCGATACTCAATGCTTTCCTCTTTATTATTACAAAGAAGAAAAAGACGAATTATTTCAAGAACACCATAGACAAGACGCAATAAGCGATTTTATTTTGAAAAGATGCAAAGAGCAATATGGCAAAAATGTAACAAAAGAAGATATTTTCTATTATGTATATGGATTTTTGCACAGCCCCAAATACCGAGAAGCCTTTACAAGCGACTTGAAAAAGATGTTGCCCCGCTTGCCGTTAGTAGAAGATGTCCGTGACTTCTGGGCATTTAGCAAAGCTGGCAGAGCACTAGCAGAACTGCACTTGAACTACGAAAATGTAGGGAAGCTCTCTGGCGTGGTTGAAAAATGCGAATCGCAAAACCCAAGCTATCTTGTAGAAAAAATGCGTTTTGGCAAAAATGGAAAAGAAGTTGATAAAAGCAAGATTATTTACAATAGCCAAATTTCGCTTGAAAATATTCCCGACAAGGCTTATGAATACGTGGTGAACGGCAAATCGGCTATTGAATGGATTATGGAGCGATATCAGGTTACTACGCACAAGGAAAGCGGGATTGTCAATAATCCCAATGACTGGGCAAAGGAAATGGGCAAGCCACGATATATTCTAGATTTGCTGCATAGCGTGATAAATTTGAGCGTGCAGACGGTTAAAGTGGTGCAGGGGTTGCCTGGGGTGGAGTTTGGGGATACTAACTAAATTGACAAAGAATCATATTCTTGTTTCAATTCATATAATTCCGTCTCTGGCTTTATAATATCATCTTTGTAACTAGTATAAAATCTAATGAGCTTGGAAATACGAGGGTTATTGATTTTTACATTATTAAAATCTGCTTTGTGAATTATATCCAAAGCTTCGGCTTTATCTATTCCCTTTAATGAATCAAATGCATTTTTCCATTTTTCTGTCGAAACTTTGTATTTCTTATCTTGTAGCCATTCAAAAAACTTCCTATAGATAATGAAAGTTTCGGGCATTTCAAGTATATCTATAAATTCTTCCTCATTTTTTCCAAAAGCCTTTTCAAAAAAAGGTTTACCTCTACCGATTTTTCCTTTTGTGCTATTAAGCACGGCTTGAACGGCTCTTATATATTTTTTGCACCAATATTTACCGATAAAACCTCTATTGTGAAAATGTTCTGAACCTTTTATGGGATGATATTTCATTGGAAAAGAGTAAATAGCAATATTTAATTCATCACATAAATCAATATTTAACTTCATTCTATTGTATAAATCTTCAGGTTTATCATTAAAGTTGTATAATAAGTAATTTGACAAATTGCGTATTCCGTATTCCGCCGCTAAACGAACAGCATCTTCGTAAACGTTTTTTTTGCTCCAATAATCAAAAGCAATGCGAAGTGGGCGAATATTAATTTCTGCTATTTTTTTTATTTTTTCTCTTGTCGCAAGACGTGCGTCTAAGCCTTGGTTGAAATCAACATAGCGAAGAACATTAGATTGTTTAAAATATTTTTTATAAAGCGGATTAATTATTTCATTAAATTCTAAAATAGAATCTTTTGTTGCTGTTTGTTCGCACAATAAGTTTAAATTTAATCTTTGAGTGTAAAATTCAATCTGTTCTTGTTCCGATAGTTTTTCAGATACTTGCTCATAGATTTTAATAATTTTTTTTATATAAGCCTTGCTATTCCAATCATTTTGTAAATTTTTTATCGCAATTTCATATTCATTTATAGAATCATATTTCGCATTTTTTTCAAAGCCACATTTTTTTATTTCATCTATAATATTATTAAATTCATTTGATGCAAAGACATTATTATCCATTAAAAGTAAATTTCTTCTTTCTCCAAAAATTTCACTTACTTTGTCTAATGATTTTTTTAATGGGATACGATTGCAATATTTTGGTTCCAATTTAGGAACTGCACAGAATACGCATTTATTAACGCAGCCTCTTGTTGTATAGGTAAAATAAGCATTATTCGCAGGATAATTATAATCTATTTCTTCTAAAATAGAATAATCTAGCGGTAACTTATCAACGGTATTCCACAAACCGATATGAGGTTCAATTCCGGTTTCATTCTCCAATTCTTTTGGTAGTAAGCTAGCGGCAATTCCTCCAACTTTAATTGTGCCTTTTTTGCAAAAATATTTTGCAAAATTTATTGTATTTATTGTTTCCTTCCAATAAAAAGTAAATAATGTGGTAATGCAGATTATATTAAATTGTGGAAAATCTTTTTTTCTAAATCTTTCTCTAAAGAGATATAAATTGTCAAATTCATCAAAATCGGGTATCTGTTTTAGCAAATCGCATTTTCCAGTTCTTATGTACTCGGATAATTTTTGGAAAAAATTACCCCACAACAACCTATTGGTTTTGTCTAAAAATTCTTCGCAAAGTAAATTGGCAGCAAAAAATAACAAATCGCCTTTAAAAAAACGCACATCATATTTCTTATTTCTATAATACGTAGCAATCTTCATTAATCCCATTGGAGGATACTTATTTCTATAATTAGGTTCTAGTAACAAAACTTTTTTCATTCAAATCCTTACGCTAAAGTATAGTCTAATTGAGTGTATTCTTTGAGAGCAAGGCTATATTGGAGAACCTCATAGCCTATACCACAAGCTTCCTTAACTAAGAAATAGACAAAACATCCTATTATACTCATGGCGGTAATATAGAAATTTGATAAATTTTCTATATTATCATTGACAATCCGCAAATGAGGTCTGTAATGAAGTTAAGCAAATTTGATATAGGAGCAGAGGTTATCTCTATCATTACGAAAGGGATATACCCTGACCCTAAGGATGCACTGCGAGAATACATCCAAAATGGCGTTGATGCACAAGCCAAAACGTTACAAGTAAAAATTCGCCAAGAGTCCATTGTTGTTAAGGATGACGGTAAGGGTATGAATCATGATACATTGAGAAATGCTATTCGTATTGGAATTTCTGATAAAAACCCAGCAAAAAACGTTGGATTTATGGGTATTGGAATTTATAGTTCTTTCCATTTATGTGAAAAATTGACTATATATAGTAGAGGTACAGAAAATAATCCCAATCGTTTAGAAATGAACTTTGGGAAAATGAAAGCCATATTAAATATGCAAAAAGAAAAAAGATTAAATAATAAAATAAAATCTGAAGAACTTATAGATTTACAAACCATATTAGAAGAGTGTATATCATTGACCGAAAATGGAGTGTTAGCTAGTGGTGAATACCCTAATCAAGGTACTACAGTTGAACTTACAGGAATAGAACCAGAATTTTATACTGCATTGTCAGACTTTGATGAAGTAGCCAACTATTTAAGAAATGTAATTCCTCTCCATTTTGATCATGAAAATTTTACGCATGCTAAAAAAATAGAAACTGCAATAACTAGTTTATGCAATGCAAAAAAGCAAAAAATTGAACTTATAAATTTATCACTTCAAGTTAATTCCGAGATGAAGAATTTATATAGACCATATCGAGATGTAGATTTTAACTCTGATCCAGAAATAAAACCGCAAGAACCATTGTTTTGTTCAATTGAAAAAGATGGAAATTTCTTTGGAATTGCTTGGGGCTGTCTTAATTCGGAAAGAAAGAAGATAGATACAAAAAAATTAAGAGGATTCATCATTAAAAAGCAAGGATTTTCAATAGGTAAAAGAGAAGGATCGGTAAAATTTTTTCCAAATAAAAATACTTATTTTGATAGATATAGTGGAGAAATAATAATTGTAAATTCTAAAATTTTACCAAATGCATCTCGTAGCGATATAGAATATTCTCCTTTGCGTTCTTCTTTTTATGAGGCACTAACGGACGCTGCATCCAAATTTGATGCAAGCGGAAAGGAATATCAAGAATATACAAAAGGCGAAGAAGAATTAAAAAATCATTTGGATGTATTCAAGACAGAAATAATGGGTGCTTATAGTGAATACGAGGAAGATGCAGAAAAACTCATTGGCATAATAGTAAAATTAAAAAGTATGTATAATGAAATTAACGGTAGAATAAAAAGGAAGGGCTTTAGATTGGAATCCGAAAAGCAAGCAAGGAAATTATGCGATAGCATAAAAAAGTTTGAAACAACTATACAAGATAGAATAACAACTGTTGGTAAGAAAAAAAGCGCAAAAAGTTCAAATAATTCCAATATATCAAAAACTAATATTGCTAAAGGACTTTCTAATATAAAATTAGATGGTCATTTAGGCAAGATAAAAAAATATGAAAATTTGCATGATTTACTTCTTGATTTGGATATAAAAATTGAAGATGATTTGGCAAATATAATTCATTTAATTGATGAGATGTTTATTCAAAAAACGGCTCAATCTAGAGCAGAGTACTATCAATTATTACAACAATTTAAGGAGAGGATACAAGATGACGAATAATATAAAAACTCAATTTAGCACAGAAAACAAAAAATTTATTCGTAACAGTTGGAACAAGCCACTTATTAAATTTTTAACTGAAAAAGTTAAAGAAAAACTGATCTATGTAGGTTTGCCTTCTCCTCAGGCTGATGATATTAATGAATGGCTTGAACATATTAAATCTGTTATAGCTTTTCAATGTAGGGATTATGGAAAGCCGTCAAACCCGAATCAAAATAGGGAACAAATCTTAGAATTAGAAGATTTTTTAAGGCAATTAGAGCGTCAAGGAAAAATTAACGATTATGTTGTATATGATGGTTATTTGGAAGAGGTTGTATTAAAAAGATATGATAATTCTCCAAATGAAATAGGATTTAAAACTGATAAATTCATAACTTTATATAACTTAGATTTTTGTAATGATATCGCTTCACCAATAGAATACATAGACAAAGATGGCAACGCACAAAAAGCATATAAATTTAATGCCATTCAGAGATTGTTAGAAATACAAAAAGAATTAAGCAGAATATCCAACAAATTCATTTTCCTTTTAACTGTCCATTGTAGTTATAAGGGTAAGGAGTTGCAAAACTTTATAAATAATCCTCCAGATGAATCTATTAAAAAATACTTAAAACAATATTCTAAATTAAAAGGGAACCAAAAAAATGCAGAGATAGTTCGTTTGTTTGTATGTTATAATATTCAAAAATATTTTGGCGCAAATAGTTTTTCGTACTATACATTGCCGATTATAAAATATAAAGGAATAAAGGATACTCAACTACTTCATTTTGTTACATTAGGAATACATTCTACTCCTACAGCAGAAGGCGTTGCTAATTTTCAATCTTTAGAAGATATGCTGAATCGGCAATTTATAACAATAGAATCTAATCAGTTTGAAAACGAATTTATATTAGAAGGAGAGCAATCTATAGACAGAATCGGTGAACCAGTTTGGCTGTTTCAAAATTCAGATACATTTAAAAAGTTATGGAAATGAAACATTTCACTGAAATAATATTTTAAAATAATCTCTAAAAAACGATAATTTATGCGACTATTTTTGTTGCTTAAAATATTTAATCCAAATGACATTGCAGACTGAATTCTTATTTTCTCATAACAAAAGAGTTTTTTGAAACAATGAAAAAACGTTGGTTTTAAGGCGAAAGCTCTAATTTGCCATTTTGCTTTAACTCCTTCAGTAAACTTTTTTGGACTTTGATGTCGTAATTAACAATATCTTTTGTAGTTAATATCCCATGATTGAAAAGCCCCCAAAGAGTTATATCTAAAAGGGAGTTACTTACATAATCATATCGGCTTGCAATATGTTTGTTAAAAGAAATAACTTTTTCATACAGGTCTAGGTAAAATTCGTGCGGATCTTTTGTTTTTCGTTTAGCGTTGATAAATCTTGCTATTTTATTTGCAAACGATTTACATTCACGTTTGAGACCGATCCGTATCAGATCACGAGCAATCTTGTTTAGACTTTTAGATTCCATTGTTATAATATACATTTATTTTTTATGGTCATTCCACACCTCTCCATATCCACCTTCTCTTCAATAAACTTTAGACACCGCTTGCAAAACCAAGCTAACATAATCCTGCAAATCCTAAAATCGGGAAAATCGGGGTTCAGACAAAAAGGATTAAACTCTGCACTCGGGCGTTACGGGGTGTTAGGAAGCGTAGCGAACCAACCCCGTTCTGGGGGCAGCGGAAAACGAAAATTTGGCGAAGCCGAATTTTTGGTTGGAGCGAGGGGGATTTGTTCACCCCTTTGCAAAGATGGTTGCAAAGAAAGCCATTGGATGTGGTATATGCGATCAAGGATTTGAATGAAGCCACGATGTATTTGCAGCATGAATTGCTCTGTAAGCGTTTTGGCGGCAAGGCGGATGACAGGACTTTGGAGTTGTTGGGCGTAGCTAGCAGTAGAGGCTAATCAAATATTTTTCTATCTTTTCCACCTATGCAAAAGCAAGATAAAATGAAGGAGAATTTATGTGGATAGTTTACGCCTTGCTTGCCGCATTTTTCGCCGCTGTGGTGGCGATTCTTGCGAAAATAGGGATTGAAGGCGTAAATTCAAACCTTGCCGTGGCGATAAGGACTGTTGTCGTTTTGGCAATGGCTTGGATTATAGTTTTTGTTACCGGAAAACACAGCGAAATTGCGGCGATAACGCAAAAAAGCTGGATATTCCTTGTGCTTTCGGGGTTTGCTACGGGATTTTCGTGGCTGTTTTTTTACAAAGCGCTGCAAATCGGCGATGTGGCAAAAGTCGTTCCGATAGACAAATTAAGCATAGTCATAACTATGCTTTTGGCGTTTGCTATTTTGGGCGAGCCTGTGAGCGTAAAAACAATAATCGGAGCAATTTTGATAACAATTGGAACACTTGTACTGGTTTTATAGCAAAAGGAGCGTATCATGAAACCTGAAACCATTGAAAACATAATAGACCGTCAAAAGACCGCCTACATAGCGTCTATTGATGAAAACGGCTACCCCAATATGAAAGCTATGCTTGCTCCTCGCAAGCGCAAAGGCTTGCGGGAGTTTTGGTTCTCAACAAACACTTCTTCCCTGAGAGTGGCGCAATATCGCAAAAATCCAAAAGCGTCTATTTACTTTTGCGACCAGCGCTTTTTTAGAGGCGTTATGCTAACAGGCACAATGGAAGTGTTGGAAGACGCGAAAAGCAAAAAAATGATATGGCAAGAAGGCGATACAATGTATTATCCGGAAGGCGTGAATGACCCTGATTATTGCGTGTTGAAATTCACAGCGGAAAAAGGGCGATGGTATTCTAATTTCAAGTCAGAGGATTTTTAGTAATGCCCGTAACATTAAGACCTTTAACTGATGAAGATGTAAATCTTTTTTTTAAATGGCTGGATAAAGAATATATTTATAAATGGATGTGTCCGAAAGGAGATGTGCATAGGCAGGATTGGCTGAATGAAATTAATGGCCGAGATGGAAAGTATAGCTTTATAAAGCATTTTATGGTGTATTTTAACGATGTGAAAATTGGTTTTTGCCAATATTTGGACTGCTTTTATGCGCAGGAATATTATGGAACTGTTATTGAAAAAGATTCTACTTACGGAATAGGGTATTTAATAGGCGAAGAAGAGTATTTGAATAAAGGCATTGGGAAGATAATTATAAAAATGCTGGAAGAAAAAATAATTCAAATAGGCGGCAAAGAAATAATTGCCGATCCTTTGCCGGAAAATACAGCATCAATAAAGGCATTGTTGAGCAATGGGTTTGTAAAAATAAAAGACGAGGATTACAGGAAGAAAATAATTACTGCGGCAAATGCTGAAGAGCCGGCCTAATACCATTGGCACAACACCTATCCATTATATCTCACGGCTTTTTCATTTTTCTATATTCCTTATTATGGAAAATGAACAATTAACAATCCTTGATTTAATTATTGAGAGTCATACAGGATTAGAGCGACAGGGACCTGGCAGTCCTGAAATGACTATTAAGGCATTAAGTTTTTTGGATAATCGTGATAAAATTTCTCGTGTGGCAGATATAGCTTGCGGAACTGGCGGGCAAACAATGATTCTTGCGCAAAATATTACGGGAAACATTATCGGAGTAGATATTTCTTCTGATTTTATAAATATTTTTAACAATAACGCAAAAAGATTAAATTTTCAGGAAAGAGTAAATGGCGTTGTTGGCTCAATGGAAAATCTTTCTTTTCAAAAAGAGGAGTTTGACCTTATTTGGTCAGAAGGAGCTATAGACAATATTGGTAAAGGGCTAAACTATTGGAATAGATTTCTCAAAAAAAATGGCTATGTTGCCGTAACATGCCCTTCATGGTTTACCGATGAACGTCCCGCTGAAATTGAAAAGTTTTGGAGCAGTGCCGGTTGTGAATTAGATACAATAGGGAATAATATTTCAATTATGCAAAGGGTTGGCTATAATCTTATTGCGGCATTTACATTGCCTGAAAAATGCTGGACAGAAAATTATTTTATTCCTCGTGATGCGGCAGAAAAAACACTTTTGAAAAAATATGCTGGCAACAAAACTGTAGAGGCCTATATTGAAGATGATAAACATGAAGTGGAGCTATATTCCAAATATAAACAGTATTATGGATATGTTTTTTACATCGGCAAAAAATCAGGAGATGCGAAAAAATGCCTCTAATATCACAAAAAAACTACATTTTCCGCCAAAATTCACAAAAATAAGCCCAAAAGCCATAAAAAATTTTATATTCAATTTTATATGAAAAGAATAGCCCTCGTTCTCGTCGCAGCAAGCTTATTGCTTGTTATTTCCTGCTTGAAGCCAGAAGAACTGACGACTTCTGTATCAGAAGATGTTTTGTCGTCTAGCAGTAGCTTTGATGACAGCGATGCTCTTGTTGATTCAAGGGATAATCAAAGTTATCCTACCGTAATAATAGACGGCAAAAAATGGATGGCGAAAAATTTGAACTACGCCGGCTTAGATGGCGAATTGGGTATGGAACTATCTGAGGGCAGTGACATTTACGGCAGGCTTTATTCTTGGGCTGAGGCTGCGGAACCTATTTGCCCGCAAGGTTGGCGTTTGCCCTCAAAAGAGGAGTGGGAAGGACTGATAGCTTTTGCGGGTGGCGAAGAAGTTGCCGCAAAGAAACTCAAGGCAAACACTAGCTGGCACTGGTATTATTATGACGAACAAGACGTTGGCGGCACAGACGATTACGGTTTTTCTGCATTGGCGGCAGGAAAATCTCCCACGAGGTCGCCGGGTTCCTGCCCTGTGTATGAATGCCCACCTCCTCCTGAATGCCAACCGAAATGCAGCGAGGAAACCGGATTGTGCAGTATATGCCTTATCTATGAGTGCCCCTTAATAGTTTGCACCGCTCCTGCTGCGGATGGCAATTTCGGCGAAACTGCCTGGTGGTGGAGTTCAACGGAAATAGACGCTGATAATGCGTATAGCATATCTATCGGCAGTAGGCACAATATGGACAATGTGGCTATAATGAATTACAAAAAGTCATACAAAATGTCTGTAAGGTGCGTAGATGATTAAAATGAAAAAGACAACATTCATTCTCATAGCGGCGAGTTTGTTGGCAACGGAAGTTTCGGCGAAAGACGATGTTCTTGTTGATGCAAGGGATAAACAAAGCTATCCTGTTGTGACAATAGACGGCAAAAGATGGATGGCAAAAAATTTGAACTACGCAGGGATTAACGGCGAATTAGGCACTTGCGAGCGGGATTGCAATGCTTACGGCAGAATTTATACTTGGGCAGAAACAAGGATGATGCCAGCGTGCACTAGAAAATTCTGTTTGGACGGCACAAATAATTGCAACACTTGCGTTGGCGGTTTTTGCCCGAAAGGTTGGCGTGTGCCTTCAAAAGCAGAATGGGAAAAACTGATAGCTTTTGCAGGTGGAAACGAAACGGCAGGGAAGAAACTTAGAGTGAAAGAAGGCTGGGTTCAGTATGGCAGAAGAGACAGCAGTGGCACAAACAATTACGGCTTCTCAGCCTTGTCCGCAGGAAAATCCCCCGAATCACCGCCGTTTTCCTGTAATCCCCCAGACCCTATGGCAGTTTGTTCCGCTCCTGCTCCCGATGGCAATTTTGGCGAAACTGCCTGGTGGTGGAGTTCAACAGAATCAGACGCTGAAAATGCGTATAGTTTACATATTGGAAGCTGGAGCAATGTTAATAATGCGAGTGTAAAGAATTACGACAAATCACACAAAATGTCTGTGAGGTGCGTTGAGGATTAAATGCCTAAAAAATTCCTAATTTTCATATCCCTCGCCTTCATTTGCTCCTGTTCCTCAAATGGTGGCAACGAAGAACCGCAACAGCCAAGCTCAAGCTCGGTAGCGGAAACTCCAAGTTCGTCTAGCCTCGTGCAGAACAGCAGTTCAAGCGGTGTGCAAAGTAGCAGTAGCTCGTCTAGCGGAGCAATTGTTGGCGAAACTTTCACCGACCCACGAGACGGACAGGTTTATCGCATTGTAACAATAGGAACGCAAACATGGATGGCAGAGAATTTGAATTACAGCGTAGAGGGAAGTTTTTGCAATCGCAACTTGCAAGTCAACTGCGATAAATACGGTCGCTTATATGATTGGGCAACGGCTATGGCTCTTGACACAAGCTGTTACGATATTGACTGCTCGGAACTAATTTCTGAAAAGCATAAAGGTATCTGCCCGGATGGTTGGCACGTTTCCACTTTACAGGAATGGAATATTTTGCAGGATTATGTCGGCGAAGGTTCAAAGTTGAGAGCTACCTACGATTGGAAAAAAACAAACTCTAACGCTCTTGGCGATTCAACTATAAAAGATACACTTATACAAGGCACAGACGATTATGGCTTTACCGCTTTGCCTGGCGGTGAAGGCAATCCATCGTGGAGTAGATGGGAGACTGGACAAACAACTGGTACTTGGTGGACTGCTACTGGAGCAATACTCACTTCTGTTGTGCTTATGGACTCTAGAAAGGCAAATTTTATTACTCTTAACTCTGGTAAATCTTTCGGTGTGCTTTCAGTTCGTTGCGTTCTCGGTGCACAGAAATTTTTAACAGTTACTTTCAACACAGATGGTGGTATTCCTGCAATTCCCAGCGTTTCCGTTGATAGTGGTTCTGCGTTGCGGTTAAAATATCCAGCCGACCCTACCAAAAACGGCTATACATTCGGCGGTTGGTTTGACGGAGATAAACTTTACATATCTTCAACTAAAATAACCGAAGATGTAACTTTGGTTGCGAAATGGAACAAACTGGGCGATGGCGGAATTCTTATAGATTCAAGAGATGGTCAAAGCTATAATACTGTGCTAATAGGCGGCAACAGATGGATGGCAGAGAACCTTAACTACGCGACAGACAGCAGCTGGTGTTATGACGATGATAAATCCAATTGTGAAACTTATGGCAGATTATATGCTTGGGATATTGCTATGAGTATAGCGTGTCCGTCTGGGTGGCGTTTGCCTAATGACAATGATTGGAGAAGTTTAATTAGTGTTGTCGGCAATGAAGATTACGGGTTTTCGGCAGTATTTGGAGGTTACCGCAACCCTAAAAACGAGACTTTTCACGATATTGGCAGTTCTGGTCTTTGGTTAAGTGCTACTACAACGACGTGGCAAACAATGCCTGTTTTCCCCGATACAAAGCCTGGCAAAGAATATGAAGTTCCAAACATTTGGCAAATGAACAGCGAAGCTAATGAGTTATCTCTTAAAAATTTTGAATATAACGCATCCGTCCGTTGCGTGGAGGATTAAATGCCTAAAAAGCTCCTCATCGCTATATCCCTAGCCTTCATTTGCTCCTGTTCTTCGGGCGGAGGCAACAAAGACGATAACAACGAAACGCCGAGTTCATCTAGCCTTGCGCAGAGCAGCAGTTCTAGCAGTGGCTTGGGTAGCAGCAGCTCGCAAGTGGTTTCAAGTTCAAGCATTGCTTCGTGCAATGGTTTTATAAATGGAACGGAAAGAGAACATTACGGAAAATCAAAGAAGCAATTTTGCGATGAGCGAGACGGCAAAAAATATGTGTATGTAACAATAGGCACTCAAAATTGGATGGCAGAGAATTTGAATTACGACGGCGGCAATGGAAGCAAAGGAAAGTGTTACGACAATAATATAGCCAACTGCAATGCTTATGGCAGATTGTATAACGGCAATGAGGTTAAAACTGCATGCCCTGTTGGTTGGCATTTGGCAAGCAAAACGGATTGGGAAACATTGTATCGTTTTATTGACAAAGCAAGTGGTTCTGGCAATCACATGAACGATCCTTACGGAAGCAATACCGCTGCAAAATATTTGAAGGCAAAAAATTCTTGGGATGTCGCTGAATCCGGCAATAGCTCAGATTATGCCGATGAAGACACTTATGGTTTTTCTGCCTTGCCGGGCGGTTTAGGATCATCTAATGAAACGCAGCCTTTCAGCACCATCGGCAAGCGTGGCATTTGGTGGACATCCACCGATAGCCCAGACAATCCACAGCACGCTTATATGCAATGGATGTACAATTTTATTGAAAAAACTTGGGGAGGCACCGAAAATAAATCGCTCTCGTTCAGCGCACGTTGCGTAAAAGACGAATACGAAATTGAACCACCGCTGTCTTCAAGCTCAAGCGTGGATTTATGCGCAGATTTTGCAGATGGAACAGAAATTGAACATTACGGAAAACCGAAAAAACATTTTTGCGATAAGCGCGACGGAAAAAAATATGCGTATGTGACCATAGATATGGGAGCAATGTCTCAAACATGGATGGCAGAAAATTTGAATTATGACGATGGCGGCAATATAGGAAAATGTTATGGCAATGATGAGAATAAGTGCGATATTTATGGCAGGTTGTATAATTGGACAGAGGCGATGAATCTTCCTTCCGAATATAGAATGGCTCTTTATAACGCACCCCCAGGGTATGCCGGCATTTGCCCATCCGGCTGGCATTTGCCAGGCGCAGATGAGTGGCCGGCTTTGTTGAATTTTATAGGAGGTTCAGCATATTTTTGGACGCATTTAAGAGAAGCAAATGGTTATGAGTGCATTCGTTCCAATGGCATAAGCATCTGTCAAGACACTTATGGTTTTTCAGCTTTGCAGGGCGGTACTTTTTACGATGGTGAATTTCATAATGGCGGCGGCTGGGGTTATTGGTGGAGCACCGCTGAGGTCGTAGGCAATTCAGCGATGGCTCAGCGTGATACTCACCCCTTTTGGGGCGGCACCTCAAAGTTTGACTTTCTAAGCGTGAGATGTATTAAGGGGGAGTAACAGTTCGTAGCGATAACCTATTTTGCAAAAAAATGCCGATAATATCACAAAAAAACGACATTTTTCGCCAAGATTTACAAAAATTGCACCATAATCCATAAAAAAATATATATTTACACTATGCTTAAAAAACTCCTAATTTCAATATCCCTAGCCTTCATTTGCTCCTGTTCCTCAAACGACAGCAACGAAGAACCGCAACAGCCAAGCTCAAGCTCGGTTGCGGAAACGTCAAGCTCGTCTAGCCTTGTGCAGAGCAGCAGTTCCGAAACGCTTAGCTCAAGTTCAAGCGGTGAGCCAAATAGTTCTTCAAGCACAGAGCAAAGTAGCAGTTCCGAAACACAAAGCAGTTCAAGCGATGGAACTCCAACTAGCGGAACTTTCACCGACCCACGAGACAGCCAAACTTACAAATGGGTTAAGATAGGCTCTCAAAACTGGATGGCTGAAAACCTAAACTTCCAAACGATAAATAGTATGTGTCACGGCTACGACAATGACCCTGCCAACTGCGAGAAATACGGCAAACTTTACGACTGGGATGCCGCTATGAACGCTTGTCCTGTAGGGTGGCGTTTGCCGAGCAAGAAAGACTTTGAAGAGTTGGTGCAAACTGCTGGCGGTAAAAATGTAGCAGGCAAGAAACTTAAAACAACAGCAGAATGGTGTTATTATGACGATTGTGGCAATGGAACGGACGAATTTGGATTTTCGGCTTTGCCTAGTAGCTATGCTGCTGGTCCTATATTTGGCTTAATCGGTACAGGTGGTAATTGGTGGGGTGCTACGAGTGACGAAGTTGGTTGGGCATATCATTTGGTAATAGACCAAGCCTCTGATGGAGCATATATAACCAGCGCTCTCGGAAAAAAATTTGAACGTAGTTTCTCAATTCGTTGCGTTGAAGGCGAAAATATAGATGTTAGCCAAGAACACTTCAACTCGAATATAACATATTCATCCTTTACGGATAGCAGAGACCAAAAAACTTACCGCACAGTAACAATAGGTGGCAAAAAATGGATGGCAGAAAACCTAAATTACGCAACAACTAATAGTTGGTGCTACAAAAATGGTTACTGCACAGAATACGGCAGATTATATGATTGGATTTCTGTTCAGGAAGCGTG
This sequence comes from Candidatus Fibrimonadales bacterium, assembly GCA_009786285.1. Lineage (GTDB taxonomy): Bacteria > Fibrobacterota > Fibrobacteria > Fibrobacterales > Fibrobacteraceae > Fibrimonas. Next base: position 20,766 of record WQTK01000338.1, on the reverse strand, counting down.
TCCGTCTGGTTGGCGTTTGCCGACTAATGAGGACTGGGAAAATTTGCTTCAAGCAGTTGGCGGTTGGAGCGTTGCAGGCGGAAAACTCAAATCAAAAATAGGTTGGGTGGATAAAAACGCCGTAGAGATAGGAACTCCAGGCAACGGCACAGACGATTTTGGATTTTCAGCATTGCCAGGTGCTTGGATTGACGGCAAATATTATTCTTCTGAGATCGGTGCTTATGCTACTTGGTGGAGTGCAACAACATATAGTAATCTAAATATAAGTGCTTCCAATGAAACTGCCGTTCTAGGTTATAGCTCAATTGAAGACGGGCGTTCCATTCGTTGCGTGGAGGATTAAATGCCTAAAAAACTCCTAGTTTCCATATCCCTTGCCTTCATTTGCTCCTGTTCCTCAAACGACAGCAACGAAGAACCGCAACAGCCAAGCTCAAGCTCCGTTGCGGAAACGCCAAGTTCGTCTAGCATTGTGCAGAGTAGCAGTTCAAGCGGAGGGCAAGCTGTAAATTGTACAGAAGCATACAACCCAGCAACTCATTTCTGCGACAAGCGAGACGGCAATTTGTATAAAATTGTGAAAATCGGTGAGCAAGTTTGGTTTGCAGAGAATTTGAATTACAACGCAAGCGGAAGTAGGTGCTACGATGATTTGCAAAGCAACTGCGAAAAATACGGCAGACATTATGACTGGGCTACAGCTATGGTTCTTGACAAAGAGTGCAACGAAATGGACTGCTCTGGTCGGGTGTCATATATGCACAAGGGGATTTGCCCAGAAGGTTGGCACGTTGCAAGTCAAGGAGATTGGGGGGCTTTGGCGAATTCCGCATACGAAGATAACAGCTTTTATACTTTGGGAGGTATATGTATCGATAAATGTAGTGATGGCGTAAGAAAATATTGTAATAATGCAGGCGTAAGAGGATATTATTGGTCTGATGTGTCTACTGCAGGTTGGTTTATGGTGACTGGTGAGGTTTACACAAATCCTTCTGCTACGTGTGGTATGATCTATATGGAACTAATTATGAATTCTGTTCGTTGCGTTCAAGGAGAATGGAAATCTTATAGAGTCGATTTCAACACAAACGGTGGAACTCCTGAAACAATACCTTACGTTGTAATTGACAGCGGTTCAACATATTGGGGAAACAAATATCCCGAAAATCCTGCCAAAATAGGCTACACATTCGGCGGTTGGTTTGACGGCGATATGCAATACACAAATATAACGCCTAGAACGAAAGATGTAACGCTTATAGCGAAGTGGAACAAACTTGAAGAAGGCGGAAAGGGCGAAGATTACACAGACACAAGAAACAGTCAAAGTCAAATCTATCCAACCGTAATACTGAATGGCAAAAGGTGGTTTGCAAAGAATTTGAATTTCAATGCAAGCGGAAGCCTGTGCCATAGCAACTTGCAAGCCAATTGCGACAAACACGGCAGATTATACACTTGGGATATTGCCAATAGCGTAGCGTGTCCGTCTGGTTGGCATTTGCCGACTAATGATGAATGGGTAGATTTAATTGAATTTGCAGGTGGCTATGAATTTGCAGGCAGAGCACTCAAATCAAAAACCGACTGGGACGGCAACGACGACTTCAATTTTTCGGCATTGCCAGGCGGTTCTCATAACGGCATAACCTTTGAATATGGTGTAACCTATGAATATATAGGTTTGGCAGGTTTATGGTGGACTAGCACTAAGTTTGAAGGCTCTCCGCTTTACAAAAGTGTGCTTAGCTTCAATGACGATATTGGAGGCGGTGTAGATATGCTTGCTGAATATTCACTTTCTGTGCGTTGCGTGGAAGATTAAATGCCTAAAAAACTTCTAATTTCCATAGTCCTAGCCTTCATTTGCTCCTGTTCTTCGGGCGGAAGCAACAAAGACGATAACAACGAAACGCCGAGTTCGTCTAGCCTTGCGCAGAACAGCAGTTCTAGCGGTGGATTTGTTGGCGACACTTTCACCGACCCACGAGACGGACAAACTTACCGCATTGTAACAATAGGCGAGCAGTCTTGGTTTGCGGAGAATTTGAATTATGACGGCGGTAATGGAAGCAAAGGCAAATGCTACGAAAATAAAGCAGCCAACTGCAACACTTACGGCAGGTTGTATGACTGGAATGAAGCAAAGACAATATGCCCAAGCGGTTGGCGTTTGCCTAGCAAAAAAGACTGGGAAGATTTAATTCAATTTGCAGGTGGTAATCTCGAGTCAGCCAAACACTTGAGGGCAAAAGAGGGTTGGCTTAATTGCGGTTCTTGCGAAGACACCTATGGCTTTTCTGCATTGCCTGGCGGTTACGGCGGTTCAATTGAAACAGGTGTATTCAAAGTCATTGGCGAGAGTGGTCTTTGGTGGACTTCAACAGAAACTGGTAGCAACCACGCTTACCAAGTATTTATGCTTAACTTCAACGATAGAACTTATTATGAAATGTCTGACGGCAAGTGGTTTATGCTCTCTGTTCGTTGTATGAATGGCGGAAGTGAACATTCGTCTTCAAGTGCAACATCTTCAAGTTCAAGCGAAAATGTGGAATATTTTACCATTAAATTTAACACAGACGGCGGAGTTCCTGCAATAATTCCTGAAATTTCTATTGCAGGTGGCATTGGGTTAAAGGGAGCTCCTGCTAATCCAAGAAAAGAAGGCTACACATTCGGCGGTTGGTTTGAGGGCGATATTCAATACAATTCTACAACGCTGATATATAAAGATGTAACGCTGAAAGCAAAATGGAACAAGCTCGAAGAAGGCGGAAAGGGCGAAGATTACACAGACACAAGAAACAGTCAAAGTCTAATCTATCCAACCGTAATACTGAATGGCAAAAGGTGGTTTGCAAAGAATTTGAATTACGATGCGAACGGAAGTAAATGCTATGGCAACACGCAAGCCAATTGTGACACTTACGGCAGATTATACACTTGGGATATTATTAGTGGAGCGTGCCCTCAAGGTTGGCACGTGCCGACAGACGAAGAATGGGAAGATTTGATTATATTTGCAGGTGGCAAATCGGCAGGTATTGTGCTAAAAGCAAAAGACTGGGGAGGCAATGACGATTATGATTTTTCAGCATTGCCTGGCGGCGCTTACAATGGCGCTGCCTTCGTTGGCATTGGCTCGTCTGGTTCGTGGTGGACTTCCACAAATAAGGAAGGCTACAAAGCATACTATTATATGAGCACTTCTAGCGAAAGTGTAACAACAGCTATGGACGGCGGTGTAGGAGTGCCTACCGAGTTCGCTCTCTCCATTCGTTGCGTGGAGGGGGAGTAAGGAGAACCAAAATGGCAAGCGACATTGAAGAAATGCTAAAAGAAAACTTAGACCGTCTTCACACGACCGATTTAGGCATAGAGCGAATAAAGAGAAATCTTTGCTTGGATGCAGATGATGTTGTCAATTGGTGCAGATTAAAAATAAAAAATCCTAAAGCTGTTATAACAAGAAAAGGCAAGAATTGGTATGTAAATATAGATGGTTGCAAAATAACAGTCAATGCTCATAGCTATACAATAATCACGGCTCATAAAACGGGTAATAAATATCCCAAAATATCAAAAAAATAAGTTGTCAAAGACTCCTTGACAACTTTGCCTTATATTCCTCACCCCAGCGCTGCATGGCATCGTGCACAAATTTCAAGCTTTGTCCCAACTCTGTCAAAGAATATTCTACTCTTGGCGGTACTTCAGCATAAACCCTGCGAAGAACAAGACCATGCTCTTCCATAATGCGAAGATGTTGCGTTAGCACTTTTTGTGAAATGCCGATAAGAGATTTTTTCAATTCGCCGAAACGCTTGGTTCCGATTAGCAAATCCCGCACAATAAGAACCTTCCATTTGTCACCCATAAGTATCAATGTAGTTTCTACCGGACAAATCGGTAAATCGCATTGCTTTAACATATATTTCTCCAATGGTTTCCAAAAAGCAACTATGGCACTTTAAAGTGCCTACTTGACATTTCTATGTTAATATACTAAATTTACACTTATGTTTCAAACTTTAGGAGGTCAAATGATTGACTACGTAGCAATTCTGAAAGCAAATCCGGTTGGCGTTTTTGCCACGCAGGACGGAGAAGGTGTGCGGACAAGGGTATTTCAATATCTGTTCGCAGAGGGCAATAATGTGTATTTTTGCACCAGCAGCCAAAAGCCGGTTTACGGGCAATTGAGAGGAAATCCCAATGTGTCGTTCTGTTGCCACCCGGCAAATTTTAACCCGGTTTTATCGGTAAATGGCAAGGCAATATTTGTGGACGATATTGCCCTTAAAACACGTGCCCTTGATGAAAATCCATCGATTAAGAGCATTTATAATACACCAGACAACCCGATTTTTCAATTATTTTACATTGATGTGAAAGAAGTGGAAACATTCAGCTTCGCAGAAGGACCAAAGACTTATGCGGTGTAGCAACCGGGCATAGTATTTTCTAAATTACTGCTATGCCCACCTTATTGCGTAGAGCAATTTCTGAGATGATCTAAACGATGCCTTTGCCGAAGATGATTTTATTGTAATGCATAAAGAAGATTTTGCAGGAAAAAAGATTTTTATTATTGCAACTATGGGTCTTTTCAGCGGAGATGGAGCAGGCTGTTCAATTTTCTCTTATCGTTGAGGAATATTCTTTTTCTATTTTATCCGTCATGAAAAAAATGACCAACAATTATTCTGAAGCTATAAAGAGTGCAATACTCAAAAGCCGTTACAGGGCTGCAGCCTTGGCAAACAAGGAGCTGCTATCGTTGTATTACGGTATTGGGAAATTCGTTTCGGAAAACAGCAGAAAAGGAGCTTGGGGGACTGGTGCCATTGATACGATTTCTGAACGATTGCAGCAGGAATTGCCTGGGTTGAGAGGGTTTTCAACGGGAAATATCAAAAGAATGAGAATTTTTTATGAGCAATGGAATGAATATTTAATAAATCGTACGTCGTTAACGTACGATTTGGAAAAGCCTTATAATCAAAATATTGAAATTCGTACGTTATCAACGCACGATTTGGAAAAGTTGCCTCCAGGATTCCTAAATATAGGTTTTACGCATCATTATGAAATAATCAACAAAACAAAGTCTCTTGAAGAACGCCTATTTTACATCAGACAATGTGCAGCAGAATTTTGGAATATTGAAAAGTTACAGTACAATCTCAAAAGCAAATTATACGCAAAACGAGGAAAGCTAACAAACAATTTCCCAGCCACCATTCCAGACAAAGACTTACAGCGAAAAGCCCTGATGTCATTCAAAGACGAGTATTTGCTTGATTACATCAATATTGAAGACCCTGATGACGAGCCGGATGAGCGGGTTTTGGAAAGCGAGATTGTAGGCAATATCCGTAAATTTATAATGTCGCTCGGGAAAGACTTTTCGTTTATTGGCAGCCAGTATCGTTTGGTAGTTGAGGAGCAGGAATATTTTGTTGACCTACTTTTCTTCAATAGGCAGTTGCAGTCATTGATTGCCATTGAACTGAAGAGCGGTGTCTTTAAACCGGAGTATTTAGGCAAAATGAATTTTTATTTGTCTGCTCTTGATGATTTGGTTCGGCTTCCGCATGAGAATCCATCTGTCGGGATTATTTTGTGCAAGTCGCAGAATCAACGAGTTGTTGAATATGCGTTCCGTGATACTACAAAACCGATGGGAGTAGCCACTTATAAAACGGCAGCGAAGCTTCCTGCTAAGTATAAAAATATTTTACCAGATGCGGAGAAGTTGAAGGAGTTGTTGTAGGAAAGGGAAGCCATCCTAAGGTCCTGAGAGCGTGGCGAAAATTCCTATATTATCAATTATGAAAAATATCTCCCAATTTTCATCTTGCATTTTAGCTCTTTCCGTATTATTAGTATCTTGCGGAGAAGTTGGTGACAATTCAAATTCAGATAATTTGTCTAATTCTTCAGGAGGTGAAATTATACCAGGTAATTCTTCACCAGCAGGAGTTTCATCTTCAAGCGGTAGTGCCATCGGTAGCTCAAATTGGAAAATTGAAAAAGCAGAAAAAGTTTCTTTTCAATACGATCCTTCAAGCGGAAATTATAGTTTGATGTTCCAAAATATGAAAATTGAAGATGTTGCTATTGCAAGCCTTTCTTCTGAAAGTATATGTGGCTTCAGATACGATTTTCGAGTTTGTCTTTCTAATGACAGATTTGAATTTTTTGTTAACGATAAATTATATCATAGAGAAGAAAGTTGCTCTACTGGAGGAGAACATTCAGAAGCACTTCCATGTGGCTCCTATACACTTACTTGGAAAATAACAAAGCTAGCAAAAGATGGAGTTACGAGCATAACAGTTAATAATATTGCAAAACGCCCAGTAAAAGATACTGCTTATGTACAGGATTTTTCATTTGAAGCTGGTTGGCCAACTGATTTGCAAATATATGGCTGGCAATTAGGCAATCGAGATAAATATCAAGGTTCTCATTCTATACATCCTGGGTGGTTGCGAGGAGAAGAAAGCAAAGAAGTGCGAATTAATTTGCCAGATACGGCAACAAAACTTAACTTGTTTTATAAGTTTTCAGATTCATCTCCTGGTCTTTATTACAAAGATTCTGCATATATTGTTATAGGTGATCGCGCATGGAATTTATCGACTAACGTACTTTGGACTAAATTTAGTACAATTCTCCGTTCTCAAGATAGTGTTGCTATAATAAAATTCATAAAACGAGAAGATGGATTTTCTTCATTCTTTATAGATGATATTCGCACTTTACGCTATGAACCTTCTGCTCAAACAGATGGGCTATGGGATTTTGAAGAAGGCTTTTACCCTACGGAAATTTTAGGAGATTGGTGGATAGATAACTCCGATAAGTATCAAGGTGAATATTCTTTACGCGCTCCTTTAAATACAACTGGAATTTGCGGATTTGACATCGATGTCGGTTCGGCAGACAGCGTAAGTTTCTGGCATAAATGTTCATATTCTGGGATAAATTATCCGAAAATCCGCATTGGTACGGATGAGGATTTTATGGCTAGCAATTGTTCCGGTAGTTGGAATGAATACAAATTCCCAACTCGTGGACAACAGCCTTTGCACATAGAAACGGATTGCGTCTCTGGTTTTGAACGCAGAATAGATCATTTAAAAGCGTGGTGATATTGCAAAATATTATTATCAATTAACCCTGAGCATGTTTACTATTTCTCACGCAAGCGTTTTTCGGTTAAAATCGCTTGCTTTTCTGCTTCCAGCTCACGCTCAAGCTCTTCTTCGGTAGGGAGATACAGCTTATATTTACTCGTAAAAATCTGCGGATTGCCACCTTCTGGGAAAGTGTACCGAACGACTTTGTCATTTTTGTCTGCGCAAAGTATTATTCCAATTGGCGGATTGTCTCCCTCGTTCATTTTCTCTCGTGTATAATAATTAACATACATCTGCATTTGCCCGATGTCTTGGTGAGCCAGCTTGTCAGCTTTGAGATCTATCAAAACAAAGCATTTCAAAATGTAATTGTAAAAAACGAGATCAATATAGAATTGCTCGCCATCAAAATTTATGAGCTTTTGCCGAGCGTCAAACGCAAAGCCACGACCAAGCTCTAACAAAAACTTTTGCAGGTGGTCAATTAACCCTTGCTCAAGTTCGCTTTCATAATATTTTGAATTAGCGTTAAGCCCTAAAAACTCTAAAACATAAGGGTCTTTGACTACATCCTGCGGAGTTTTGCCTGGCTCTTTTTGAACAATTTCATCTACAATTCCACTTTTATCGTGACTTGCCAAAAGCCGCTCGTAACAAAAACTATTTATCTGCCTTTCAAGCTGCCTTGTGCTCCAGTTGCCCTTTGCGCATTCGTCAAGGTAAAATTGGCGGGCTTGCAGATTATCTACATTCAAAATCAAGCGGTAATGCGTCCAGGTTAATTGTTGACGCAGTGCGTCAACTTTTGGAAATGCGAGATACAGCTGTCGCATGCGGCTTAAATTCGACTTGTCGAACCCCTTTCCATATTCCTCCGTGAGCTGTTTTGTCAATCCTGCAATCAAGCCGTCTCCGTATGAAAAACGCTCTGCTCCGCCTTGCTTTTCAATGATAAGCCGTCCTATGTTCCAGTAAGCCTCAACCATAGCAAAATTGACGGCGGCATACGCTTTGCCACGAGCAGAATTGAGAACGCTCCTTACTTCCTCAAACAGTTCCTTATTCGGCAATACAGCTGCATTTTCGCTAGTTGTCGTTATAGGAGATTTGCTTTTATTGATGTTTTTCGCCATTATGGTATAAATTAGTTATTTTTTGGAAGATTTTTTAGTCTCAGAAAATAGCAGAAGAACGAAGCAATGTGACGAATATCACATTTTTTCGCATTTTTTACACTTTTTTACACTTTTTTGCGAAAAAATCGCGACAGCTAGTACTATACAGCCAAAAATAATGTATATTATAGCTATGAGGCTAACATTGCTTAAAGAAATAGCAACAATTCTCTTTGGAATATTAGAAAAATCCAAAGAGGAACGGTGTGATATTCAATGGGTTACAACATCTAACCTTCATCCTAATAATGTTTTGGCAAAATACGAAAGCGACCTCTCATTTGAACCCACAGAAGCTCTGTCCGTAAAAGACGGCGATATTTTAGTTCGCCGCATTGCCCCAAGCTACGTAAATTACCTTCAGGAAGCCTCACCCTGTGGCTATATAGCAAACAATTTAATCATAATTCGGGCGACGAAACGGGTCGATTCAAAATATTTGGCGTATTATCTTGATAAAAATATAACGAAAATCATCAAAAAAGCTGCAAAAGGTACTACGCTTCCAACGCTAACACGGCAAGATTTGGGTGAGTTTGAAATAATATTGCCTAACGAGAAAATACAGCATATCGTAGGGAGTCTTTGGTTTTTGGAGATTGAAAAAATAAAACTCCAAGAACAATTAAGAGATTTGGAAAATAAAAAACTGCATTATTTGCTAAATGAATGCATCAAAAAAACAGAGGAGCAACAATGACCACTTTTGAAGACATAAAAAAAGCCTTATGGGCAGGAGCCGATACTTTCAGAGATACCATAGATGCGGCGAATTATAAAGACTACGTGCTTTCTATGCTATTTGTAAAATTTCTCTCGGATTCCTATAAGGAAAGCGTTGAGGAATTGGCGAAGCTGCATCAGGGCATACGCCTTGAGCGCCAAAAAGATAATTTGCCTTTTCGATTAAAAGAAGAGCATACCTTTGATAGTCTGTTGGCAAATAAAAATACTGTTAGCATAGGTCAAAAAATCAATCATGCATTGGCGGAGATTGAGCGTTCAAATCCGATTTTAGACGGAATCTTTCGTGGAATAGATTTTAACAGCCAGGCAGTTTTTGGCAACAAGGAACAAAAGAATCCGATGTTGCGCAATTTGCTGGATGATTTTGCAAATTTGGATTTGCGACCAAAGCATATAGCGACAAATAAAGAGCAAATTCCTGCCGATGTTATTGGCGATGCTTATGAGTATATGATTGGTGAGTTTGCCACGATATCCGGCAAAAAGGCGGGAAGCTTTTTTACTCCGCAAGAGGTTTCCGAGATTATGGCACAGATAGTGGAGCCAAAACCGAAAGACAGGGTTTATGATCCAACTTGTGGGTCTGGTTCGTTGCTTATTCGCACGGCAAAAAAAGGCGATCTGAAAAAAGTCGCTATTTATGGTCAAGAGGTTAGCAATTCAACTATTTCTCTTGCTCGTATGAATATGTTTCTCCATAACATTACAGACGCTAAAATTCTTCAAGGTGATACTCTTGCGCATCCAAAACATTTGGATGGCGACGGTAATCTTATGAAATTTGACTGCATAGTTGCCAATATGCCTTTTAGCAAAGATAAGTGGGCATCAGGTTTTAATTCTGGTGGCGAGGTTGCCGGCAGGAAGGATTTTGTTATGGAGTCGTCGCTTGATCGTTGGCATCGTTTTGATTGGGGCATTCCGCCGGCAAGCAAGGGTGATTGGGCGTTTTTGTTGCATATGATTATGAGCATGAGCCCTAGTGGGCGTGTGGCTGCTGTAGCTCCGCATGGCGTTTTGTTTCGTGGGGCGAGTGAGGGGCGTATTCGTCAGGAAGTAGTTGATAAGAATCTGGTTGATGCAGTTATTGGTTTGCCGGAAAATCTTTTTTACGGAACAAGCATTCCTGCTTGCATTATTGTGTTTAGGAAAGGCAGAACGAATTCTGATATTTTGTTTGTTGATGCTTCTGGCAAAGATAATTATGAGAAAGATAAGGCGAAGAATAAGTTGCGTATTCGGGATATTGATAAGATAGTTAAAGTTTATCGTGCTTATTTAAGTGGCAATAAAAAGCAGGCAAATATTGAGAAGTACAGCCATGTTGCTTCTTCGCAGGAGATTATGGATAATGAGTATAATTTGAATATTCCTCGTTATGTTGATACTTTTGAGGAGGAGGAGCAGATTGATATTTCTGTTGTTAATAGGGAAATTGAGGAGATTAAGGGGAAGATTGTGAAGGTTGAGAGGGAGATGGGTAAGTATTTGAATGAGTTGGGGTTGGCATGAAAAACAGGCGTTCCATTCGTTTAAAGAAGTATGATTATTCACAGGCAGGATTATATTTCGTAACTATTTGCGTCCAAAATATGCGGTGTTTATTTGGAAATATTATGAATGGCAAAATGATATTAAATGAAAATGGAAAAATTATAAACGAAGAATGGCAAAATCTGGCAATAAAATATGGGCACATAAAATCGCACGAATACATAATTATGCCCAATCATTTTCACGCCATTATTGAAATCGTACGGATGGGATCGATAAATGATACAGACAACGACATCACCGCAGGAACAACCGTAATGACCGTAGGGGCGGGGTCCGCCCGCCCATTAAATGTGTCCATCCGTCCATTAAATGCGTCACCACACCCATTGACCGCCCCATTCCCATTAAATGTTGCAACAGACAATGCAAACAATTGTGCAAATGGTTCGGATTTTGTGTGTGCAGATGACGATGGTTTTGTGGATGCAAACGGCGATGGTTTGGGGTGTGCAAATGGTGGTGGTTTGGGATATGCAAACGACGATGGTTTGTGTGGTGTGGGCAATTTGGGTTTGGGCGGTAGGGGGCAGGCAGACCCTGCCCCTACCGCTGTATCCGTTGTTAATACGGCGACGGTTGGTAATATTGTTGGGTATTTTAAATATCAAACCACCAAAAAAATTGATTTGCCTGTAAAATTGTGGCAACGCAATTATTATGAACATATTATTCGTGATGAACAATCATACGAAAATATATCCAAATACATCGTTAATAATCCGATAAATTGGCAAAAAGATAAATTTTATGGGAATTTTAAACATAGGTAAGGAGGAAAAAATGAAAAATAATGCATTGCCACAAGTACGATTGAGAAATGGATTTTCTGATCGAAATCGCATTAAGGAAGAAAATAAAACAATGCAATATACGGATTTTGACGAAAGAACTCGTATTGCGTTTTGCAATACGTTAGATCGTGCTTATAATGTTGTCATAGAATATATTACAAGAACAAATCCGTATGCTAGAGAGAGTTTTGAGCAAATTATTTGCAAGTGCGTTCTTGAAAGTTTATATGTTGAACAAATTAAAGAAAATTTAAATTACAATATAAACTTGTTATTTGAACATTATTTTTATAGAACAATAAGAGAGGATGTTTATAACGCCGTCTTAGATTTAATAGAATTTCTTGCGTTGATTGATAATTTTATTTCTTCAAATAATGAATATAAAAGATATAAAGATAGATTTAATGGAATATTTGAAATAGAGTTCGTTGGATATAGGTTTGTAGACGGAAAAATAGTTGCTATAACAGATAGGAGTGAAATTGAAGCTATTGAGGTGGCTATTGGGAAAAATCCTTATGAAGGATGTAGAAACCATATTTCAAAAGCATTAGATTTATTAGCGGATAGAGATAATAAAGATTATTCAAATAGCATTAAAGAAAGCATTTCTGCAGTAGAAAGTATATGTCAAATTATTGTAGGTGAACAAACTACACTTGGCAAGGCTTTGAAACAATTGGAAGAAAATGGAATTGTTATTGATAATGCTTTGAAAGCGGCTTTTGATAAAATGTATGGCTATACTTCCAATGCTGGTGGCATCAGACACGCAAATGCGTTTAGTGAGGAAGTTGTAGATTTTGAAGATGCTAAATATATGTTAGTTGCGTGTTCTGCTTTTGTAAATTATTTGATTGTTAAAATTGCTAAAACGAAAGGAAATAACAAGTCTTAAATAAGGAGAGAAAATGGCTACAACAGTTAATTATGCTTTTGAAGAGTTTATGAACGAGAAAGTCAATTTATCGGAAATCGATACAGAGACTGCAAAGATAAGCCGTGAACATTTAATCGAAACTATTCATAGTTTTAGTGGGAGAAATGGTTTCTATAATTTGGCTAACCGGTATGATTCTAACTTTGGTTCTTTTTCTAGAAAAACAAAGATTAGACCTCTAGATGATATAGATATTATTATAGGATTAGCTGGTCGCAACGTATCTTTTGATTGTCACCAATGGAATGATATACGAATGAAAATAAATATAGCAACAGATCCTCTTTACGATTCTACGGATCAAGTTTTTTCTAATGGATATCTTAATTCTAATATGGTTAAAAATCAATTTAAAAAAATGCTTGGGAATGTTTCGAAATACTACAAAGCAGACATTCATTCACAAGGAGCTGCTGTAACTTTAGAATTGTTATCATATGACTGGGTATTTGATATAGTTCCTGCTTTTTATACAGATAGTTGTAACGGAAAAAATGGTTATTTGATTCCCAATGGTAAGGGGAATTGGAAATTTACAAATCCAGACATAGAACAAGAGCGAATTACACGAGTAAATAAAAAACATAATGGAAATGTTTTAAATACTATCCGTTTAGTAAAGTATTGGAATAAACGTGCTCAAATACCTACAATGTCGTCTTATGTGTTAGAAACTATGATAGTAGATTATTTTGACAAATTATTGGGAAAAATCCCACAATGGATCGAGCAGAGATTCGGTGATGTTTTATGTTTTATCGCCAATAATATTTATCTTCCAATTTTTGATTCGAAAGGTATTGAAGGAAATATAAATACTTTAACTTGGGATGAAATGGTAAAAATTCAAAACAGAGCAAAAAGTGACTGTGAGAAGGCCTATTTTGCTATATACACAGAGACTATGGAAAAAAATCAACAAAAGGCAATTAATATTTGGCGTGGTATCTTTGGAGAGGAGTTTCCTACTTATGGCTAAATTAGGCAAAGAGATTTACACAAGACAAAATGAAGAAGATATGTTAAATCTTCTCAAGGCTCAGCGAGCAGTCTATTCTTCGGCAAAAAAATATGCTATCGCAATATTCTTATGCCTTGCTTTTTCACCGCTTATTATTAATACGATAATTTCATATTCTGTGGAAGCAGTAGAAGATATTGAATTTATGTCAAAAGCCTCTCTTGTTATACTAATTTCATTTGGAGTGGGACAATTTTTTCGTTATAGATTAAAAGAAAGGAAGTTTCTTGCCGCTTGCATTCAACAAAAACGGGATAATTATATTTTTAATACGCCTGATATTTGCAAGGAACATATCAAATTGAATACACATTTAATAGATGATATTAATAATGCTATCAGAAAATATAAAAATAAAAAAATTGTAAAAATAGAATACTGGAATTCAAATTTTTCAAACTTGCCATTTGAACAAGCGATTTTTCGCTGTCAAAAAGAAAGTGTTAAGTGGTCATTAAAACAAGGAAAAAAATATCTTACTGTTTTAATAATTGCTGTAATGCTTATTTTAGCCATTATAGTAGTGAATGTAATTAAAGGTCATGATTCACTAGGGCGTACGCTTTTATTTTTTGCTACACTAATGCCGCTTATTTCCTATTTTTCCGATAGTTGCCAAAAATTAATAAAGGATATATTTCTCTTGACGGAAATTTTTAGAAAAACAGAGCAGATAGAAGTTGACATTAATGATTTTGATGCAGAAAAATTAAAAGAATTCACTAGAAAAAGACAAGAGGAAATATTTTTATACAGACAAAAAGCGTATTTGATACCAGATTGGTTTTATTGGTGCTTAAGAGATTCTTTGCAAAATTCCACTGATGATTCTGCCAAAGAAATAAACTCTCAATATAAATCTAAAAAAAGAAGGGAGAATACATTATGATAAAAATACCAAAAGACTGGGAAAAGAAAACCCTAAATGACCTAGGCAATCTTTCAAAGGGGAATGGCATATCTGGTAAACAAATGAAAAGTAATGGCATACCTTGTATTGGCTATGGAGACATATATACTAAATATGATATAAAATTTTGCGTATCTCAAAATTTTACCGATGAAAATGCCATTAAAGAAAGTGTTTCCATAAATAAGGGAACTTTGTTGTTTACTGCTACTGGTGAAACAGCCGAAGAAATTGGAAAGTGTGTTTGTTATTATGGGGAAGAGCCTATATATGTAGGGGGCGATATTTTTATTTTGCCAATAAATGATATTGATCCTTTTTTTGTGGCATATCAACAAAACTTATTCCCATTTATTAAGGAAAAGGCACGTTTAGGTCAAGGACATTCTGTAGTCCATATTCGCTCAGAAGATATAAAAAAACTTTCTGTTGTTTATCCTAAAAATTTATCTGAACAAAAAAAAATCACAAAAATCTTAACAAAATGGGATGATGCAATTGAATTACAAGAACAATTAATTGGAAAACTTGAACTACAGAAAAAAGCTTTAATGCAGGAATTGTTGAAACCAAAAAAATATTGGAAAAAATATTTTTTAGCAGAATTAGTAAAAATTAATACTGGGAACAAAGATGTGAAGGATAGTAACAAAGACGGGATATATCCATTTTTTATTCGTTCAGAAGAAATCCAGAAAATAAATGAATACACTTTTGATGGTGAAGGTATTTTTATTCCTGGAGATGGAAAAATTGGAGAAATATTACATTACTATGAAGGTAAATGTTCTTACCATCAGAGAGTGTATTGCCTGTCTAATTTTAAAAATTGCTATGGTAAGTACATTTATTATTATCTTAGGGAAAATTTTTTAAAAAGGGCGTTGATGTTCACTGCAAAAGCTACTGTTGATTCTATAAGAATGGAAATGCTTACAAAAATGACTATTTTTCTACCCAGTACAGAAGCGCAAAAATGCATAATCAACATTCTTACTTTTGCCGATGCAAAAATAGATTTACACACCCAAAAGCTAACTCTCCTAAAGCTCCAACGCAAATCGCTAATGCAACACCTCCTAACAGGAAAAACTCGGGTCAAACCATAAAAATGGAGAACAATATATGCCAAACCGCCTAGACCACACCATATTCAATGAACGCCCCGAAAGCCAAGAAAAGATAATCCGCCTGCTTGAAAATATGGGCTACGAATACATAAGCCGAAGCGAAGCAGAGAAAAAACGCAAAACACTTGCGAAAGTCGTCTTTGAAGACGAACTCACAAAATACCTATGCAAACAAACATTCAACTTCAACGGACAAGAATACCCATTCTCCGCCGAATCAATAACAAAAGCCGTAAACGCAATAGACGTACCTCTGCTACAAGGACTGATGATGGCAAGCAAAGAAATATATAATATGCTTACCAAAGGCATAAGCTTAGAACAAAACATACCTGTGGATGGCGAAGCTCCTTTCAGGCAATCATTTGACTTAAATTACATAAACTTTGAAAATCCCGAAAACAATATCTGGCAAGTCACAGAAGAATTCAGCGTAGAACGCATCAACGGAGAATACGCCAGACCAGATATCGTTTTAATGGTTAATGGACTGCCTATGGTTGTAATCGAATGCAAAAAATCAAGCGTAGGTGTTATTGAAGGCGTAAAACAACAATACCGAAATATGCAACCAGAATACATACAGCAATTATTCAAATTTACACAAATAGTTATGGCTGCTAATCCGAATAAAGTCTTATATGGCACAGCAGGAACAGAAAAAGAATACTTCGTAGAATGGAAAGAAGAAGATGAAGATGCGGAAAACTTAACTGCGCAAGACAAAACAATTAGTGCTATGCTCAGCAAAAAAAGACTGCTTGATTTAATTAAAAATTTTATTTTTTACGATGCCAATATAAAAAAGATTTGCCGCTACCAACAATATTTTGTCGTCAATAAAACTATTGACCGCATAAACGGCAAAGACGGAGCCGATAACAAAAATGGCGTAATTTGGCATACGCAAGGAAGCGGAAAATCACTCGCTATGGTAATGTTGGTAAAAAAATTGAAAACCCTCAAACAGCTTGAAAATCCACGCTTTTTAATAGTAACCGATAGAATAAACCTAGACAAACAAATTCGAGACAATTTTATCCATACCAATATAGATCCAGTTCGGGCAAAGAATGCCAATATGCTGAAATTGTTGTTGGAGGACAAAGGCAAAGGCGTTATAACCACGCTTGTTAATAAATTCGGCGGACTTGCCAAGAGCGGATTTGTATGCAAAGACAGCATAAATTTTTATGTTTTAATTGACGAAGCTCACCGCTCGCAATATAGCTCTATGTATAATTATATGCTGGAAACTATGCCTGCAGCAACATTCCTCGCATTTACAGGAACGCCTTTAATCGCAAAAAAAGATAGAAATACATATAAAAATTTCGGCAAAGCAATACATAATTACACGATGAAACGCGCCCTTGAAGACAAAGTTATAGTTCCACTTATTTATGAAGGACGAAAAGTAAGTTTAAACGAACCTAAGAAAATGATAGATGACTATTTTGAGAACTTGACAAATGGACTTTTGCCGGAACAGAAAAAAGAGTTGAAAGAAAAATTCAGCAGATACAAAAAGCTTGCTGCAACAAACAGTCGATTGAGCTTGCTCGCATTCGACATTCACGACCATTTTATAAATTATTGCAAACCGAACGGATTAAAGGCAATGATTGTCTGTTCGTCTCGTGCAACAGCGGTAGATATGTATAACATATTGACTTCGGCTTTCAATGATATATGCCCAAGAGTTGTAATAACATTTGACAATAACAAGGAAGGCGATGATGACGATACGAGTGAAGCTGCAATGGCAAAAATAAATGATTATTATAAAAAAGTAATAAATCTTTACTTTGGCACTAATTATGAAAAATATGAAAGTTCTGTTTGCACCAGATTCAAAAATCCAGAAGATGAAATAGATATTTTGATTGTAAAAGATAAATTGCTTACTGGCTTTGACGCTCCAATAGCGAGTGTGTTGTATTTAGACAAATCGGTTAAGGAACATTCCCTATTACAGGCGATTGCACGTGTTAATCGTGTATATCCTGGAAAAGATGTAGGATTGATTATTGATTATCACGGGATTTTTTCAAAATTAAATGCAGCAGTGGAAATGTATGACGATGCGGAGTCTGGCTTAAATCAGTTTGACAAAGGCGATTTGGATCAAGCGATTTTCGGACCTATTGATGAAAAAAATAAATTAAAAAGCCTTCATGAAAAATTATTGGAGATTTTCGATAGCTTGTCAAATAAAGATTATAATAACAGTGATGTTTGGCAACTTCATTTGAAAAATGATGAAAAGAGAAAAGATTTTTACAAAGCGTTAAAGGAGTTTGCAATAGCATTAAATCTTGCCTTAACCAATCGGGCTATTTTTGTTGAAGTAGGTTTAAAGCAAATAGAAAAATATCGCAGTGATTATTTATTTTTCAAAAAATTAAAAGATTCAATTATGCAGCGATACAATGAGAATTCTGCTGATTTATCCAAATATGAATATGGCATTAAAAATCTTTTGAATACATTTATAAACAGCGAAGGAGTCAGCGTTATTGTAAAACCTGTTTTAATAGACGATAAGCAAGCTATGGACGAAATGCTTGACGGTATGGGAACAAGCGATGCCAGAGCCGATGCTATAAGAACAAGAGTAGAATCTAAATTGCAACAGGTGCAGTATGATGATCCGTTATTATTTGAAGATTTTTCGGCGAAAATTCGCAAGACATTAGCAGAATATGAACTGCAACGCAATGGTGATAAATACCTTGCTGATATAAAGCGAATTTCAGAAGATTTCAATATTGGTTTATCCAAACACGATTATCCAGCCTGCATTAAAAATGATAGTGACACAAAAGTCTTTTACGGAGTTCTCTATACAAAGTTGAGTAAAATGGCAAAATTAAATGATAAAACTTCAATAGGCGATGTTGCAAAAGCGATAAAGCAGGTGATAGAGAATAACACAAAGCGAGACTGGAAAAATAATTTAACTGTACACAAGCAAATTCGTGGCGATTTGGACAATCATTTGTTTGACTTGTTTGAAAAAATGGAATTTGATGTGAATAAAGAAGAAATAGTTGAAGTCATTGATGTGATTATTGATGAGATAATGAGAACTGCAATTGTGAGATTTTAATGAAAACTTATACTTTAGATTTAGGAGCTATAAACGGCAAAGTTTGCGTGGCTATACAGCCTAAGAAAATAAAAAATGTACATTTGAAAGTATATAGGACATTGAATGTATCTCTGAATTTACCGCATAAAGTGCCAAGCGAATGGATTGTAAATTTTTTGGAAAAGCGAAAATCCTGGATTGATAAGCAAATAACAAAATACAAGGCTGCAAGCGGCTATAATGATTTGCACGACTTGAAAAACGGTTCATCCACTCAATTTTTAGGCAAAGATATACGCATAATTCAAAAAAAATCTAATGATGATAAGCCGGAAATCGTTGCAGAAGAAAAAACGATTATAATTTACTTAAAAGAAGTGAATGATTCCGATAAATTCAACAAAATATTTCAATCCTGGTGGCGAAATCAGGCATACAATATTTTTTCGGATGAATTAGCTTTTCTTTACAACAAGATTTTCAAGAAGTATTCCATTCCATTCCCTGCATTGCAAATTCGCAAAATGAATACCCTATGGGGAAGCTGCATAAAAAAACGAAATAAAATAGTGCTGAATGAATATTTGCTCAAAGCAGATAAATTGTGCATTCAGTATGTAGTTTTGCATGAATTAACCCATTTGCTATACGATAAGCATAATGCCGATTTTTACAATTTCCTTACAATTCAAATGCCAGATTGGAAGCTGAGGAAAAATCGCTTAGATAAAGAGGTTGTTAATGGGTTGTAGGCATTTCGCTAACCAAAAAATATTTGCGTGTTCAATATTGTATCAATAGACTTTATTTACTATATTTAACCAGAAAGGAGAAAATATGCCCAGACCTACTAACAAAGAGCAGTTGCTTGAGCTTTCTGCCGCAAATTTCAACAAGTTATTGGAATTTATTGATAGTCTTCCCGAGAATATCAAAACCAAAGCGTTCACAAAGAACGAGCTAAATGACAGGGACAAAACAGTCGCTGATGTAATTTGCCATTTGCACGAATGGCATTTGATGATGCAAACTTGGTATAAAGTTGGAATGTCCGGCAAAAAGCCTGCAATCCCAGCGGAAGGTTTTACATTTCAAACTTTGCCTGCATTGAATCACAGGATATGGGAACAATACAAAGGAACGGAATTGAAAAAGGCGATTGTCATGTTCAAAAAAAGTCACAAAGATGTTATGGCTTTGATTGCAAAACACAGCGACAGCGAATTGTTCACAAAGAAAAAATATCCGTGGACAGGCACAACATCGCTCGGAGCTTATTTCATTTCGGCAACATCGAGCCATTATGATTGGGGATTGAAAACTGTGAAGCCGTTGAAGAGGAGTGAAAAGAAATGAAACTCAACCACATAGCCTTGTATGTAAATGATTTGGAAAAAATGAAAGCATTTTACGAAAAATATTTTGCAGCAAAAGCAAACAAAATGTATCATAATCCAAACACAGGATTAAAAACGTATTTTTTAGAATTTGACAATGGTGCTCGCATAGAGATTATGACAAAAGAAAAATTAAATGCCGTTGCAAAAGAATTGAATAATCTTGGCTATATTCATATTGCTTTCAGCGTTGGAGGCAAAAGCAAAGTAGATGAATTAACAAAACAATTGGAGAATGACGGGTATAAAAGAATAAGCAAGCCCAGAACAACAGGAGATGGCTATTATGAGAGTTGCATTTTGGACCCGGAAAATAATCAAATAGAGATTGTGGAGTGAAAACGAATGGTTGAAAGCGAAATAATAAGATACGCAGATAATGGCAGTTCGTTAGGTATAATTTTTTCTAAATTACCGCTATGCCCACCTTATACATAATAGCAGGCCCGAACGGCAGTGGCAAAACCACTCTCGCAAGGGAGCTTATAGAAGCGGAAAATTTGGACTTTGTGAATGCAGATGATATTGCAAAATCCATAAATTCGCAAGATGTTTCAAAAGCATATATGCAGGCAGGCAGAGAATTTTTCAGAAAAATAAATGAATTTTTGGGCGCAAGAAAATCCGTTGTTATGGAAACCACTCTTTCTGGAAAATACCACAATCGACTTATTGAAAAATTTAAGAGAAACGGATATGAAGTAAAATTATTATATGTTTTTTTAGAAAATACGAATTTATGTATTGATAGAATCAGATTTAGAGTATCTAAAGGAGGGCACAATGTTCCTGATGAAGATATAATTCGCCGTTATGCTAGAAGCAAGAGTAATTTTTTAAATGT
>WQTK01000337.1 GCA_009786285.1 Candidatus Fibrimonadales bacterium | reverse complement strand
CCCCCCCCATTTTATCATTGCATTTATCAATGCAATTATCATGATTTAGAATAAATTTTTCTATTTTCTCTATATCTTTAGAAATAACTACAGAAGCTCGTAACGTATTTGGTCCATCTTTTTTCCATTGCATATTTGAAGTACAATATTTCGCCGAGATTCCATTTTGATTTAGACTTTCTATCAATTTAGGCAATGATATAATATATGCACTCTTGCCGCTTCCATAAATAGTCCTAAGAGTTTCATTTTCCATTGTAACGCTTAACCTATTAAAAATTGCAAGCTCTGATTTTTCAGCAATGGCTTGCATATCATCGGCATTACGTAAGGCATATCTCATGCTTACGCCCAATCCATAAAACAACGAAAATTTCTTAATCTCATGCATTAAATCAGCTATAGTAGGAGCCAGTGAAAAATCCATTTGATATTCATTATAAAAAACCTTAGCACCTTTATTCATAAAATCTGAAATATCACTGCCAAGATATTTTAATGACTTGAAGCCTTTGATGTGCTCTCCGTTATTAAATACATTGTCACATGCGATTGCTTCATCAATCCAACCATAAAGCGAACTGCCGCTTTCACATATATAGTCCATCGCATTAAATTGTACAGCCGTTATGATACCGGCATATTTAAATAAATAGTCCATAAGTTTATTGTGCGCAGATTTCAGCACGATTGCATTTAGAGCTTCAACATTATACTCTTTCTTGTCAACAAAATCGCGAAATGCAAAAAGATCTCGTACATACCTAGAAAACATATACATATCATATGCTTCCTGATCTTGCCAGTATGCCCAAATAGTTTTCTTTGCGTTACGCAAATCAACCGAACCAAATTCAAGGTAGCTGAGCGATTCAATATCATCACAGCCATAGTAGTCCTTTCTTTGTTTGATATTCATTTTGCAGTCTCCTTAAAAGAGAAATTTAGTAATTTTCAGGCTTAGGGTGTAAGCACTTCACAACAACCTCCAATACCCACCTTTTGCCGGGCCAATGCGTTCAATTAAGCCTTTGGATTTGAGTTTCTCTAAATCTCTATGTATAGTCATTCTTGTTACCGACATTTTTTCAGCTATCTGCGTTGTTGAAATATTTTTATTCCTAACTATTAAACTAAGTATCTTTTTTTCTCTATTTTCTGTAACATTTTCTGTAACATTTTCTGTAACATTTTCTGTAACATTTTCTACGTTGTTTTTCACCAAACTTTTCTCTCTAGTTGCCATGCCACCTTTCTGATCTACTTTCTCATTATACAAAATCACCTGAAAGCCATTAGATATTTCATAAAAGTCAGGCTTTCTTACGCCATATTCCTTGCAAATTTTACAAATCCGCATTATGCCGGAACCATAGCGTTCTATAACGCCAGCTTCTTTAAATGCTCTGGCTATCAATTTATTACGTGATTTTGAAACATAATTTCCGGATAATAAATCTTGCACGGTTATCCCACCATACAACTTTCCAGGATTATAAAATTCAATCCTGTTATCAAAAATTTTAATAATGCTTGCAGAACTATCACGGTAATCACGGTGAACAATCATATTTATAACAACTTCTCGAATGGCATCCAATGGATAATCGAAACGCTCCGTGCGTTGCGGTTCGCCTGTAATAATATACTCTATTTTCAAATGTTTTCTAATAAATGCAATTATGTCATCTACTTCCTGAAACAAATCCGAGTTGAGCGAAATAGAATCAATAATTGTAATGTCGCTTTTAAAACGCCCAACTTGCACATCACTAATTGCGCAATAATCCTTTACAAATAAAAGGTATGCACCGAAAGTTATCTTTCCGTTACGAAAAAATTCCATTTTATTCAGAATTTTCTCATTGGATAATTCAGCTTGCTTAATGCCATTGTTTTGTTTTATTTTATTTACGAATTTCGTAATTTTTCTCTTCGACAAATCGGATTCGGAATGATTTGGATCGACATAAAAATCCCAACTCGAATTTATGGTTTTCAAATGTTCGTTTGCAATTTCCTCTATGCTCAGTAAATGATTTGAATTGACTACTCGCTTAAAATACTTTCCTCTTGTTGAAACTGGTTTTATAGGGTATTCGGGAACAGATAGTGCCAATATGGTTTTCCCTCCGATTGTAAGCACTTCCGTGTCTGGAATTATTTGCGGATTTGTTTTGGTTTTTATCTCGTTTACCCATTTTTGAATTGATTCTTTGGCAAGGGTTATTCCCTGCACTTTGCCTTTATCGGTAGCGCCAAGATATATAGTTCCACCCTTCGCATTGGAAAATGCTACAAGAGTTTCAATTGCATCGTTGTCAAAAGAGGCTTTGAACTCCATTATTTGGCCTTCTTTTTTGGGTAAAGCTTTCATTGATTGGAATATAGAAAAATCTTATGCGAAGATTTATTGCTCTATATCAATAAACGGAGCCAAATAATACTCTCCGCTCTTGGCAAGCTTATAAAGATACAGCAAAACTTCCGTATATAAATCTCTATCTGAGATTTTCAAGTTCTTTTCAAACTTAAAAGGCTCCGAATAAATTTTTCTCAAATTATTTTCTTTTAGCGGAGCATGTTTCTTGCACTCATAGCCGTAATGTCGTAAAATCGGCTCATAAATAGGCATTAGACGCTGCAAATCCCACTCAGATAGAAATTCGGAAATATCTCTTGGGGGCGTAGATTCAAAACCCATAACATTTTTTCCTGTTGAACTTCTGCATACTTCTATGTACGGAAGTTTTTCGGGATGCAACATATTTTTATCAAATGGAACTTGAAAAAAATCACACAACACTTTTATACATATCTCGGGGTTTGCCTTTAACGACTCTAATTTGAAACAATTTAATTTATCGAATTTTCCAAAAACCGATGTTGAGTTATAGTGTGGAGCAAGATAAGCCTTACAATTAGGAATGCCATTAAATGCCTTTGAAAAAAAATTATAATTTACAACTGAAGCATATGCAGCTATCGGATTACGAATCAAACGAATACTTTTCCGATACTGAAATGATTTATACACATCAGCAAATAAATAATGCGATTTATTATGCGGATCAAGCAATATCGTTGGGGAAATTCTTTCTCTTCTGTCTTGTTCCCTGTTATTGTACAAAACCATAGATATAAAACGAAATATTTCTGGCTTTTGCAATGAATAATAATTCATATCCATAGAATACCAACGAAAACAAAATAAATCATTTATATCAAATTTAAATTTTAATATTTCTTTTTTCAATTTTGGTAAATAGTCAAATGGCCTATTTACAAAAACAGGTAAAATATTTCTATTTACTGCCGAAATTTGAAAAAGAAAGTCTTGGCCATGTGAAGAAAAATTTTGAAGCATGACAATTCTTTTAAATTCATTAGCTCTCAATGGCTTAAACTCCATTGAATCATAATCAATATTATATTTATTTTTAAAATCTATTGGATAAACATTTTTATTCTGCTTTCCGACCAAAAACACAAATTTCCGTCCTTTCAACAAAGGCTTCAAGCTGCATTTGCATAACATTTCCAAAAATTTCCGCTCATTTTCATAGTATAAATAAATATGATTCTCCATAGTAACATCTTCACTTGCACGAACATTGTCAAATAGAAATTTTATATGAACAGGGTGGCTTAAATTGCGAATGAAAAGAGGTTTGGACAGGTCTTTGAAAAAACAAGGAATTTCTTCATCTAAATCTAAAATCGCATTTTGATAATATTTGAATTCTGGAATTTCTCCGAATAAATAAGGATAATTACGCAGTAAGTTTTTATTTTTATCGTAATTGGCTAACATCTTATTCTCTTTGATTTCAATATATTTAAGTTCTGTTTTTTCTTTAAATTTATTATAAAAAATGTTTTCGTATGTAAAAGCTTCATAATTTTCAACTCCGTTCTGCGCAAGTTGTTTTGCTATTTGAAAGTATATCTCTAAGCTTTCAATCGCAACAATAATTTTATAATCAATATGAATTTTTTTTAATTGTTTAAAAGAGATTATTCTCTTTCCGCAATACATTTGACCTATCTTTTTAGAATTATTGTCGCAAAAAAATGCAACAGCATCATATCCATAGTATTCCAAAGCAAGATTGCCATAGTGACCTGCGCCAAAAATTATGATTTTCATATTGTTAATATAGTAATTTTGCGCTTCTTAGTCAGCTATATTCTTCTCCCACTTTTTCAGAAACGCGGCTTTTTCCTCTTCGCTGTAGAAGTGGTCCATTTTTGGGTTATTGTAATGCAGATCAAATATTTCTCTGGGGATTTTTATGGTATCTTTTACATTTTTGTAAAGATATTTATGTGCTCTTTTATCACTTTCGTTAAATTTACTCAATTTGAATTGTGGGGCTCCTATAAATTCGCCTATCACTTGCCCTAAGTCATTCAATTTCTCAAGCTTCATTGCCAATACTTCTATATTGCCTTGTTTTATTATTGTGTAACCATTTTCTCTATCAAAAGGATGGGCATATATATCAATGCCAAAAACAACTTTAAGTTCTCTGTCAAACCAATCAAATAAATTAAGCGATGTATATTTAAAATCATAATTAAAAGGATATTCAAAAACATTATGTTTTAGATGCTCTATACAGATATTTATAAGTGAATTCTCCGATAACATGGCGGCTCTAAGTAAAAAAACTTCATTTAACCTTTCAAATGTTCCCGAAATACCTCGACCTATAGGCTCTCTTACAAGAGTTATTATTCTAATTTTATCAAAATATTTAAATATATCTCTATTTTTAGTTACTACATTTAAACGATGTGTATGAATGCAGGTAAAACCGATTTTTTCTACGCTATGACGAATCGTTGAACTGCCAACTTTACCAGGTTGATATATTAGTAATATATTATTATTACTAGTTTCATTTATTATTCGCATTAAGTAGCTGGCTGATTCATTATCACGGGCACTTTCTAGTGTTGAAAAATATAACCTACTAATTGAAAATATAACTTTTCTATACACATCATTTATTCTACAATCTTTGATATTGTGCAATAGTGAAATATTTAGAGCAAATTTAGTATAAACTCGCATTGTTTTTAATTGTAAAGCAGAAATATCCTCAATTATTTCCTGCACAGTAAAAACTTCATCTATTGCAATAATTATTGCAATGCTTTTGCATAAATCTAACTGTTTTAACTTGCTTGGAGAAATTATTTCAATATCGTTAATACATTGTCCCTGCTTATTACTATCTCCGTCGCAAAAACAAAGCACTGGTATCCCGGCAGCTTTAAGAGTACAAAAAACTTCTCTTCCGCATTTTCCAGCTCCATATAACACAATTTCATTTTCAAACAAAATTCCTATATTTTCTACAATTTCAAGATCATTTATATTAAATGAGTTACTTTTATTTTTTCGCAAACCTTTATAATTCTTCTTTACCCCGTCAAAAATCTCAAAATCTTTACCGTACACATAAGTATTTTTCTCTAATTCTTCCGCAATCTCATTTACGGCAGCCCAAGCAGCCACAATTATATATGGGTTACCATCTCCCTCATTTTTTTGAAGGATTTTCTCAGGGGCAAATACCTCATATCCAAGTCTTTTCTTGCCATGTAATTCTTTATTGCTATCTATAAAACCGGCAATAGAATAACCCCGGCGTTCCATATCTAACGCCGCCAATGCGCCAAAGTGCCCAGCACCCCAGATGTAATTTGTCATATCTTCTGCAATATAGAAATTCTAAGCCTACAGTCAAGGGTACCTCCTGCCTGTTGACTATCAGCTTGAGCAAATCAGATCATAAATTTAAACCAACTCCGCCAATTCAAACCCAATTTTCCAAATCATCGCTATAAGCATAGCCCATACGACAAGCTTGGCGGCCTGTGTGGAATTGTAACCTTCCTCGAGGTAATTCAAATACTTCTGTCGTCTGGCACGGCACCAAATGCGGCGTTCACGCTTGCTCTCAAAATGTGGCTCTCCCATATGAGACTCCTCGATATGCGAGTGTCGCCATGTTCGCTAAAATTCGCCATTATTTAATTAAGGGGAGGAGGTGGGGGTGGGGGGTGTAATACTTATGGAGATGCAGATTTTATTGTTCCTTTTATCCATAAAATATGCGTTTTTGTATTCATCGTGGGTTAATGCTCGTAGAATATCAATAAACTCTCCAAAAGTCCCTCTTTTTTCAAGATCAATTTCCAATAATCTATTAAAATCTTTTTTACTATTAAGATTGCCCGTTTCTTTCGGAGCGAATGCTTGATAATTCCCATTTATTAGTGTCAATATATGCCTTCTAAAAAGATCAATTTCTGTATTGAGAATCCTACAATACGCCGTATAAGAAGTGTCATATTCTTCAATATCTACAATTTGCTGATATATAATCGGTCCGTGATCAAGCCATTCGTCCATTTCATGTATGGTTACGCCACAAGGCAATTTATTGATAATACTAAATACTTGCGGAAACCATCCTCTATTATATGGGTTAAAACCGGGATGGATATTAACGCATCTAACCTGTTTAACCAATTCTTTAGGAAATAATTGTTTACAATGCCACGAAATTATAAGCGCATACTCTTTTATTAAATTCTCCATTTCTTTTGCTACATCTATCGGCAAAAAATCCGAACATCCCGAATACTTTTCCTTAAAACTTTCATTAATCGAAGAGTATCTAAAAGCAAAAGATGCAAGAGTTTTTATTTCATCTTTAATTGACAGCAGAAAGTCATATATATATTGATTATCCGATATAATAATTACTTTTTTCATAATACCCCGCAAATCCTCTCCACATCCTCTGCTGCTAAATCCGCATACATCGGCAGGCAAATAACCTCTTTCGCCATTTTCATCGCATTAGGCAAATTTTTCGCATTGCTGCTCGGCAAATCCTTATACGGCAAAAACTCGCTTATCAATGGGTAAAAATATCTGCGAGCGTAAAACCCGCTTTCTTTCAGTTTTTCATAAAGTAAATCTCTGCTCATTCCATACTCTTTTTCATCAACGAATATTGGGAAATAAATGTAGTTATGCTTAACATTTTCAATATCATCCAAAAATCGCACTCCCTTAATTCCTGCAAGCATATCTCTGTAAATATTGGCAATTTTCTTGCGTTTTTCTATTTCTTTATCAATGTATTTAAGCAAAAGTAAACCATAAGCCGCTCGAATTTCGTCCATTTTCCCGTTAATCCCAGGCATAATTATCTTGGTTTCTCCGGCAAATCCAAAATTCTTGAGATAGTCTATTCTTGCCTTTGTAGCTTTGTCTCTGCAAATTAGCGCGCCGCCTTCCAAAGTATTGAACGATTTTGTAGCGTGAAAACTGAGCGTTGCCATATCGCCGTGTTCCAAAATGCTTTTGCCGTTTATTTCTACGCCAAAACAATGTGCAGCATCATAAATAACCTTCAAGCCATATCTATCTGCTATTTCTTGAATCTCATTCACTTTGCATGGGTTGCCATAGCAATGAACCGGCATTATTGCGGATGTTTTCGGTGTAATAGCCTGTTCAATTTTTTCCGGCAAAATATTTCCGAAATTATCAACATCAACAAATACCGGTGTTGCGCCAACCCATTGAATTGAGTGCGTTGTTGCAGGAAACGAATACGGAGATGTTATAACTTCACCTGTAATTCTCATTGATTGCAATGCCGTAGTAAGTGGCAGAGTCCCGTTTGTGAAAATGCTTAAATGTTTTATTTTAAGATATTTACACAATTCTTTTTCAAATTCCTGATGGTAAAACCCATTATTAGTTAATATTTTGCGCTCCCAAATATCTTCTAAATAAGGGATAAATTCCTCAAACGGAGGCATCGATGGTTTTGTTACGGTTATGTTCATCTGCATAGATATAAGATAGAAAATTAAGTTTCACTCATCCGGAAACACCTTTAATTCTTTCAACGCTTTCAAATAAATGCTTGTAACAGCCTCTGTGCGAAATTCTTTCGATTTTAATACGGCAGTTAAGTATCCATAAAAGGCTTTTTTTACAATTTCATCTTTTGTTTTACTATACAATTCTTTGAATAATCCGCGTAGCCATTCAATTTTTTGATCAACCGGAAGTACACTAAAAATTCCACCGTGGTGCACATTGTAAACGCCAAATAGTCTATTGAAATAATATCCTTTTCCTTTTCTTAATACATAGTAAACAATATTGAAATCAAGCCAATTCTTATATTTTTGGACAATTTTACATTCAGGAACAGCGCTAGTTCTAATTAGCACGGTGAAAGTGGGCCTGCAATCAGTTGCGCAAGCTTTATAAAAGTCATACTCAAATCCATATACACCCATCGTATTCTCCGCACGTATGTATTGCGCTGCATTTAAATTATCATTTAATATGCACCCTCCTGAACACATGCTAAAATCGCTATTATTTTCCAAAAAATTCACCTGAAGCTGTAATTTATAGGGGTCTGTCCAGTAATCATCACCATCTGCAATGGCAACGTATTTGCACTTATGATTTTTCATACCTGAATTCAGCTTCTTTTTATGCAAAGAAGCATTTTTACTCCAATAATTCTCAGACTGAATATCTGCAATTATATTTGAATATTTTTTTGCATATTCACGTATTATATCTGAAGTTCCATCTGTAGAGCAGTCATCGTAAATATATATTTCAAATGGGAAATCTGTTTTCTGCATTAAAATCCCATTTAAATTATATCTCGCAAATTCCGCATTGTTATATGTTGGCACAAAAACTCTTACAAACGGCTTTTTGATTTCTTTTTTATCATCATTATCGTAAGATGTAAGAGCATTTATGTTCAGAGGCAAGTGCGTTATAGGTTTCTTTATAACAGGAAATGTTATTAAAGAAGAAGTTTCAAAATCTTCATTCTTTTTCAGCCCGGCTAACTGCAAGGTTTTTGTTATTTCTTTTATAGTTTCCTTGTTATAAACAGCAATTATTATTTTCACGCCTTTAGTAAATGGTATTTTATTCGGAGCAAGCACAGGCAAATTCAATCTTGTTTTAATTTCGCCCGCATTCTGGTCTATAAAGCCTTTAACCTTAACCCCTTTGCGCTCAAGGTCTAAGGCGGTTAAAACGCCATAATACCCGGCACCCCAGATATAGGAAGCCGCTCTTTCTTTCATTTTTTTAAATTGTTCCATTGCGTTAATATACAAAATTGAACCAATAAGCCTGCCTCCTTAGCTTACTAGAAAATCCGGATAATATTTTCTCACAAACAAGTTGCGTTTTGACCGTAATTATAATTGCTACTTCATTATCAAGTTTTTCATGGGGCTTTACTACTGGTACGCTAAACATTTCCTGGTCATACATTTTATTATCCCATATTTCTAATGGCAAATCAAAACCCATGCCTCTTATCATTTTAATATAATTTCCAGCGGCTTTTTGCCCAAAAAGTATGTATTTCCCTTTATATCGCTGCAACACTCCAGGTAAATCAGTAGTTGATTTCATCTTTTTTGCATTAAGATAATAATTCGCTCTAACTGCATCATCAAACAAAGCCAATTTTGTTTTGTCATAATGGTTTTCAATAATATTATGAACGCTATCGAGAATATTATCCTCAGGAGTGAACCCCCATGGCAACGCAAGGGAATAGAATACTCCATCTATATATTTGCGAGTATCACCTGTTACTTGAAAAGCACCGATGTTAGGCAATTTCCAGGTAGAAATGTATTCTTTGTCATTTGAAGAAACTGTTATTTTTTCACCAACAACCGAATTAAAAAGGTATCTTGTGGCAAGACTTATTCTAGGAAAATTTGACAAGTCACTAAAATAACTTGCATGCATATAAAGAGACAAATCATGCAGCACGACAATTGCTCCATCTTCCAAAAATGGCAGGACAGATAGAAAATTCATAGTTTCAATAGGATGAATATGCTGCGTATCAATTAAAGCGAAATCAAATTTCTTATCAAAACATTCAATTACTTCCGATGGATCCTTGCCTGAAACCAAAGTCCATTGCGGATTGCTTGCATTTTCCCTCAACGCAACAAAACCAACGGGTTTATCAGGATAGCGATATGCCTGTTTCAAAAAATCTATGGAGGTAAGCGTAGATTCTTTCATGTCTTTTATGGCATTGAGCATAAGCCCAGCTCCGCCACCTGAAGACACCCCAACTTCCAATATATTTTTAGGCTTAAAATGGCGAATTAATCCGAAGAGAAATCTTTTTTCCGAAGCGTGCATTTCCATAAATTCATAAGTATCCGGAGTAATGGCATTGAACATTTCGCAGTCAATTTTTTCCGGCAAATCTGGTAAATCATTCAACTGTTTATACATAGTACTCCTTTAAGCAAAACTTTATCATAAGATAGAAAATTCTTTCGGAGGCAAAGCATATAAAATTGTCTCACTTATCAATGAGCCATGATGCCTTATGTAAAACCTATAATCAGGAACCATTGATATTATTAAACTTGGAATTTCAATGATATCCTGTGATTTATGATATATACTAATCGCAAGCTTCGGCTTGCATCTACGAATTGTTTTTTCAGCACCTTTTAATGCCTCAAGCTCCGCTCCTTCTATATCCATCGTTATAAATGTAACCTTTTCACTTTCTGGAATGACCTCATCAATAGAAACAACCTCTATCGAAATATTCCCTTTGCAATCTATTCTTGGACAGCCACTGTCATTACGTACTGAAAAATTAAAAGAAGCCTTACTGCTCCATAACCCTTTTTGTATTATCTCTACATTTTCAATCCCCCATTTTTCTAAATTCTGCAACGCCATTTTATGCAAATCAGGTATAGGCTCAAAACCGTATATTTTATGGTACTCCCCAGCCTGTTTGCAAAATTTTTTAATTGTAAAACCATCATATGCTCCACAATCAATATATACTTCATTGCTGGTAAACCGCCACTCATCATCTTGCAGACAATAATACTGTTCTCCAAAGAAAAAATCTACATTATAAACGTCATAACTACTTAAGTTTTTTCTTTTTTCTATAAATCTAAATTTCAATGTTTCAAGAATTATTTTTTCTTTCAGGTAAAAACCATCAGTCAATTGTTCCATATTAACATAGCGAAGCATATATATATATGTGAATAATAGCCTAGATTCATCATCTTGCAAAGCATTATATGCACTAAGAACTGTATTCACCACTTTTTTTTGCATAATGGAGGAAAGAGAGTTTTTTGTCATTTCTACCAGCTCATGCACAGTTTTTTTCTGCCATCCGCTAAACAAAATAGAAATCGGCAAAATAGGTACTTTTATGCGATCAATTACATATAAAAGCTTACCGTTATTTAGAATAGGTATTCTTCTTATGTTTAATGCGTTAACAAAAATTTCATTTGCAATATCTTCAATATCCATGTAAGAATAATAAGCTTCTTCATAAGTTTCTACTTCAATGCTTTTGTAATTTTTATTCAGTAATTGGCTAATATTCTTTGATGTTGTGGCTTTTCTAAAGTAATCTCCCATTGTTATAATCCCATGAAAATGTAATTGCGAATCAGTAACAAAAATTGTTTGGTAATGATTGTGTGCAAAAATGAGACCTACACTGCCAATGTCATCATTTATATTTATCATTGAAATTTCATCTAGCCCAAGCCTCTGAAAGAAATTTACCGACATAAAGCCTCCGCCCGTAAAACAAGACCTTGCTCTTCCCAAAGCTTTAGCTTTTCTGCTGCGTTACGGCCTGCGCCGTAGAAAATTATTGATGACATAAAATTACTCCCTTATATACACAAGCAATCTAGAAATTTTTTCTTGCTCTTCCTCACCCACTTTGCACTAGGCTTCTTTGCTTTCTTTTTACGAAAATCAAAAGTGAGCAGATAACCTTCACTCTTGTTTTTGGAATTCAAGTATTCAATTAACTGTTCGTGAGCCTTCTCGTGCTTTTGCTCGCCTTTCCAGATTTTCAGTTCAATAATAAATTGCTCGCTGCCAAAATCTATTATCACATCCATCCGCCTTGAATCTCGGGTCTCGCTCTCAATATGATAAAAGCCATTGCCGTTTATAAGCGGCCTTATATAAGTCAAAAACAAAAGGCGGCATTCGCCTTCCAAAAAATTAGCCTTAGATTTATTATAAAGCTCGTAGTAATGAGCCATAAATTTTTTTATAGCCAACGGCATATTGAACTTTCCGTTTTCTATTACATCCGAAGCGAACCCCTTTGGTATTTCTCTACGTTCTGCTGCTTTTTGCGATATGTAATAATTATAAAGGCGGATCTCAAAAATTCTATTGTGAATAGCAGCACTCTCGCCTTTGTGCAAGAAAATGCCAAAAATCAAACCGGTTCTAATCGCATAGTTATCAGCATTGTAAGGAATCCTTTCTCCATTAAGAATATTTTCTTTAAGCAAAGAATTCAACTCGTCATCGGCTTCTATATTTTTAATTAAATCGTCAAATAAAGTGCTTTGCTCAATTAAAATTAATTTTATAGCTTGCTGCAAACCATTTAAAGTCCAATCTTTATTCAATTTTTCATCTATGGTTTTGCAAAGCCTGGAAACCAAGTATGGGTAGCCGTTGGTATAAACTCTAATTTCCTCGGATATAGTTTCTATATCCATTCCGGTTTTATGGTCTTTTTCATATTCATTTAACATGCCTGCAATTTCAGTTGTAGAAAAAGACATATCTACCTCAAAATCTGCCGCTATATTCCAAGGGCTATTTATCCTTTTTTCGCCATCTTGCAATTGATATTGCCCGCTTTTTATCAATTTAACTTTTAGATTTTTGATGTCATAAACTCCGCATAAAATTACAGATTGGAAAGTAAATACCTTACCATTTTTGCGGAGAAGATATTTATTCCTAAGCATGCCTATAAAACGCAAAAATACAAGATTGTTGGACGTTTTATCTGTTTCATCTATCATTAAAACAATTTTTTTGTCTTTGCAGGCAACATTCAAAAAAACATCCAATTCTTCAAATGTCTTGGCAGAGCATTTCTCCCAGGCTGCAGCTCCTTTTATTTTCCTGCTCTTTAATTCTCCGGTAATTTGCCTAAGCAGGCTTTTGCAAAATTTTTTCTCATTTTCAAATGGAGTGTCTCCTATTCCTTCAAAACTTATATGGGCTACGGTATAACCTTGCCTGACAAGTTCATCATCAAGCCGCCATAGCGTTGTGGTTTTGCCATATTGCCTTGCTCTGTTTATGGTGAAGTAATCCCCTCTTTCCACCATAACCATAATCTGGCTGATCTTGTTTGAAATATCAACCATATAGTCTTGGTTTGGCATACATTGCCCAGTTACGTTAAATTTACGCATACACTTCCTTTATCGCTTTCACAACTTCGTCAACATCTTCTTTCGGCAACCCATAATACAAAGGCAACCTTATTAAACGAGAACTTTCTGTTGTGGTAAATACATCCTTGCCATTAAATTTAGTAAATTTTTTTCCAGCTTCGGAACTGTGCAAAGGAACATAATGAAAAATAGCTCCAATGCCACGCTCTTTCAAACGGCTTAACAAATCTCTTTGAACATCGGCGCTTGCAGCCTTAATGTAAAATAAATGGCCGTTGTGGCTGCATTCCTTTGGTATATGAGGCAATTCAATCTTTCCCATTTCGGCCAATGGACTTAACATTTCATAGTAACGATTCCAAATGCCAAGCCTTGCTCTATTTATTTC
Organism: Candidatus Fibrimonadales bacterium; assembly: GCA_009786285.1. Lineage (GTDB taxonomy): Bacteria > Fibrobacterota > Fibrobacteria > Fibrobacterales > Fibrobacteraceae > Fibrimonas. The sequence continues at coordinate 27,409 of WQTK01000337.1, read as the reverse complement.
TTCTGCCACTTCCAACTGAGGCCACAAACACGCAGCGTTCAATTCACTGGGCAAATAAGACGAACCCCAGTTTACCCAGGAATATTTGTCCACTTCTCCGCGAAAAAAACGGCTTCTATTAGTGCCCTTTTCACGAATTATCTCAGCATCTAAAATATTTTTTGCATCACGTATAAGCAAAGCCCCGCCTTCGCCCATGCTGTAATTTTTTGTTTCATGAAAACTGAAAACGCCAAAATCGGAAAGGGCTCCCAAAGCCTTGCCCTTATACTCAGACATTACGCCCTGCGCAGCATCTTCTACAACAAACAGGTTATGCTTTTTTGCAATAGCATTTATTGCATCCATATCGCATGAAACCCCGGCATAATGCATTGGAACAATAACGCGTGTTTTATCGGTTATTGCAGCCTCTATCAATGTTTCGTCTATATTCATTGTGTCTGGGCGAATATCCACAAAAACTATTTTCGCCCCACGCCCAATAAAAGCATTGGCAGTGGACGAAAATGTATAAGATGCCATTATAACTTCATCGCCCTCTTTAATATTGCACAAATAAGCCGCCATTTCCAAAGCATGTGAAGCGGATGTTGTCAATAAAGCTTTTGGTGTGCCGGTTCGCATTTCAATCCATTGCGAGCATTTTCTTGTAAACTCGCCATCGCCACTGACTTTCTGCACAAGCGCCTGTTTAATATATTCTTCCGTTTTGGGCAATAAAGGCGGTTTATTAAAACTTACAGACATACATTTCCTTAGCTTACATTCACCTTGAATAAATCCGTGATTCTTTTTGTTTTTTCCAGCATTTCCGCTTCCGAACCGTATTGCAACATATAAATGCCGAATTTCTGCTGCATATAATCCGAAACAACATCATCTTTATTCCACCATGTCAATTCATCAAAAATATTTCCCTTTATTTCAGGAGAAATAACTACATCATCCAAAATTCCATTTTTAGATGCCATAAGACAATGACGCCCGCAAAAACCTTTTTGTTGAACAGCAGGGAAATCAGAGCAGTCCATGCCGGTTTCTGCTTTTACAATCCAATCTTCCCACGTAATTCCGGCTGCGTGGTTAACAGGGTAAGGGTACAAATCTCCAGAACAGCGCCTGGTTATTTCTATAATGGAGAAATCATTTCCATTTTGCAAATATTGAATGTGGAAAACTCCATCAACAAGATTGAGATATTCAGCCAGTTTTTCTGAATCTTCAATAAGCCTTTGCTTAACATTTTCAAAACCCAAAGCCGGCCCGGCAGAAGTCGATACCAAAAACGGATTCAAATATGAATACTCATTATCCGAATAGGTGAACACTATTTTTTTATTCAGCAAGAAAGCGGTCATGCTGTGCTGTGTACCGGAAAAAAAACTCTCAATAATAATTTTTTTCGATTTAGACACTGAAAAAGCCCGCAACAACATTGCTTCCAATTCCATTTTCGACTGCACAACTGCCACGCCCTTGCCTCCGGTCAAATCTATTGGTTTTATGATAACAGGAAACTCAAACTTGTTCACATCATGCATAGCAGTGGCTACCGAATCGTAATTATATGCAGGAACCGTATGAATGTTGCAATGCTTTATAAGCTCCTTAAACTTGTGTTTATGATGCAGCATAACCGTTGTTTCATAAGGATCATGCCCTCCAAGGCACATTTTTTCGGCAATGTACGAAGCAGTGAGAATTCCGAAATCATTTGCTGATGAGCAAACTGCATCTATTTTCAAATGGCGTGCAATTTCTAAAGTATCTTTAATATTTGAAAAATCAATCGCATGGTATTCATCCACATATTTTCTTCCGAAAGACAAGGGGTTATTTCCAACTGAAATAACATAAAAACCAAGACGCTTGGCTGCCATAATTAACGGAATTTCGGAAAAACCGCAATTCGTTATCAATAGTTTTTTCTTCATACACTCACCCACACAGTTTTAATTTGAGAATACTCATCAAATGCATACACAGACTTGTCTTTGCCTATTCCGGATTGCTTGTATCCGCCAAAAGGAACGCTGTTATCATCGTTTCCATACGAATTTACATGGATAATTCCGGCTTCTATATTGCGGGCAGCATAATTAACTTCGCGCAAATCGTCCGTCCAAATAGCTCCGGCAAGCCCAAAAATAGAATCATTCGCAATGTTAATGGCTTCATCTAATGAATCAAAGCCAAGCACTATAAGAACAGGGCCAAAAATTTCTTCCTTAAAAAGCCGCGAGCCAGGCTCAACATTCTCAAAAATTGTCGGAAACACGCCATTTCTGGGAGTATTTTTTCCACTAAATTGAAAAACTGCATAACCGGATTCTTTTCCAAGCGAAATATACTGTTCAATTTTAAGCTGTTGCTCTTTGGATACTACGCCACCAACAATGCTTTCCGGAGAAAACGGATCTTGCGGCACATACTTCTGTGCTTCTATCTTTAAATATTCCATAAATTCGGCTTTTATTTTGTTATCAATAATTGCTCGCGAAGGCGCAGAGCATATTTGTCCCTGATTATAAAACATGCTTGCAGCCAATACACCTGCAGCTTCTTTTAAACGTTTGCAGGAAGCACTAACTATAAATGCGCTTTTTCCTCCGCACTCAAGCCCGACCTTTTTCATATTAGACATGCCGGAATATTGAAGAATTAATTTTCCAACCTCAGATGAACCGGTAAAAAACACTCCGTCAACATCGTTATGCAATGCCAATGCTTTTCCCGCAATATCTCCATAGCCGGTTACAATATTCAAAACTCCATCCGGGATTCCGGCATTCTTGGCAAGCGTGGCTTCTAATATAATTGATAAGGAAGATTGCTCGGCCGGCTTCACAATAACCGAATTGCCCATTAAAAGAGCGGGGATTATTTTCCAATTGGCAGGAACAAGCGGATCGTTCCATGGAGTAATGCAAGCAACAACGCCTAAGGGTTCTCGAATAATAGCTGCAAATTCACTTGAAGAAGGCAAAACACAATTATCGTATATTTTATCAATGCTCTCCGCAAAATATTTAACCACCTCTATAGCCTTTGGAATAGAATCTTCATAATAATTCCTGTATGCCCTGCCGGTCTCGTAAGTATCCAGTGATGCCAACTGCTCGCGTTGCTCTTCCATAAGCGATGCCAGCTTTAACAAAACTTCTTTTCTCTCTTTTAATGATTTATTTCTCCATACGCCCGCCTTATAAGCGGCTCGAGCAGACTTTACTGCAAGCTCAACCTCTGCTTCTCCGCATGAAGGAACTCCCTCTATAGCAGAGCCATCTGCCGGGCACTCTTTTTTTATAGTTTCTCCGGAGGCTGCCGTAACAAAGTTACCGCCTATAAACGCCCTTGTTTCCATAGCAAATGATTTCATATAAACCTGTCACCTTTTTCTGCTAAAATTCTAAAATCCTGTTCTTTTTTCATCCTAAGAACTTCCAAATTGGTATCGTGCCTAATACAGTGCATTTTGCAATGGAGAGCCGGATCTAGCATTTGCATAACTTTTTTCCTTTGCTCGCTGTTCCACACTTCTTTAAAGCTTCTTGTTGAAACATCGCCAACAATCATGTGCTTTTTACCGCGAAAATAAGGGCACACATATACGCCCGAAGAACATATTAAAGTTCGCATGTATGCACTGGGGCATAAGTGATATTCTTTTGGCTGAAGGCTTTGCAAGCCATTTAGAGAATGCTCCAAATTCACAGAAGTAATCACTTTAAATTTATCGTTTGACAATTCCTGGCATTTCATTAGCTCTGCCTTTGCCCTGTCCATATCGGCTTGCTCATGTTTTATTAAATAATGGTCGCTATTATCCGTAAATTTATAACTCGGTTTAAGTTCAAAGTAATCACAGCCTATTTCTTTTGCCAGCTTTGCAGCCGCATAGATTTCGTCAATATTCGTATCTATGGAAAACCCATCTGCCTTTGTGCGTATTAAAAAAGAATATCCAAGCTTGCCTTTTTTTATTTTTGCAAGATTAGACATGTTGTCAATAATTTTATTAAATAGAGATTTGCCGTTTTTTGCCGGTCGCAACATTCCGAAAGTGCCTTCTGTTGCGGCATCCATGGAAACTCTTGTCCATGAAACATATTGCGCTATTATTTCCATATATCTGTCAATTAAGGTTCCATTTGTCGTAAGGCCAATTTGAACATCTCTCTCTCCCAAATATGTCATAAAACTTCCAACAGCATGGTTGCAAAGCGGTTCGCCACCCCCTATTAATATAACTGCTTTTACTTCTGCCTCAAACAATTCCTCGCCAAGCCTGAGCAAACGGTCTTCTGAAAATGAATTGCGCGTATGCAGCATATCTTCGCTTATGCAACCGCGGCAAGCCAAATTGCATATTTCGGTTGTATCCAATTCAACAACGTGCGGATTTGAGCTATAATCATCAAGGTTCAGCGATTCTATATAATTAACTTCGCACGGTTGATGCAATTTTGAAACCAAATTCATTTTAGCAATAGCCATTTCATTATCCTCATTTACTAAATATAGCAATTAAATTATTCATGCCTCTGATAAATTCGTCTATGTAAGCATTCCCATCCCATTTAGCCGCCATAGATTTGAACATTTCCTTTTTTTGGCGCAATAATTCCCTGTTTTTTGACAACAATTCAATATGTGGCGCAATATCGGCTTCTGCCGGCAAACCGTTTTCTTCGCCTATATGCGTTAGGCAATCAACCGCGCCTAATGGAGATACAATCGCCAAGCCCTGCTGCATAGCCCAAGCTATTGATGTTCCCCCGCCAACTCGTTTCGGGTTAAGATAAATATCACATATCCCGTATAAACCAGGTATGTCTTTTTCATATTCTATAAAAATAATGCTTTTGCCAACCAAATCTTTATGCTTGGCTTCAATATACGGTAAACCGTCGCAACCAACAAGCAACCACTTTATTGTTTTCTCCATGCGCAACAAAGAGCACATTTGTTCCGCAAGATCATCGGATATTTCTCCTAATAAACGCTTGCCTATAGTTATTGCAACTATATCATCCGGATTAATGCCATAATGCTCTCTGTTAAATACCTGCTTTGGCTTTACATATTCTTTGAAATGCGGCAGCCATAAAATATCTTCTTCACAAAACGGAAGAGAATAACCCTTATTGGTTATATTCGTTCCGTTCATAAAAATTATTTTATGAAAAAATGAAGATGCCGGAACTGCTCTAATAGGTATGTAAATTGTGGGATAATATTGGCTATAATAATAGGAAACGGCCGCAAAATCGTCTGAGGCATCTAAAATACAAATCGGATTTATTTTACCTATCAGGTTCAAAATATCTTGTTGCCTGTCTTTTATCGTAGCATTGAATATTTGATGCACTTCGTCCGCTTCGGGGAAATATAAATGCAATTTTCTTTCTGGAAACATATTATAAATAACATGCTGTATAGGCACAAAATGCACTCGTCCGCAATAAAAACTCATATTCAATGCTATAACATGAATTTTATATCCTTTATCTTTTAATAAACGTACTATTGGTTGAATGAAAGACCTTACTCCTTCAAAAAAGCAAGGAATTAACACGCATATATCTTTCATTTTTTCCGTTGGCGCATGCTGGATAGCCGAGCAGTTTAATTGCAATTGGCTTACATAATCCTGCATAAGCCGTTTTCTTTCAACAAAAAAATCTGCGTATAATATATCATTATGGTCAACACTGTACATATACATTAAATTCATATCTATTAGCAACCAATATTTCAGATCGGAGCTTTCTTTTATTTCTGCCACCAACGTCAAAAGCATTTTCATTAACTTAGGAGAGAAACTCTTTGCCAGAAGCATTATATATAATAATACTAATTTCACCTCAATAGATAAGTCTTGCTTTGAAATAACATCAAGAGTTTTTTCTTCAAAAAGTTTTTTCCATTTATTATTTTCAATAGAATTTTCAGAAGATATTTGTTCTGTAATTGCAATAATTAGTTTTTGAAAATACTCAGGTAAATAAGGCTCTGCTACGTAAAAATATTCTACTATAGCTTTTTCAATAGCTCTCTGCTCATATAAAAACATTTGCATGTCTATATTTGATTGGTTTATTGCAATCAATTCTTTACCTTTCGGTTGAAAAGTCATATATTCATGAATATTACGCAATATTTTATTCTCCGGTACACCATAGCTCAAAAGAAGGCTTTTTATCTCATGTATCATATTTATTTTCTTTACAGCTATAACAACCATATCGTAATTGTCGCTATTTAAATTTGTGATTAGCTCTGGATTTTCTATGCAATAATCTCTACTTGTTATTTGCATACCCTTGTCAACCCAATGCACAATTTCGCAATAGCCTGTTTTTTTTATTTGAGAGTAATATAGCTTCCCCACATTGCCTGCGCCATATAAAATTATGCGGCTGTTTTTCGGAACGCTTTCAAACGGAAATATAAAAGTTTCCACAAAAGGAGAACCTAATTTTTCGAAACAATCGCTTGCATTATCAGCTTCATAGAGACTAAAAAAATCATACTCATTAGCACTATGCAATATTTTATTTTCCGGCACTCCGCAATTTAAAAGAAACTCTTTTGAATTATTTATAGCAGTTATATCTTCGCCCTCAATAGCTATAATAACCATATCGTAACAGTTATCATTTAAATTTGCGATAGTATCTGCTTTTTCTACACAAGCATTTGCAGCATATTCTATACTATCATCAACCCAAAGCACCACTTCGCAATACTTTATTTTTTTCATTTGAAGGTAAAGTTGCCTTCCAACATTGCCTGCGCCATATAAAACTATCCGACTGTCTTTCGGAACGCTTTCAAATGGAAATATATAAAATCGCACTTTATCTCTCCCACTTTTTCAAAAACTGGACTTTTTCTTCTTCGCTGTAAAAATGGTCCATTTTTGGATTGTTTTTGTAATATTGGTCAAATATTTCTTGAGGAATTTTTATAGTTTTTTTTATATTATTGTACAGGTATTTATCTAGTCTGCAGTCTGCTTCGTTGGTATTTATCAATTTGAACTCCGGTGCGCCTATAAATTCCCCTATCACAGATTCCAATGAATTTAACTTTTCAAGCTTCATTGCAAGAACTTCCACATTGCCCTGTTTTATTATGGAGTAACCTTTTTCTCTATCAAAAGGATGGGCATATATATCAACGTCAAAAACCGCTTTTAATTCGCTGTCAAACCAATCAAACATAAAATTAATAGGATTCATGCTCTTTAAGCCTTCAATAATTGCATCCTCTAATGAATTTCTCGATTCAAAAAATTGATAAGAAAAATTACTATCAGAAATGGCATAAAGAACATAAAATAAACGCGAATACAAATTGCTTACCGGCTCTCTCACTAAAGTAACTATTTTTATTGTATCGTATTTTTTAAATATGTTTCTGTATACATTTAAATCCTCATTATTACTAAGGTTAAATAAATGTATATGAGCACAAGGAATTCCAATTTTCCTTATGCTATTACAAACCGTTAAACTGCCTACTTTGCCCGGTTGATACACTAATACATTGTGCGCTTCCTCCATTGCCGAAATAGCCATTGAAACCAAAGTTGAAGATATGCCTGAAGCCGCAATATTTCCTTTCAATTTGTTTGTAAGAAGGTAAGCATTTCTATGCAACTCGCTAAATCTGCCATCTTTAATATTACGTTTCAAGGAAATATCTAAAACTGTTTTTGTATATATTTTATTCACTCTCATGTTCAAACCTTCAATAACTTCAATTATTTGATCAATAAAGGAAACATTATAACTACTGATTATTATTAAAATTTTTTCCTCTTTGTCCAATTCTTTTAACTTATTTGGAGATATTACTTCAACATCACCAACATGATGCCCCCATTTATTGCTATCATTGTCGCAAAAATAAGATACTGATACTCCGGCTCTTTTAAGTATTCTGCAAGCGTCTCTTCCGCAAAGTCCGGCTCCATACAAAATCACTTTATTCTCAAATAAAAAGCCTGCATTGTCAATCAAATCCAAGCTATCTACATTTATTTTCATTTCAAATTTCTCCTTTTAAAACTCTGAATTATCGTTATTTTTAATTCCGTTAAATAGTTGCGTATAATACTGTCTCTGCAAAAAAATAATGATGTTGCCGTAAATAAAACTTATATTCAGGTACGAGTCGTAAAATATAATGTAAAATATCCGCAATATCCTCAGGTTTATGGTAAACGCTTATCGCCAAACGAGGACAACAATATCTAATTGTTTTCTCAGCGCCTTCAAGAGCCTTTAATTCGGCTCCTTCAATATCCATCTTAATAAATGTAGGCGCAAGTTTCAACTCTTCCGCAACATTGTCAATTGTTGTAGTTTCAAGTATAGTTTCGCCAATATCATCAATTTTTGAGATAGAACTAATTGAATTTGAATCAAATCTGAGTGTTCCGAATTCGTTCCATGCACCCTTATTAATCAAATTAACTTTACTGTTATTCTTGTATTTGCCAAGTAAATAATCATAGTTTTTTTTGTCGGCTTCAAGCCCAACAATTGATTTATAACGGTTATTGCTGAAATTCATAAAAACATCAATCGAATCTCCGTCAAATACTCCAATATCGTAATAAACCTCGTCCTCGCAAGGTTTTATAAGACCAGTACCAAAATATTGCCATTCCTTTGAGCACATCCTAATTATTTGTTCATTCGGAAATTTGGCATCTTTAAGCTGTTGTCTAACTTCATGTCCGCTAAACCACACACCAATAAGAATATAAATGCCAGGATAATCGGATAATACTTTTTCCGGGGAAATGACTGGTTTATGAAGATAACGAGTTCCAATTTTTGCTTTGTCATTATCCACAAAACACTCAACATCCAAACCCAACTTATTCAAAATGCGCAATGTCAACCAGCCGAAATATCCAGCGCCCCAAATACAAATTCTGTCAAAAGCACTTCTATGTTTAAGATATTCTCCAATTGTGATACAATTCCATACGTTGAATTTTAGATACGGAGTACGATTAACATCCCATAGAATAGCTTTATGCATCATTGAAATAAGAGCTTCGCCATGCTCACCTGCGTGAAAGATATGTTCAAATCTTGGTATGAAAATATCTCTACTTTCTTCATCTGCAAGTCTAGCGTAAATATCCTTTAACGCCGTTGATAGTAACTCATTATTAGCCATAAAATACTCCTGAACAATCCAAAAAAAATGTATAAATCATCTCTTTACCTTCCACTCCTTAATCCGCCTCTTCTTATGGTCAAAGCTAATTCCAATCTTAAATAATATTTTTCCTTTGCCCTTCCAAGGCGTCAAATATTCCTTGCTATCTATCTGCTTCAATGCCGCAGCCGCAGTCCCATCTAGCTTGAACTCAAAGCAATAAACAAACTTGGGCGTTTCTAAAATAGAATCAATCCTGCCAGTGGCTATTTGCACCTCGCTTCTGCACTGAAATCCAAACATATTGAGAATAATGTGAAATATGGTTTGGAAATATTTTTCCTTTGCTATTGTTATGGAATAGGGTATTGAAGCCATGAATGGGATAAAACCCTCTGCTATTATTTTTTCCGGCTCGCCTGCGTATAACCATCTTATAACATTAGCAGCAAAACTGCTTTTTTCGCTTCCCGGCACATTCAAATACTTCGTGGCAAGTTCACCTGCAAAAGCAGATTCAACTTCTTTGTTCGGGTAACCAAGCATATAAGTGTCGGATTCCTTGTCATAATCTTTAACCGTCAAGTAACCGCTTTGGTATAAAACAGGAACTGCCCCCATATTGTCAGAATCGTATTTCTTAAACTCATCAGTTCTAACTGAAAAATCTTCTATATTTAAAATGTCAATTTTTTGACGGTCCAGCAAGTTGATTAGATAGCTTGGCGTTGCCGTTTCAAACCAAAATTTTTGGAAATCTCCGCAATCAAAATGTTTCAACAAGCAGAACGGATTATACACCCTTTGAAGGCTTTTAGTGAATCTATAGCCATTATAAGATTCTTTTAATTTTTCCAAGTATTTCTTTTTGCCATCATTTTCTTTCGCCCATTTGTCTATATACTTTGCAAAATCTTTTTCCAGCTCTTCTTGCGTTATGCCAAGCAAAGCTGCATAGTCAGGATCTAAGGTTATATCCGTAAGATTGTTCAATGCAGAAAAAACACTCACTTGTGAAAATTTTGTTATGCCGGTTATGAATGTGAAACGCAAATATTGTTCGTTTGCTTTCACAATTTTATAAAAATCACGCAAGAAAATACGAACTTTTTCAAAAGCCTTTTTATTGTCTATAACGCTCAAAAGCGGATTATCATATTCATCTATTACCACAACGGCGGGCTTGCCATGTTTTTTTGCCGAATCTATTATCAAATTTTTAAATTTGTCAACTAAAGATTTTCCGCTCAGTTTTACGGATAATTTTTCTGCATTGTATTTCAATTGTTCATTTATTGCGCTTTTGCAACCACTTAAGCCTTCACTGTAAGCTCCTGCGCTCATATCAAATCTAATTACCGGGTGCTTTTCCCATTTCCATTTGCTCTTTGAAATCGCCAAGCCTTTGAACAATTCCTTCTTTCCCTCAAAAAGCGCACATAACGTATAACATAAAAGTGTTTTGCCAAATCTGCGTGGACGAGAGAGAAAATACTGTGTTTTTCCTTGAGTTATTAAGTTGTAAATAAAAGCGGTTTTATCTACATAGAGAAGTTTCTCTTTGCGTATGTTTTCAAAAACCTGCCTGCCTGTTGGAAGTAACTGCATTATAGTAAAGTAGAAAATTACCAACTAGAATCATTTATCAAAACCTCGCCTCATCAGGATGCGGCAATCCTTTTGCGTCATCTGGCATATTGGCGAGCGCATTCATATCTTCTTCGTTAATTTCAAAGCCAAAAACATTAAAGTTTTCTTCTATTCTAATCGGATTAACAGATTTTGGCAAAGGAACAATGCCCATTTGCAAACACCAGCGTATACACAACTGCGAAACGGAAACCTGATATTTTTTTGAGAGTTCCTGAATAAGTGGTTTTGTGAGCAAGTCTCCGCCTGTGCCACCCAACGGGCTGTACGCCTCTATAAGTATATTCCTCTCTTTGCAATATGCAACGGTTTCTTTTTGTGCATGCCCGGGGTGCATGCGAATTTGGTTTATCATAGGTTGCACAGTCGCTGTTTTCAATAAAGCATCCAAATGATGAGGCATAAAATTGCTAACGCCTATTGCTCTTATCTTCTTTGCAGCATAAAGCTCTTCCATCGCCTTCCAAGACTCTGCATTACGCTTTTCATAGCCTTCGGCACGGAATTTCAATGGATTGGGCCAGTGAATTAAATATATGTCCAAATAATCAAAATCTAATTTCTTTAATGTTAGTTCCAAAGCTTTTAAAGTTGAATCGTAACCGTGATCGTCGTTCCAAAGCTTGCTTGTTATGAGTAAATCTTTGCGGTCAATGCTGCATTCTTTTATCGCTGTTCCTACACATTCTTCGTTGTTATATGCTGCTGCTGTGTCAATCAGGCGATAGCCGAGTGATATGGCTTTTTTTACAGAAGTTATGGCTGGCTCTTTGTTTGCAAGAGCGGTCCCGAAGCCGATTGAAGGGATTTTGATGCCGTTAGATAGTTGCATGGGACTCCTCACAACAATTTGATGCAATTTCCTCAATTTTACCTTTTACCCATGATGATAAATAATCGCCATAATAAGCATAGGGTTGCTTGATTTTTTTCAGCTTTCTAACAAGCTCACCCATATTATTTAATATGTGTTGTGATATTACATCTCTTGATTCTACTTCACGGTGACGCATATTATACTCATAAGATATCACCGCTAATGCAGGACGACACTCAGCAATAAATTTTATAAACCCATCAATATCTTTTTCGTTTGCGTTACTACCATCTATAGTGAAAATATATTTAACCCACACTATTCCATCCGCAACATATTTTTTTACATTGCTTAAAGTCTTTTCAAATAAATCGAATCCCTTTATTTGTTTAAAAGTTTCATTTGTCCCTGAATCAATAGAAGTCACTAAACTTCCGCCGTTGCGGAGAATCAACGCTATTTTCTCGCTGTAAACAACGCAGTTTGAAAATATCATTGATGCATTTGGCGCATTTTTTGTATTCTCTATTACAAAGTCCAACACTTCATTTCCATGAGGATTTATAGTCATTTCTCCAAAGGAAATAATAAAAGCAAAATCTGGAACCAATAAGTCTTGCGCTTTCAATTCGTTATAATATTTGACTAAGGCTTTAATTGTGTTGCTGATTTCGGTTTGCTTGAAAAGTTCATTGCAACAATACGTGCATTTTAATTGACATACCCCAAATCCGGCAAAATGTATCTTTTCTATTAAATTTGATTTTCTCATGAAACCAAAGTTACCGCAATGTTTACATTCTTTAAGTTCGCCGTTTGCTATAAGTTTAGCAAATTTACTTCTTCGCTCATAATAAGTTTTAATACTATCTTTTACTCGATCGTCCGTAACTTCCTCGTCATTAGAAGCAAGCTGTAGCAAATCGTAGTCTATTACGCAACAAACTCTACTTTTGATATCCGGTGTTGTGCTACTCAAAACGATATCAAGCCATGATAGCCAATGACACCCTTTTTGGTATTCCTCATAATTAATAATCCTGCTTGTATCATCAAGTAATCGATATTCTATTAATTCTTCAATTATTTGACATTTCAAACTAAAACTCGTAGATATATAAAGTGAATAATCAGGGTAAAGAGCGATTGCCTCTGAAAAGGGAAGAATTTTTAGCTCTATCGGTTCCCCTCTGTAATTATTTTTATATGTTACCGTGGAATGCCACTTATCTTGACATCCATCACATATGCAAACGGGAATAATATCTACACTAGCAAGATAATTCAATGCAAAACGCATATTATGCCCTGCGCCATACAAAATTACATTTTTCACATTTAGCTCCTCCAAGTGTTAGGTTGTCGCATACAAAATTTTCCCGAAAATTCCATGCCAATGATGCCTTACAAAAATTTTATACTCAGGCACCAATTCTTTTATGTATAGAGGTATCTCCCACAAATCTGCCAATTTATGATAAATACAAATTGCCAATTTCGGTTTATCTCTCTGTATTATGTTCTTCATTCCTTCCAAAGCAGAAAGTTCAGCTCCTTCAATATCCAATTTTATAAATGTAATAGTATCCTCTTTGTCAACAATATCATCTAATTTCACAATTTTCGTTTCTCCAGGCTCATCCACATATCTTGAACCATCTGTGCCAAGTGCTAAAAAATTCATACTCCCGGCTTTATTTGACAATCCGGATTTAAATAATTTAACAGTTTTTCCGTCACCAAAAGTAGTGGCTAAAGCATCGCGAGTATTGCTATAGTTACTATCATCTGGCTCAAAACAATAGGCTCTTTTAAATTTTGAACCTAACTTTTTGAAATAGCGAATCGTATCATCTCCGTTATATGAACCTCCATCTACAAAAATTTCTTTATCTGTATATGAGAATATATCATCAAGGAAGTATTCCTCTCCACTATCGCAAATATCACTATAGTCACCTAAGCTATATTTCATTTTGAAAATAAAAGCATCATATATTTGTGATGACTTTTCATCACATAATATGGAGCGTACAGATTGTATTTTATCGTTGTTTTTACATATTTCTTGATAAAAATTTATACTATGAAAGCTATTGCACCATGGGCTATCATAAGTTTCTACTCTAGTTATAAGTGATAAAATATAATTATCATATACATAAGGGAGCTTCATTGCAATACATTGCTCTTGTATCTGCTTAAACAAAAGCGGAGCCTTTGGCGTTATAATAACAACGAAATTTTCAGGATTATCCAGAAGTTTCTCCGGCGAACATATTGAGACTCCTAGCATTTTTTTCCCATGCTTTTTCTCATCGTTGTCACAAATAAACTCTACGGCATTAAAGATAAAATGATTAACGATTAACGATGCGGCATTCGCTCCCGCACCGAAAAGCACAACCTTTCTAGTCTGGCTTTTCTCAACATAATCAACATACTCTTTTAGCAAAGCCGATGTTTCCATAATATTCATACATACTCCTCTAAACCATGCAATACAAAACCGTTTCGGCAAAATGGTACGTATGTTGTCGCAAATAAAATTTATATTCAGGTACAAGCCGTAAAATATAATGCAAAATATCTGCAATATCCTCCGCTTTATGATAAACGCTTATCGCTAAACGCGGATGGCAATGCTTAATTGTTTTCTCTGCGCCTTCAAGAGCTTTTAGTTCAGCTCCTTCAATATCCATTTTAATAAATGTAGGTGTGAGTTGTAATTCCTCTGTTATTTTGTCAATTGTTGTAGTTTCAAGCAAAGTTTCACCAATATCATCAATTTTTGATATGGCACTGTCTAAACAAGAATTAAATTTGAAAGTTCCTGACTCATTCCACGCTCCCTTATTAATCAAGCGAAGTATATCTTTATTCTTGTATTTATCAAGCAAATAATCATAGTTTTTTTTATCGGCTTCAATTCCTATTATTTGTTTATAACGGTTATTGCTGAAACGTATAAACGCATCAATTGTAGCTCCGTCAAATACCCCAACATCGTAATAAACTTCGTCCTCACGAGGTTCTATAAGTCCGGTGCCAAAATATTGCTCCTCAACTGAATACATCAAAATTATTCGCTCGCTTGGAAATCTGGAATCACGAAGCTGCTGTATAACTTGCCATGCATATGGGTAGAACATACCTATAAAAATATAAGCGTTATGATAATCAGAAAAAATTTTTTCAGATGAATAAACCGGTTTATCAAGATAACGAGTTCCAACTTTTGCTTTATCATTATCCAAAAAACATTCAACTGACAAACCAAACTGATTTAAAATTCGCAATGTCAACTTGCCACAACGTCCAGCACCCCAAATACAAATACTGTCAAATGCATTCTTGTGTTTAAGATATTCTCCGATTGTAATGCTATCTCCTATATTCCATCTTTTATACGGAGTACGATTAACATCCCATAGTATAGCTTTGTGCATCATTGATATAAGAGCCTCTTCATGTTCACCGGCATGGAAGATATGCTCAAAACGTGGTATGAATATATCCCTGCTTTCTTCATCTGCAAGATGAGCATAAATATCTTTTAACGTAGTTGATAATAACTCATTATTATTCACACATACTCCTCAATCTTCTTACTGCTAGCCTTCCACTCCGAATGTCTTCGCCAATTCAGCACATCGCAATAACCGCAAAACGGAACTCTACCGGCACTAAAAGCAGCGAAATCTTCCCAACTTTCAGTGCTGTAAATATCCACAGAATCTTTTTCTGTAAGTTGTAAATTCTGATTAAACTTTTTATTGAATATGCCAATGCAGGCGGATACAGGACATGCATAATAGCGACCTTCTCTCAGCACATTGAATTTATTAAAGTACAAACAGGAAATAAAGCCATATTTCGGAGCATCGCAAGAAAGATTAAAAACATGCTTATCTGAAATTTTAACAACTTTTGTCAATTCGTCAGCATGTATATTAGACGACATTGCAAGCGGAATACCATACTCCTCAGCTTTATTTTTAAGAGGAGCGTAATCAAATTTAACCGGATAAAGAGTCACTGTAATATGCACATCAAGCTCTTTGCATGCCTGCCAAAGATTCCCATTGGGCGAATTCTCCCACTTTAGCAAAAGCAAGCCATTTGTCAATATTATCAACTCAGCCTCAGGAAATTCACGACGTACAATTTTCAAACATTTGATTATTTCCTTATGCAAAAGCGGCTCGCCGCCAAGCAATGTTATAGCACCAGCCCTATGATTGTAAAGCTTGCCCATTTGCAGCAAATCTTTTTCAAAGGTTTCCATATTCACAAAATTCTCTTCCGATAACTGCGAATAATGATCGCACATTTGACAGCTTAAATTGCAATGATCTGCCAAATTAATTTCAAACGTCATTTCCTCGATAGGTCTCGGCTTCAATTGCTCCGCAATGGTACGCTTATTGTATTCCGTCATCACAAAATAGCTACTATACCCAGCTTTACGAAATTTTGGAATAAAATACCTGTAATATCTATCCGGCAAAGCCAGAATAACCCCTGTATCAGGTTTCTGAATTACTTCATCAATTGCAAGTATTGGTACCTTACGGTAATGGCTAAGAGCCAGCCCTTCAGGGCATGTAACCGCATAACCATCTATATTAATACCACAATTATCAAAGAATTTAAGCAAATATTCCTGATTTTCTTCCGCGCCGCAAATATAGAGATGTTCATATTTCGTGCAAAAAGCCATCATCTCTTCAAGCTCATACAAATGAGGCAAATCATTAAATAGGTGTATTTTAGCCCGGCTTGAGTTTCTCATTGAATTCATACTGCTAATATAGTTAATTATTTTACGGAAACACTTTTAATATCTGCTTTATAACCTTCTCATGCTCGTTATCGCTATACTCCAATTCTACCGCATCATTGCATAACCCCATTCTTGCAAGGCTAAAATACTCATACTGTGATGATTTGTAAAATAAACCATTCTTTTCATACAGAACTACCTTTTTACATTTCGCTGAGCTTATAACATCGCACAAGCCGCTCCGAACACCGATAAAATATCCGGCAGCTTCCATAAACGCAATTGCCTGATTCAGCGGAAAGAACACCGCAATAGTATTTTCAACAGGCTTTTCCGTTCCCGCACAATTAGTGCAAACGGTAAAACCATGTTCTTTGCAATAAGCAACGATTATTTGAAGTACATCGCTTGGCAAATCAAACAGAGTGTTGGAGTATGGCGAAAGTACAACTGTTTTACCTTTAATCAAGCTGTATTTTTCAAACAAGGCATTGATTTCCTTATTATAATCTTTTTGCGGAGGCAACTCGTGAGGCACACTATCATCAAATCCAAACACAAAATAGCGAAACATTTTCTCAAAGTTCAAACCTTTGTATCCTCTTAGCCATTGAAGCGGATCGTTAAGCCAACCATCGTTGAGAGTTATGATGTTCAAGTTTTTATCTGTCGCATGTTCTAACGATATAATGTCATCGCTGATCTGATGTGGTATAAGAACTACATTTTTAATGCAAAACATATCTGCAATTTTCTTGCAAGCATTGCTGATAACAGCGAACACATAGTCCGTAATATTATTGATTCTAACATATTCATTAAAAAATAATCCAGCGAGATATATATCACCTGTTCCGGTGTACGGAGCAATGAATACCTTGCAGTTTTGCGAATGTCCCTTTGTTATTTTTTTGCGCCAATACCATCCTCTGATTTTTGCAACAGTCATATATGCAAAGATAAGCAGCGAATCATCTGTTTTCAGATTCATAACAAATATATGATGCCTATCTTTGTAGCCCATTCGTTTCAACTGCACAGTTATTTCCCTGTAAAAATATACAGAGTAAAACAATATCGCTATATTATCATCAAACGGTATAAGCACATCTTCCGGCTTTTGAACAATCATATCAAGACAATAAGTTCCTATTTTACGACTATCGTTATCAACTATGGCATTAGCAGAATATCCGAATTCCTGTAAGCAAGTCAATATGTCTTTGGAAAAAACCGATGCTCCGAACAATACTATTCGTTTGTTAGCAAACTTGCCATATTTTACAAGTTTACTGACACGCTTCTGAATCCTTGCCTTATAATTATACATACGTTTTTGTTTCCTTCCAATCTCTTATTATATACAATCCCAAACAAGCCATATCTTCTTTGGTTATTCCATTTACATTTTCCGTTAGCATAAGCCGTTTGCCATAATAACCCTGCAAAGACATAATTATAAATTGTTCGGAGAAACCATGATAATAATAACAGTAATAGCAACGATAATAGTAATAATCTTGCATTGTTATAAATTCCGTTGCCACAATACGCTCAGAAAACATGCTTGCATTACTAGCTACCCATTCATCTGTTGTAAGCACAACAACAGAACTGCCTTTGCGGTAATTCAAAAAATCGTCAATATGACGCAGAGCAATTTCGTTAAATTCACGGTCTGAATCCGGCATCATAATTACATAGATGTTATTTTTGTCAACACCATATTTGCGTTTCATTTTTAACCAACGTCTACGTCCACGCAGAGCCTTAACCACCGTGGAGAAAATCATAAACCACCGCCAAGCCGTACTCCAATCGCACCACCTGGGTGGTTTTTCTTAAAATCAGAAAGCTCCACGCCCAGCTTCTCCGCCAAATACAAAGCCAAGCCCTGCAGTAAAATCAAATAACAAGAAGAAGAATTATTCGGCACAATATCCCACGAATCGCCCTCATGCTTAAGTGGCAAAAGCAACTTGTTATCAAGAGTTTTCGCAAGTACGCCACCATCATTAAACGAAAGCAGCCATTTTTTCGCCTTATGTCCTTTTATATATTCGGCAAACAAAACACTCTCCGCAGTGCTGCCACTCTTGCTCAAAATAAGCACAATATCATTTTCTTTTATAAGTCCCAAATCGCCGTGCATAGCAGTATTCGTATGCAAAAACGCGCTCTCAAGCCCAAGCGAATTCATCATTCCAACAAACTTCTCGCAAATAGGAACATTCTTGCCAAGTCCAGAAGCAACTATTTTACCTCCACCTCTAATCACGCTTTCGCAATCGACAAGCAAAGCCGTGAATACAGCTTCGTCTAAACCAGCAAAGGACTGTTCAATGCTTTCTATTATGCTTGCAAAATATTTTTTCATGGCAACACCTCTTCCAAATAATAAAGTCCGTTGTAAAAAGCACCGCAAATAGAATCATAATCCTGCCATGCATAAGTTGTTAGCGAAAGCCAAATAACAGCGTGGAGCAACTTTATAGTTTTTTCATCAGTGCCGGAAAATTCAAAAAATTCTTTCTCCAAACTTTCCCAATTATTGGACTCAATTTTCAGATCAACGGAATTTTCACCTATTCTTAAACTAAAATCCTTCAAATTAAATCTATCGTAATTTCCGGCAATGGAGTAATACAATTTTGCCCAATCATAATTAGGATCGCCAAACAACTCTGTGCTGCCAAAATAACCTCTAGGGTCAATAAATACAGGCTCGCCATTGTCTTTTAGCATTATATTTGAAAAAGTGCAGTCGCCGTGAATAAAGGAGAAATTGTTGCATTTAAGCAAGTCCAAAGCCTTTTCCAATTCCCGCTTGTAAAAAAATACATTGCGGCACTTGCGCCCATTTACAACTATACTTTTATTATCCGCAAATGGAATCAAATCCCGTACATTGCAAAGTCTATTCATGGTTTTGCCGTAATACGCCTCTTTTACGCTGAATGTATCTGGCGGCATTTGCTTCATTTTATGTAAATTTTTAAGTGCCTCAACTATCTTTTTCAAAATTTCGCTCTTAGAAGCCAAATCGCATTCATAAATATTTTTGCCAATTATTCGTTCCATTTTCAAAGGCTCGGTTTGATAAATTTTCGGTATTGCGCTTATGCCGCTCTGCATGGCAAACTCATACCATTTTTTTTCAAGTTTCGCAAGGCTCTTACCCTGTTCATCCACAGCTTCTTTTATCACAACATTGCCTTCAACCGTTATTCTATTGAATGGTCTGCATTTTTCAACACCGAGTTTCTTATATTCTTCAAGAGTTCCGAATTCCCTTGTCCCTGCAAGCCCAAGCTCTTTGAATTTCAGATTATTATCCCTGAACCACCTCACAAGCTCACCACTCTCAGGAACTTTCTCAATGCAGGACTTGTCTTTAAAAACAAACAAACCTGCTACGCCAAACTCTTCGGAACGCTTTTCCTCAAAAATTCCATCCTTAAAACTCCATCTGCAAGGAAAAGTTTGTGACACTCCCACATAATCGCTATCATCGGCAGGCAATTCAAAGTTTGCAGTCAAAATCAAATCTGACCATATAAGAATAAAAGGCTCATTGTTTGGCAAAAGCTCCAAAGACTGCTTAACGCCGGAACAAGTTCCCGTTCCAATAGCTTCAACAACCTGATATTTTACATTAGCAAAACATTCAAGATATTCCCTTAAAACCTCTTTTTTATGATCTGCTATAACGACAAACTTTTTATCAGGAAATTTTTTAAACAAATGGAATAACATAGGCAAATTCTCAACTGGAACCAAAGCCTTAGGTTTATTCGCAGTGAGATATTCCAGCCTAGAGCCTTTGCCGCCCGCTTGAACTATTATATGGTTTATATTCATATAGGCTTTAAATTTAGAAAATTCCATCCCGGCAATGCGAAAAAATCAGCAACTTTCATCTTTGTTGTGCTATAGATGCAATCAGGGAAAACAACGGTTTTATTGCACACAGCAGAGTTGATTACATCGCACAAGCCGCTGCGAATACCTATAAAATAACCTGCATATTCAACCGCTTTAACAGCTTGATTCAACGGAAAAGAAACGGGAATTGTGCCTTCAAGCGGTTCCTCGCTGCCAATTACACTTGTGCATACCATAAATTCTTTGCTTTTGTATTCACTTATCACATTCAGCCAAAATTCATTCGGCAATAAAATAACGCTTTTGGCATAAGGTGAAATTATAAGAGTTTTGCCCTGCAAAATGCCAACTGTATTTTCAAAAGGCAAATTGCAGCTTGGCAAAACAGGTTCGGCAGATTCATCTAAACCAAACACTCTGTATTTGTAAAAATCTATAAACGAAATGAAATGGCTATTCAAATATTCTATGGCACTGTCCGTGTGTACTTTATCGTGATGAGCCACTATGCAATTTTGTTCTTTATTGGAAATTACAGCCTGTGTTAATTCATCCATCTCTTCATTTGACACGGTTATGCTTTTCTGCCCGAACATCTCTGCAACTTGATGGCATCCTTCGCTATTCACTGCCACAACGCATGGTTTTGCGGTGTAAGATGGCAAAAAAGACATGGCCCAGTACACATCGCCAAGCGAATTGTGCGGGCAAATGACCAAGTGTCGTTCCGGATACAGAACTCTTATTTTTTTCAGAATGTCCGTCCCTTTGCGTATTCGCTCAGGCGTACATTCTGCAAAGAAATTGTATTCTAAAACTTTCACGATTTCGCCCTTGTAACCTAGATTGTGAAGCTGCTCAGTCATTTGTTCACAGAATCTGTTGGCTATAAGAACCATGCAGTTTGAAAATTTCAGAATATGCGCAGGTTCAACTATAGGAACTTCTTTATATGCGTTTCCTATTTTAGCTTCATTGTTATCCAAAATGGCCGTTACATGAACGGAAATCTGTGCAAGATAATCTATCATTTCTCCGGTAGCGTTGCAATGCCCAAAGACGAACACCGTTTTGCCTGCAAAGTTAAGAGTATTTAACTTGGCTACCATTTCAGATTTGCGCCAGGCTTCCATCCCAAACTCTCCAATTTAGCCGTATCTAAAACAATTCTGACCGTTGGCAAATATCCTAACTTTTCAGTATCTTCCGCTATGTCAAAAACAACATTCCCGAACTGCTTGGCCAAATCACAAACTGAAATCTCGGTGTTTTTGCTTGCGATATCGTAAAACTCACCGCCTTTCCCTTTGGCAAGAATGCACAGCATTGCGCTTACAGCATCCGTTATATGGCAATAATTTCGCACAGTATCGCCTTTTGTTCGCAGAACAATGTCTTTCTTGTCTCTTGCGCAGCGCATAAACTGCGCAATCACTCGGTTGTCATTTTCCAAGTCAATCCCAGGTCCAAAAACCTGTGCCAGCCTAGCTATTTTAGCATTAACTCCGTATTCATGAAAATAACTTGTGCATAAACACTCGGCAAGCCGTTTGCCTTCCGGATAACAATTTCTCACACCGGTTATATTCGTATAAACTTCCAACGAAGAAAGATAAAGGTAACCTTTGACATTCTTTTCTCTTGCAAGCTCCAATGTATTTAATGTGCCTTCGTAAATTATTCTTATTGTTTCAACGGGATAGTCCACAAAATATTTTGATGCGGTTGGATTTGCGCCATGTACAATGTAATCAATAGGTTCGTCAATAGATATTTTTTCACGAATGTCACCCTTTTCCCGTGTCCATGCAATTATGCGATTCTTTTCTTGTAAATGCTTAATTAAAGCTGAACCAAGCAAGCCTGTTGCGCCGGTTATGAAAAAAGTTTTATTTTCAAAATCTGTCATATTCCAAATACCTGCGCATCCTCTTCCGCATTCAGCAACGCTTTGAATATATAATAATCTATTGAAGTTGTGATTTTGATGTTTTTTTCCGGGCCGTCAACTATAAATAACGGATGTCCGTTTTGATGCATTAAAGTCGCTGAGTCTAAAATGCAATTTATTCCATTTTCTCTGCTTTTTTTATGAACTGCGAAAATATCTTCTAAAAAGAAGCATTGCGGAGCGCGAGCAAATTTATGTATTGAGCGTTCCTTTATATTTTCTATTGTTTCTATTGCGCTGCCCTGATTTATATTTACAATGGTTTCGGCTATTGGAGCCACCGTTATGGCAGAACCGTGTTTTTTAACACTATCTATGCATTTTGCAATTAATTCACCATCTATTAAAGGTCTAACTCCATCGTGGATTAAAACAACGGTTTCTTTTGGATTTGAATCATCCGCATATATTGCGGAAAGTCCGTTAAATATGGATTCCTGGGCCGTGTTCCCTCCTTTTACAATCCACTTTACTTTTGTTATTTCATATAATTTTAACATTCTTTTCAATTCGTTAATCCAACTTGCGAGGCATACAATGCAAATATTGTCTATCTCTTCATGGTTTTCAAAGTGTTCCAAAGTATATATAAGCACTGGTTTTTGGCGAATGCTCAAAAATTGCTTTGGCTTTGCGTTGGAATTCATTCTTATTCCGGTTCCCCCGGCAAATATTAACGCTGTATTCATGGCAACGCCTCCTTTAAATACCCCCAAATTCTTTTACCAGAATTTTCTTCTGTTTTTTCACAATCATTAAACAACTGAACTAGTTGCGATACTGCGCCTGCTGTTTTAATGAATTTCAATTCTGAAGTTTTCGTATTATACTCAACAATACCTTTCTTCAGCGTACTCATTATAAAAGAATCTTCATTTTTACAATAAACTCCATAATGCCCACTTAAATTTTTATTATCCAAATATTCCACAAACTCCGGCAACTCCGTAACTTCATTCGTATTTATATCTATTTTATAGGTACTATTTGCAAGAGATGGAATCAGCCAAACATACCCATTTAAATATCGAGTTGAAAAATTTGCGCCTATTCCATCTTTTTTAGAAAAGGAAGGAATTTTAATTTTGAAAACCTCATTTGTTTGCCGGTTCCATTTAACAATATAGTCTTTATAAAACGTAGTTATATAATAATTTTGTCCATCAAAACATATATGGTTATATTGCTCTGATTTCTCGCCAACACTCTTAATTTCATAATCGCAGGTTTCCATATTGAAAAACATAACAGCATTTGCTCCATGTATCATTATTGCAATTTCCGTATCAACAACACAAAATCCCCAAAGCTTCGAATTTTTCCAAATTTCATGTGGCAATTTGGAAGTTTGCAATTTAGAGATTTTTTCAACCCATTCTGAAAAATATTCTATTTCATTGGTATCTACGTTCAACTTCATTATGGCAGGAAAATCATAAGGGATAAAATAAACAAAATTTTTAAAACTGATAACTGCTTTAAACTTTCTATCATATTTGCAATCATCCTTAAATTCTATGCGCTCAAAACTCTTTTTCTCCATATTAAAAACAGATATTTTATCATTTTTAAAGAATGGCGCAAAATATAGCTTTTTATTATTTTCTGCAACCCACACATTTGCCCAGTTATTTTGAGGGGACGCAGGAATTATTCCCATGCACTCAGTTTCTTTGCTCTGCTTATCATATTTATAAAGCACGCTGCAATTAATTATAAACCAAATATAAACTCCGTCATCAAAAATACCATTAATTGACACTGCAAGTACCTGTTGCGCAACCTTTTTCTTCTCCCAGTTAAACAACGCCATAACATTTCCAGCATCACCGTAATACACGTCGCTCACAGCAATGGCTCTGTCTAAATTCCATGTTTCATCAAACATCGCACGACTTAGCAAAACTGCGTCATCTCGCTTTTTGAAAAACTCAAATACGCTCTCTTGCGGATTTTTGCTGTTGTAAAACACAACTTTTTTATCTTTCCACTCTGCCGGTGCTTTATATTTTGTTGTATAATAACGCAAACTCGGTTCTATGAAATTTTCCACTGCAGATGGTTCAAAGAAACTCAGCTTGGAAGTGCTTATGTCAAATTCAACAATACCCTTGTTAGGCGTAGAAGCGTATATGAGGTTTTCGTTCGCCACAGTTAAATTATAATACCAGCCAAAACCCTTGCTCTCAAAATGACTTACAAGACTTGGCAATTCTATGAATTTTTCTGTTTGCAAGTTTATTTTATACGCATTATTTGCCGCAAAAGGGATAAGCCATATGTGCTTATTGGAATACCGAATTGAAAAACTTGCGTTTTGGTTG
Source organism: Candidatus Fibrimonadales bacterium (assembly GCA_009786285.1). Lineage (GTDB taxonomy): Bacteria > Fibrobacterota > Fibrobacteria > Fibrobacterales > Fibrobacteraceae > Fibrimonas. The sequence continues at coordinate 2,807 of WQTK01000337.1, read as the reverse complement.
TCTTCGCTTCTTGAAAAGGAATTCGGAAGCATAATTTTTGCGCTTTTACTAGTTTGCCTGTTCCACTTTACAATGTAATTTTTGCTGAACGAACTGAGATAGTAATTTTGCCCGTCAAAACATATATCGCTATACTGCTCGGGCACTTCTCCAACTATCTCCATTGCATGCTCGCCGGTTTCCATATTGAAAAACATCACGGAATTTTTGCCTGCTATAACCAAGGCAATTTCATCGCCTGTGACGCAATAATTACCAAAATAAATATCTTTTTCCCACGGCGAAAATTTCACCATCTCATTTGAATTCGGGGTATATTTTAAAATAGCTGGAAACTCCTGCGAAATAAAATAAATATAATTTTTGAAACTTATTGCATCTTTTATTTCATAATCACACTGAATTTTTCGCTCAAAAACTTTTTTATCCATATCAAAAGCATATATTCTATCCCCAAACCTAGAAGCTAAATACAATTTTCCATTGCTTTCGGCTATTCCCCTAAAAGCTCCATTTCTTTGTAAGGAAATTGTTCCCATATACTCCGTTTTTTTGCTCTGCTTGTTGTACCTGTAAAGTGCATTGAAAATATCTGTAAACCAAATAAAATCATTGCTATCACAAAGCCCGCAAACTGCAGAAGTTCCAATCACCTGCCCCAAAACCGGCTTTTTCGCCTCATCAAACAACTTTGTAACACTGCTTCCATCACCATAATACAAATCGCTTATGGCTATGGCTCTGTTCAAATCCTGGCTGTCATCGTAAATTCCATAACCTTCAGCTTTGTATTCATTCACAATTTCTGCGTATTCTTGCTCGAGCCACGGGCGCATGCTCTTAATGGTGCCTTCCAAAAGCGGGTGCGGACGCCATAGCAAAACAGCGTCTTTTTGATTTTTGAAAAATTCAAATACTTTTTTGATTTTTTGCAAATATTTATTCGATGGTCTGTTATTTTCTACAGATTTTTCAAGCAATGAACCTATGCTTGTGTTGTAGAATACAACTTTTTTATTATTTATCAATTTTTTCCATTCATCTGGGTATTCGTAATCTTCGCGTTTTGCGTTAATCGCCTTGTCCAATTTTGGGCTGCCTAACGCCAGGAATTTGCTGCCGCTTTCCCTTGTGGCTTTGTTGTACTCCCTCACATAAATTTCTCTTTCCTGTTCGGTGTAAACAATCACTTTGTGCGCAAAAATACATGCCGGCAATGTGCAAAAATGCTCTTGTATGCTTTTTCCATCCCCAACAAAATACGGCACATATACCAAACAGTCTGTTAAATTTCTGAGCCTGGAACTGAAAAAATCCGGATGCACGCTTGTAACTATATTTAAATCGTCATAAGGATTATGTATAAAAATCATATCCGGGCGCCGCTCTTCAATATTGTACTTGCGATAGTCGATCAAAGATATGTTTTTGGGGTATTCAGTTTCCCAGTGCATTTCCGTAAACCTTCCGTCTTTTTTGTCATAATACGGAATGGGCATAACAAAAGCATCGCAGTCCGGATCTTCTTTGGCGGCAAGGTAAATGCTTTCCAGGCTGTCCCACATTGAAGCCTTATACGGCAAAAAAAGAATTTCCTTTTTTATTTTTATTTCTGCAAATGCGGATGCCAGATTTTTTATGTGCAATTGTAGAGACGGATAATTATCCGTCTCTACAGTTGCATCAATAGATTGCAATAGGGATATGCATTCCGGTGCGTTTTCGCCTTCTAAATTGTCCCTAAGGCACTGGCAGGCTGCTAAAATGTCTTGGATTTGCTCGGCAGGGTCTTGCATATTCGGCAATATGTCTGCCATTTTGCCCATTGTCGCAATAAGGGCAAGCATTTCTTGTTTGTGAGACTTACGCATCTAATGGGAATGTAGAAATTTCTATATTTCCTTTCTCGGAAGAATGCCGGAGTGGTCGATCGGGGCGGTCTCGAAAACCGCTGTTCGCAAGAACCGAGGGTTCGAATCCCTCTTCTTCCTTAACCGAGCCTGGCTAATCAGGCTTTTCGGTGTTCCCCTGCAAAAGTGATTCTATTTTGTCAATTCTGTTGTAGCCAACCGAGTCCAAGCTATCCAAGCGGTAATTCAACTCTAAAGCCTTTTCATAACAATCCTTTGCCTCATTCAAGTTCTCTGCTAAAAACAAGGACTCGCACTGCGCATAGTGGCTATAGGTTTTTTCTTTGGAAGACTCGCAAGAATACCATATGCCGCCAATGGCAATGGCCAACACCAGCAAAAAAATCACATCGCCTTTGCTTGCGAACTTTTGTTTGCCTCCGCCTTCTTCATCTTCCCCTTTTAAAAAACTTATGAGCATAACTCTCTCCGCATCTCTTTGTAACTTGCCAAATAAGCCTTGGCTTTTTCAGCAACGGCTCCGGGCGTGTAGCCGAATTCCTTTTCCAAAACGGCGAAAGGCGCAGATTTTCCAAATTCGGAAAGCCCCCAAGAACAACCTAGAGGGCCAACAACAGGCGCAAACACAGAAGGCAAGCCGCTGGAAACCGCAAAAGCAGGAGACCAGCGGGGAATCAAAGCCTCACGCTCTTTTTGCGGCAAATCCATAAAAAGCCTTGGGCTCATAACGCTTACTATGCGAACGGAAAGCCCTTCTTTGCGCAGAATTTCCGCAGCTTGGCAGCACAAGTAAACATCGGAGCCGTTGGCGGCAAATGTTAAATCTGGCTTTTCAGCGTATTGCACAATGTAGCCTGCCGCGTTTGCTTTTGAATACGGATTCTCAAGCGGCGGCATAACTTGCCTGGAAAATATAAACGTTGTTGGGCTGTCGCC
>WQTK01000336.1 GCA_009786285.1 Candidatus Fibrimonadales bacterium | reverse complement strand
AAAACAATTACAACACAGTGCCGTATTACTATACGCCTCTATAGTGGAATGCTCTGTTTTGCCATAAAATTTTTCCATTTCAACTACAAATATAGAATCTTTTTTGCAAATTGTCAAGTCTTTTTTGCAGTTTTTCTGAAAATGTTGCTTTAATGAATTTACCATCAACCCCAAATTCCCATTTTCAGAACGTGACAAAAGATGCGGACTCGTTCCCAGAAATTCCGCTGAAATGTGAGGAGTTTTTGACGCTGGAGGAGAACGCTTCTGCGGTAAAGTTTGGTGCGAAAATATATGCAAAGTTACTTTGCTTGGGACATGGGAAATAAATTGGTTTTTTGATTTTTGCAAAAAAGACCCTCTATGGGAGACTTGCTCCGCTGACCCAATTAAGGTACAAAGTGTCAAATTCCAATTTTCCAGCATAACTACTTGTAATATAGAAAATCCCACTGAGAGTACAATTAAATAGAAATATCAAAAATTTGTTTCAAACTGTAATCTATTTGAGAAATAACATATTTTGGAAGCATCGATTAAAACAGGCCGCCTCTTAGCAGGTTCAGAGCCTCTAGGAGCAGGTAGGTTAGCCCACCAAATTTCACCTTTTATCACTTGCCACTCCGCTGTCAAAACTGTGCTTTGGGCATATTCAATGTCTTTATCTAGCTTTGAGTTTGTTTCAGAATAAACATTGTTTAAAGAATTTAGGATATTGTCATTTTTGTGATTCTTAACAAATTCTTTTATAGCGATAATATAAACGGTCTCCACAGATAAATCTTGACGTTTCGCAATTTGCTCTACATCTTTTGAAATTTCAGTTTCAATGAATAATGAAGTTTCCATTATGTTATAATATAGAAAAAACGCCGAGCTACTCCTCTAGGCTAGTGGGAAGTGGCTAGCCATTTTTGATTCCCTACTTTCACAATATACAATCCTTTTGCCTGAACCGGAATTCTCAGAATTTTAGAATTTTCAGAATTTGCTGAATATATTGGCTTTCCTTTTAGGTTATAGATTTGCACATTTGCGCCTTGTGGCAGGTTTTCTAGTATTATGGTTTTGTTTATTGCGTTGGCACGAATGTTGCCTACGGCATGTTGCGGCGATTTAACAGGTGTGTTGGCAACGCTACTCGATGATGGATCATCGGAACTACTTGAAGATATATAGATATAATAAATTTGCGGTTGCTTGGTTTCTTCCTGCGCTACCACGCGAATTACGCCGCTTGACGGAACAGTTTCGTAAGTTCTCTCTGTGCATCGAGTGTTGTTGATAAATACAGTTGCTTCGCTTTCTACCTCCACGCTAATTTCTCCGCCATTTTCATTTGTGTAATAAAGATTGGTGTTATTCAAATCCAATGCCACGCCGTTTATTTTGATTGCGCTCGGAGCAGTTGTTACACCTACATCCGCAGTTCCTTCGGCAGCACGGAGAATCGCAGTTATCTCAGGCGATTTTTCGCCAATTCTGCCCCCGTAAATATGGCTCGCTCCCTGGATTTTTATGTAAGATATTTCGTCAAGCACTACAGGCTTTCCGCTCTCCTGGTCAATTGCCCAAGAAATGTCAAAGCCATTGCCATAGCTTCCGGCGCCATCAACTCCTGCGCCGTCTGCATAGTTAAGCGTGTACGGATTCCCAAATTCGTCGCCGATATCGCCGTTTGAATGCACATCCGCATAGCCCCATGCAGGGAACCCTGCCGATGCCGAACCGTATGGGTCAAATGCCTTGCTGAGCAGAAGCGGCCCTTTAAATGTCATTTTATCTTCTTCGCCGTCTTCCCATTTATATAACGGATAATATTCTTTTAGCGGATATGCGTATCCGTTGTTATATGTATTAGGAGAAATTGGGAATACGCTGCCAAGATTATCCTCATAGATTGATTGCTGAAAGCCATTGATTGTAGCATCGCTACGAGTGTATGTAACCTCGTAGTCGCGGACTGTGTTGTTGTCAAAGTAGTCGGAGCCTGCGAGCAAGTACCATTTATCGCCGTCTTTGGAAACATACACATTTCCCGGTTCCGACATGCCTTGCGTGCCATTTCCGTTGCCATAAATTGTGAAATCCACGCCATAAGGATTCTTAGGGTCGTTCGGAATAGGGTCGTTGTATTTTACTGTGATATACCCGCCAAAATTACCCAAGGAAATCATGGTTCCGCTTAGTTGTTTTTCAGGAGTTGTTCCTGTTCCGTGGTTTGTATATTGGCTTGCCGGGACTATGAAATCTATGATTTCATTCGGCAAGCGCGTAAGATAAGCTGTTTGGCTGAATGCGGCTATTGGCACAATAAAAAGAACAAAGTACTTAATCATCATTCTATCTAGAAATATAGAAATTTCTACATTACCTCTACCCCATTAGGAGAACCATGTTTCTAACACGCCCTTTTACGCTTCTCGCAATCTCAGCCGCCTTGCTCGCTTGCTCAAAAGACAACGATGATGGCGAAATTTCATCTTACAATAATTCCTTATTGCTGAATTTTACAAGCAATTACGAAACGGGCTTGCTCCGCTGGATGGACCCGAACTCTACAAGCCTTTCGCCCGGCGAAATTTTATTTGACCAGGATTCAAAAGTATTTGCAAATGGAAAAGATGTCTTTGTTTTAGAACGCAAAGACTGGGGAGCTACCAATATTCTGTCTTGCATGCAAGCAGATAAAATCGGAAATGAAACTCCAAAACAAATCAGATTAGAAGACCTCTCAAATCCTTCCGAAGTTGTTGTTATAGGCAATAAAGGATACATCGCTTTATACGACTTGGATTATGTGCAGGAATTTGACCCTGCAACCTGCGCGCTTGGCGAAAAAATAGATTTGCCAATAATAGAAGCAAATGCGGCTTCCATTAAAGCCAGCGGAGACACCTTGCTTGTTATTGCGCAAAGGCTGGAATTTTATTCAGCTACAAAACCTGGCCTTCTTATTCGCATAAATGCCTCTACAAAAACTCTTATAGATACAATACAGTTGAATCTGTACAATCCGGGCTCTAGCGTTTTAAGCAATGGAAAACTTTATGTTTCTTCGCAAAAATATAATGACGATGTTTCTATTGACTTGGAAAAAAGCGGAATTGAAGCTGTGGATTTAAAAACAGGAAATTCGGAGATTATAGCAATAGGAACACTGCTTGACGGAGGAGTTAGCAACATAGCACTTGATGAAAAAAATCAAATTCTCTACGCAAGCGTTTACGTTGCTTATGGCAATGCGCCAGTTAAGTCGATAACTCTGAGCAACAAAGCAATAAGCATTGCCTTACCGGGCATAACCGATTCTTTTGGCGGCCTCCTTTTAGACAGCGAAACTGGCAGGTTATTTGTAGCAGACTCTGATGAGCTAAAAATCTATGACACGGCAAGCAAACAGACAACTGCCGCAGCCGGAGACGCACTGCCTACTTCTTCTTTAGCAATCGCCAGATGGTAATTGCCACCCGATTCTCAAAAATGCGGCACCCAGTTCCATGACTCGCGGCAGAGCTAAATCGTTGGCTTCGTTTTCCGGCAATTTTCCGTAAAAAAGCTCAAAATATTCTTTCAAATTGCCGCCATTGTTCTCTTTGATAAAATTATAAAGAATTTCCGCAATTCCTCTTTGCAATTCCTGATGGCAAAATGTTGGAAATTTTCGCAAATCAATTTTCAGTTTGCCTATGGAAATTTGCCCTGCCGCCACTTTTATCTTTATATTTTTTTCTATTGGTGAACTCGGCTGCAAACCGGACTGTAAAATTTCTGTGTTCACCGAACGATTTTGTTTAAAATTTTTCAATGGAGGCGCAATTTCGCATATATGTTTTGTAATATTTTTTGCCCTTTCCGTTAAACACTCTGCTTTGTATTCCGTGAATGCGATTACCGTGTCTGCCAATGACAAATAATCTCCGCAGGCTCCGGCTACTATGATGAAATTTATTCCTTTGCTTGCCAGCTCTCTTATGCGGTCGGTTAAAGGTATAAGCGGTTCGCGCTTTGAATTTATCAATTCCCGCATTCGCAAATCACGAATTAAAAAATTCACTGCAGAAGCATCTTCGTCAATTAGAATAGTGCTTGCGCCAAGTTCCAGCGCTTCCAGCAAATTTGTTGCCTGGCTTGTTGCGCCGCTTGCGTTTTTTGTCGTGAAGCATTTTGTGCTGCCTTGCAAAGGCAGCTCCCGCACAAGAGACGAAATGTCTGTTCCGTTTACCACTCTGCCTTCTTCCGTTTTTATTGGAGTCGCGCTTTGGTCTATAACAATAAGTTCTCTGCCATCGCCAGGAATATGCGGATAAACCGCCTCTTCCAAGGCGTGCAAAAGCGTGGACTTTCCGTGAAAGCCGCCGCCTGCTATCACTGTCACGCCGCAAGGAATTCCCATGCCTGCAATTTGTTCTCCGTTTGGCAGGCTTAAATGCGCAAGCAACTCAGGCGGAGAGATAAAAGGAACGGCGCTTTGCATTGGTGCTTCCGAAACGCCGCTTTCTCTTGGCAAAATAGCATTGTTAGGAACAAAGGCGGCGAGTTTTTTTTCTGCGAGTTGAGAGAGCAAAAAATTTCTGTTTGCCAAGCATTGCATATGTGCTTCGCATTTTTCCTTATCCAGATTATTCCAATACATCGCTTTGGTCACCCAGTCTGAGAGGGTTCCGATTAAAAGCTCGGATGCCTTGTCGCCTTCAATTCGCCGGCCTTCTCCGGGCAGGTTCACGCTTGCGAGCATGCGAACAATTCCATTTTCAATACACATGGAGTTTCGCAGCATAATTTGGCAGTGCGCTTTTACAATGCCAATGTTCTCGGGAGTTTCTGTGAATTGCCTGAGCAAAAAGTCCGCAAGAGCCATTTCTTTTTCCGGGTTGCAATGCAATTCTTCCGGGAAACCGAGCGAGGCAGTTTTTGCGCTGAGCATTATTCTTGAAGGCTGCGCATGAGGGTCGCCTTGTATGTGTGTGAATTTAAGTGTAAAATCGCCAAAGCTGAAATACTGTCCCTGAAAGCTTTTATATACGCCATAGGGTTTGCCGTGCAGTTTAAGCAGTCTTTGGTGAAGTTCTTTCATGTTTCAATTAAGGGTTTTATTGCCGGTACAATTTCTTTTGCCATTTTATCTATATCGCGAATTTGTTTGAATACGGTGTTTTTTCTGTAAGACGCGGCATTGTCTTTTATCCATTTTTCAAAGGCAGCGCGACGTTCTTCAGGGCTAATAATCTTTTTTTTCTGTGTTTTTACATATTCATCAGCAAGTTGGCTTTGGCCTTTCATATATTCTGCCATATCGAAAATTTTATTGTTGCTGAGTACAAACATTTTCAGCGCAAAAACCAAATCGTCTTGTTCAAAATCATTGCGCATTTTTTTTACGAATTGCTTTAATGCTTCAATGTCTTTTAAAAAGAAGTCTATGGCGGAGGCTTTTATCTCTTCTGCGTCTTTTTGCGCCTTTTTTGCTTTAAGCATGGGGGTAAGATAGAAATTTATAAGATTATATATCCCCGGTGTTGCTGGTTTTTACTGGGTGGCTAGCAGAAGAATGTTGAATGCGACTATGGAACGAGAATGGATTCAATGGACGAGCGTATGGATGCATTGGATGAAAAATTCAATGCTATTAGCATAAATTTCGAAAAGCTGCGAGCAGATGTTAGCGACAAGATGTCGGAGTTTGGGGTTAAACTGGAGAAATTTCGTGCGGACTCTTCACGAATGACCGCTGTAATAGGCAGCATTTGTGCCGCTTCTATAGCTATAGCAACGGTGATTACGAATATTATGAGCAAGTAGCCGCTACTATTTCACAATAACTTTCCTAATTCGTTGTTGGGGCTGAAAATTTTCAGCCCTTACTTCAATATATATCCCAGGTGCGGTTGGTTTTTGAGTTCCGAGGAAGGTGCCTTTGAGGGTGTAGTATTTTGGAAGTTGAGAGTTGAGAGTGGAGAGTTGAGAGTGAAGAATTGGCACTTCGCCGCAGGTTGGCACTACTTTGCCATCTAGGAAGTCGCAGATTTCTTCGCTGAGCGCTATGCACTTTTCTTCTCTTTTGCAGAACATTGCATAGCCGCCTTCGTAGTCTGCCATTTCCACTATTGTTATGGCACGTGTTAGGGGAGCGTAGTTGTCTGCGGATACGCCATCTGTGATTATTGTTGCGGTGGCTTTTTGGGTGGTTTCTACACGTTTTGCCAGCACAGGGGCGTAGCGAGCTACGCCCCTATCGACGTCATAATCAATTTTGACCTCTGCTTTGCCGGTTAGGACTTTTGCGTCGTCGGTTTCTTTTTTTACGGTGTCTGTGGCGAAGCCTTCGTATGCTACAATTGAGTCGAGGATTTGTTGGAGGGCGGTGGTGTCTTGGAACACTTCGCTTGGGACTCTGAGAGTGTCGTTTTTGTATGCGAAGTCGGGGAGGTTTGTTTCGAATTTGGGTGTTAGGTCTTTTTTGAGGATTTCGTAGTCTGTGGTTCTTGGTTGCGGGTCGTAGTTGCCTGCGTTGGAGGAGGTTATTGTGATGTATGGAGCGTTATGGTTTTCATTGTTGTATTTGCCTGCGCCGCTGTATAGGTAAACATTGAAGTCTATGCCGGGCTCCTCTATTGTGGCGGTTGGGCCTTGGGTGTATTTGTTGTAAACGTATTTGCTTTCTTTTTTCCATGTTACGGTTATGGGTTTTGGTTTGATTGAGTAAGAGCAGTTGTTATTTGTCAAAATTACGCCTGCGGGTTCTGCTGCCGCTGCTATGTAGCTTGGTGATGCGTCTATTCCGGGGTTTGTCTGGAGAGCCAAGTTATAGCCTGCTGCGCTTGGCATTGGGCTTTGCGGTTCTTCGTTGTAGGTGAATTCATAGCCACAGGCGGGGGTCCAAGTGACTTGCACGTTGGCTTTTAATATTTTAAATTCGGCAGTGGCTTTGTGTGCTTCATAATTTGCGTTTTCGGGGAAAGTGGCTTCAATTATGTATTCGCCGGGGTTGGGGAATTGTGTGTAGCCATCTTTGCTGCGGTAATTGAATGTGATTCCTTTTTCGGTAGTGTCGTTTGTTGTTACTGTAAGAGTGGGCGTAGGTTGTTGTTCGCCAAAATGCCAGTCTGATATTTTCACCATGCCGGAGCCTTGGGCTTTGTTGATTGTGAATGTTGCTGTTGTGTCAAACGAGTTGTATAAATCGCTTGGCGGGAATGTGGCTATTATTTTGTAATTGCCAGCGTTTTTGGGTTGCTCTGAATATTCGCCGCCATCTGTGTCTTCGTATTTTATTGTTGGAGTGCCGGGATTTGTAAAAGATGTGTGGCTCGGTTCGCTAGCCTGCTGGTCGTATGTCCATCCTTTTATGCTGACTGTGCCGGTGCCTTTGCCTTTTTCAACTTTCACATAGACGTTTCCGGTATCCGGTTCATAGTTTCCGCTTGGGTCGGTGTAAACCGCTTTGTAGGAATTGATGCCTACAGTGTCAATTGGGGTGGTGTTGTCATCCCATTTGTAGCTGCTGCTATCTGGAATTTTAACATGGAACAGATATAAATTAGAGTTGTAAGAAACTGTTATTGTATCTATGTCTATGAATCGTTCTGTCCCCGCCGCCTTTTTGATGTTGACTTGTACATAGCTGGAATCCGGCAGGTGGTTGCTTTTGCTTTCGGTGTAATAGGCCATGAAGCTTTTTTCGCCGGCATTGAGGAGAGAATTCGGTTCTTTCCACTGGTATTTGTCGGAAGGGAGGCTTATGTCTTTCAAGGCAATACCATTTGCGTATGTGCCGGAGAGGGTGCCAAGGGCGATGAATTCGCTTGCTGCCTTCTTTATTTCCCAAGAAATGGGTATTGCATCAGTAGTATTATCATACCAGGTATAACCACCAAGTAGAGTGGCAATAGCATTGTACAAACCTGCGTTGATGGCTTCAGTATCGCCTGAAAGGGTGTAATATTGACCTATTGCCATGTCCGGGAAGCCTGTTTGGGATGTGCTGGTATAGGTTGGATTTTTCGCTTTTGGGGGAAATATGTCGTTTAAGTAGATGTAAAAAATGCTGGAGTCTCGGCACTCTAAGAAATTATCTGTTTCATTGAAGATGGCTTTTATTTGGTATTGGCCGACATTGCTGGGAGGGGTTATGTTTTCCGGATAGTTTGCGCTTGAGTATGATACAGTAACAGAATTCAGATCATTGTTGTCGGCTTCGCATTTTGGAGTTGAAGGATTGCTGGGCTTGTAGTTATCCGTTTGTACGGAGCATGTTCCTTGTGCCTTGTTTATAGTAAAGGAGTCCGGTTCCGTGGTGTGTTCCTCGTAGTTTTGGGTTGTGAGGAAAGTCACGGTCATAGTGTATTTGCCTGCGTTTGAGGGAATTGTTTCGCTTTGGTAGTCTGTGCCGTCAATGCCTTTGTATTTATAGACCAAGACTGCGCCGTTGGGATTGTCTATGGATGGGGTACTGGGTTGACCGTATATCCAGTTGTGAATGGTGGCGGTGCCGGAACCTGCGGCTTTGGCAACGTTGACATAAATTGGGCCGGTGGCGCTGTCGATGTAGTTTGGGTTAAAGCATTTTGCTTCGAATGACTGGGAGCCAGCTCTGTTTATCTCGAAAATTGGATACATCCATCTGCAATTTGGAGGCAACGTGATATTTGCGACGAATTGTCCGTAAGTTGCGTTTAAGACGTTGACTGTAGGCAGTTGTGCCGTGCCTGTCGCAGGTTTTATTGTAAAGTCAATGGATTTGGAGCCTGTGTATACGCCTTTTCCAGTTGCGGTGACTGTGGCGGTGCCTGCATTTAGGTTATTGGAATAACTTAATGTGTAATGCGTATTTTCCTCAAGTTGGTTGTTTGCGTGAATTATTTTTACTTGTGGTTTTATTGAGTCTCCGGTGTATGTATATGACGGTTGCACTAAGGACATGGCCGTATTTTGCAAATATGGCGAGGCTCGGAAAATGGGATAGCCGCCATTGGCATCGGAGAATTTAGCCCATACATTTGTGAAGTCCCAATTTGTATAATCATTGTCGATTGGGGGATTAAAATAGGAGTTACTTACATTGGTATTTGATCCGTATATGCCGTCAACGTTGCTGCCTGTTCCTGTTACGTTTCCAACGAAGTAGGAGTACTCCATCGCACCGCCGTTGCCAATTATGCCGCCAACATTGTTAATGCCGGAAACATTGCCAATGGCGTAGGTATTCGTTATAGTGCTATTGGGAATATCTGAGGGGGTGTCTGAAATATTCTTCAAACACCTAACGGAACGCACTTGATCCTTAGAAGCAGACATTACTGAGGCATTGTTATTGTTGTAAAACATCTGCAATTCCGCAATGCTGTCAGTACTCCACCAGAAGCCTGCTAAGCCATAATACATGGCTGAACCATTTTTATATTTATATCCTCCTGGCAGGGCAGAAAAACCGTAATCGTCCGTACCATTGCCATCGTTATTCCATCCACTCGTTGCCTTCAACTTTGTTCCTGACATTGGACCAACAAAGTTTATCAAAGCATTCCACTCCTCCTTAGTAGGAATATGCCAACCACTTGGGCAAATGCCTTGGTGATTAGTTCCAATGCTCTTATTGCAGTTAGGATAGCAACTATTGCTATTTATTTGCATAACAAATTCCCAATCATACAACAGACCGTATTTGCAGTTACTTATACATGTCCCCCATGAACCCATGTTAGGTATTGTATAATAGTAATCCAAATTCTCAGCCATCCATGTTTGGTTGCCAATTACAACGGTTTTGTATTTCTTGTTGTTGTCTCTGGTGTCAGTCAAAAAACCGTAATTTTTTATAACTCCGTCAGAACAATATTGCGTACTGTCATTATCCAAAGCCGTGCAACGAGAAGAGCCAACAATGCTCCCCACATTATCTTTACCCCCAACATAAAACCCAACCAACCCAACATTGCTAATCTTCCCCCCAAACGCCACGCCAAACAAACCCTGATTGTCCCCCGTACTGTTAATATAAAGCCCACTAATAATAAAACCTTTACCATCAAAATTGCCCCTAAACGCCTTCCCCGAACTGCCTATCTGAATCCACTGCTCCAAACCGGTTGTATTCTCATCCCATTTCCGCCACCCAGCAGTATCGTTCAAAACAATGTTTGCCCCAAGCATCACCGTCTTGCCCTGAAACGAGTTGCCGTTGTTCACAAGAACAGCCAGACCCGCAAGCTCCTCCGCAGTAGAAATGGTAAATTCCGTAGCCAAAGGATTACTTGCGTACCAAGCTGTATCATTTGTGCCATCCCACACAGCACCTTGCGCGCACAGCAAGGCTGGGAATAAAAATGGGGCTATGTATCTATACAAATGCATAATTCGGTATCCTGATATAATTCTAATTAATTCTAATATAGTAAAAATGCTGAATAACTTCGCACGGCTAGTGGGGAAACGCTTAAATTTGCTCAAACTCGTTGTTTTTTTGTAACCACTAACTTAATTTTATTTCCGTAACAGGTAATTTCAACAATTTCTTATTTTCCACATCCATCAAAACCTTCATTTGCTGAATAGCGATTAAATTTAACTTTATTAGCCGTTCTTTTTGCGTAAACCCATCGTTGATAAAAACTGCGTTGAGATTTTCCATGTTTGAAAGGCAAATCAATTCATTAATAGAAGCATAATCACGAATATTGCCTTTGTTATTGGGGTTAGCTTCTCGCCATTCTTTGGCGGTTACACCGAATAATGCAACATTAAGTATATCGGCTTCATTAGCGTAAATAGCAGAAATTTGCTTTGAAGTTAGTTTGGCAGGAATAAGGTTACGTTTTATAGCATCGGTATGAATGTGATAGTTTACCTTTGCCAATTCTCGCTTCGCCGTCCAACCTAAAACTTTTTGTTCTTCTTCTTTAAGACGTTGAAACTCTTTGACAACGTATATTTTAAATTCTGGACTTATCCACAAAGCGAATTCAAACGCAACATCTTTATGGGCATATGTACCACCGTATCGGCCAGCTTTAGCTTGTAAGCAGATAATATTCGTTTTTTCAATCAATTCTTTAACGCTGATTCTAAAGCTATTAAGCCCAGCCTGACTTTTAATTATGGCGAATTCGGTATAATTAAAATCCTTATTATAGATTTGTTCCCAAATTCCTATATATTCTAGTGTATTACGGTTTCTTAGCCAGTCGGAAACGAAAAAGTCTCCGTCTTTGGCTTTAATCATATCCGTAATGCAAATATAATCTTCATTATTTATTTGCATTACAGCTACTTCCGTATCTTTTACAATTATCTTTGCCACCAGTCCAAGCCTTTTGGAATATCGGTGTTATCCGGAATTTGAACCCCATTCCCGAGGTCTATAATTCGATTATAAGGCCCGTTAGCCGCTGCAACTTTAGCCTTTGTGATAGAAGTCGTTTGCATGATTATAATATAGTAAAAACGCTGAATAACTTCGCTCGGCTAGTGGTTAGTTGTTTGTTGCAGAATACGCTGAGCTTGCATAAGTTCCAATTACGCACAGCACGGCGCAAATAGCAAAAACAAACATCCAGCTTTGCATAAAATCATTGAATAGAGAAATGGACATCATCGCAATGCCCATGCTCATAGCTTGCCCTGTTAATCTCATTGTGCCAACAGCAGCAGATGCCTGGCCCATATGCTTGTTTTCAACAGAACCCATAATTACCTTTGTGTTCGGAGAACAAAACAATCCAAACCCAAGCCCCAAAAACATGAGCATAATTATTATCACAAAAATCGGAGTCTCTATCCCCATAAAAACAAGCCCTATCAAACCTACAGAGTTTAACGCCATGCCAAGCATCGCTATCTTGGATGCCTCAAACTTATCCGCAAGCTTGCCTGCGTAAAGAGCCATCGCAGATTGCACAACCGCAGAGGCTGCGCAAATCAAGCCCGCTGTTCTTGCGTCAAACCCCCGCTCTAATTGCAAGTAAAGACTCACCATAAAAAATACCGCCATTGTCGCTGCATAACTTAAAAAAGCGGCAAGCGACGCAAATGTAAAAACTTTGTTTCCGCCAAATAGCCGCACCTGGAACACCGGCTCTTCTTTCCCTTTTTCATAGTTGTAAAAGAACACTAGCAGCAAAATCCCGGCAAATGAAAAAATTATTCCGTGCGCCGCAGGCAATTCCGAGAAGCCAAAAATAAGGCAGAACACAGCAAGCCCATAAATAAATGAACCCGTTTTGTCAAAACTTTTGCTGTTCTTCTCAATCCATTCGCTTTTGATTAAAAAAGGCACGCTAAAAGCCTGTACCATAAGGATTATACCCGGTATGTAAAACACGCTTTCCCATCCCAGGTAATGCGTTAGCATCCCGCCGAAAAACGGACCGATTGCGAGGGCCATGTAAACCACGGATGTAATGATTCCCATAGCTCTGCCGCGTTCATTCGGCGCGTAAGTCGCAGACAAAATAGCCAAGTTAGTTCCGAACACCATTGCGCCGCCAATGCCGGAGAGAACTCTCAGCGCAATAAGAGAAGCGAAATTCCACGCAAAAGCGCAAGCTACGGATGAAGCTCCGAAAAGCGCGACTCCGCACAAGAACATTTTTTTTCTGCCGGCCAAATCCGATATTTTTGCAAGCGGCACCTGAAACACCGCTGTCGCTATCAAAAAACCTGAATTAATCCACCCCAGTTGTTTCAAGTCCAACGCAAAAGCCAATCCAATTTCCGGAAGCGCCAAATTGAGCGATGAACTCATATAAGGAACCAGGAACGAGGTCAAACAAAGCGTAAAAAGAACTGCGGATTTGTTGTTTGGCATAGCTATGCTGTTATAAAGCTCAGTTCCATGCTAAAAACACCGCTGCGCCGGCAGCATAACCCAAAAAGGCAATCGGAGTTATTCTTTTGAGATACCAGCCAAAAGTAAGATTTTTATCCATGCCCATTACCGCAATTCCTGCAGCAGAACCTATAACAAGAAGGTTTCCGCCAGTGCCTGCGCAATAAGAGGCAAATCCCCAAAAAAAGCCGTCTTGCCTGAAAATTGCAGAAGTCGCGTCCACCGGATACATTTTCATTATCGCGCCAACAAGCGGAACATTATCGATGATTGCGGAGAATATGCCAATGGTAAAGGTTATCAGGCGAATATCGCCTATATTGTCATCAAGTATTTTTGCAACTGCCGTAAGCTGTTCCGTTGCGCTTAAACAGCCAATGGCTAGCAAAATACCGGCAAAGAATAAAATACTCGCCAAATCAACTTTTCTTAAAATATGATATAGATTCAGGCGCGGAACGTTCTGGTGCGGATGATTGCGCCTTAAAAGCTCAACAATAAGCCATAAAACGCCTAAAACAAAGAATATGGCTAAATACGGCGGAACATGGAAAATGGTTTTAATTGTCGGTACCATTAAAAAACCGCATAATCCGCAGAGAAAAAGTATTTTCTTTTCGAAAGGAGTGGGCTTGTGGGCTTCCGGCACTTCCGGCTCATGCTCATGGCTTATTTTGCCTTTGATGAAAAAACTCAAAACAATAAGAGGCACCAAGTTGCAAACCAAGCTTGGCAAAAATGCTGATTTTATAATGCCCAGCGCTGAAATTTGCCCGTCTATCCAAAGCATGGTTGTTGTAACATCCCCAATGGGACTCCACGCACCCCCCACGTTTGCGGCAATTATTATCAAACCTGCAAAAAAAAGCCTCTCTTTTGTATTGCTCACCAGTTTGCGGCATATGGTCATCATAACTATGGCTGTTGTCAAATTATCCAGAATTGCGCTTAAAACAAAGGATACTCCCGATATTATCCACATCAAAGCCCTTGCGTCGTTGGTTTTTATGCGGGAAGTTATTATTGAAAAACCATCGTTCATGTCTATTATGGCTACTATGGTCATGGCCGCTACCAAAAAGAGCAGAATTTGAGACAAATCGCCAAAGGTCTCAAACAAATGATGCATAGCCTGTGCTTCTCCTTCCGGGGAAGTCTGGGTTTTAAACCATATTAGCCAAAGCACTGTTCCTAAAAGAAGCGCAGTCGCCGATTTATTTATTTTAAGAGGATGTTCAAAAGCTATTGCCAAATAGCCAAGGAAAAAGATAATTGCAATAGCGCATAGAATCATATTTATTGAATATAGAAATTCACAAGCTTGCCTGGCACAACAATTACCTTGGCAATTTTCTTGCCGGCAATGTTTGTTTTTATGGCTTCGCTTTGCATGGCGATTTTTTCCAATTCATCTTTGCCAAGGCTTTTTGAAAGCTTTGCCCTGGCTCGCACTTTGCCGTTCACTTGGAAAACCACCTCAGCAGTGTCTTCTGCCGCAAGCTCCGCATTGCCAACAGGCCATGCCTCGCCGGTCAAGCTGCCGCTATGCCCAAGGATTTGCCACAGCTCCTCGCAAAGATGCGGCGCAAAGGGGTGCAAAAGCTTTACAAAGACTTCGCATGGCTCGAGGTAGCGCACGGATTGCTTCATCAACTCGTTGTTGAATACCATAAGCTGGCTAATGGCTGTGTTGAAGCGCATGTTCTCAATGTCATCGCTAACCTTGAGAATGCTCTGGTGCATCAGGCGCGCAAGCTCTTCGGGCGGGGCTTCGCTTGTGTATTCGGGGGTGCCTTCGTCGCCGGCAACGGAGCGCATAGCACGGCTCAAGAAGCGGTGCATGCCTTCCATGCCCTGGGGCTGCCAGGGCTTTACAGCGTCAAGCGGCCCCATAAACATCTCGTAAAGGCGAAGGGAATCTGCGCCATATTGGTTTACAACGTCATCGGGATTTACCACGTTTTTCAGACTTTTGCTCATTTTGGCTATGATTTGTTTTAGTTCATCGCCGGTATTTTTGTGATAAAATTTTCCGTCTCGCTCTTCTACTTCGTCGCTGGGGACCTTTGCGCCTGCAGCGGTTTCGTAGGCAAACGCGAGAATCATGCCTTGGTTGAACAGCTTTTGGAAGGGTTCGTCTGTAGACACAAAACCCAAGTCAAACAGGACTTTGTGCCAAAAACGGCTGTATAGCAGATGCAAAACAGCATGCTCTGCCCCACCCACATACAAGTCCACCGGCATCCAGAATTTTTCAAGGTCTTTTGCCACAAAGGCAGCTTCGTTTTTAGGGTCAATGTAGCGCAGATAATACCAGCAACTACCTGCCCATTGCGGCATGGTGTTTAGCTCCCTTGTCCCTTTGCGCCCGTTTTTATCGGCTATGTTTAGCCACTTTGCTGCTCCGGCCAATGGAGAAATGCCTCCGTCTCCGGGCTTGTAGTCCAAGAGCTCCGGCAAAAGCACGGGGTATTCTTTTTCGTCAACAAGGGAGATTTCACCGTTTTCCCAGTGAACTATGGGGAAAGGCTCCCCCCAGTAGCGTTGGCGGCTGAATAGCCAGTCCCTTATTTTATAATTGGTCGTGGCTTTGCCTATTTTTTTGCCTTCAAGCCAAGCGTTGATTTTTGCGATGCCCTCTTTTTTTGAAAGCCCGTCAAGGCTCAGTTCTTCGTTTGACGAGCGGATGTATTTTCCGTCATTTGTCCAGCAAGCCTCGCCTGCAAGGACTTTTTCCTTTAATTCCGCAGAACAGCTTGCGTCCGGTTCCATTATGCAAATCACGGGGATGTTGAATTTTTTTGCGAATTCAAAATCGCGAGTGTCGTGAGCGGGAACGGCCATAATCGCGCCCGTGCCATAGCCCATTAAAACATAGTCTGCTACCCACACAGGAATTTCTTTTCCGTTTACGGGGTTTGTTGCGTAAGAGCCGGTGAACACGCCGGTTTTTTCTTTTGCAAGCTCGGTGCGGTCAAGCTCGCTTTTTAGCGCAGCGGATTTCACATAGGCTTCAACTGCGGCTTTTTGCTGTGGCGTTGTTAGGGTTGCGGTTAGCGGGTGTTCGGGCGCGATTACCATGTAGGTTGCGCCGAACAACGTGTCTGGGCGCGTGGTGTAAACACGTATCGGTCCAAAATCAACCGTTGCCCCTTTGGATTTTCCAATCCAATTTCTTTGCATATCCTTTATGCCAGCAGGCCAGTCCAAATTTTCCAAACCGCTCAGCAGGCGTTCCGCATATAGAGGAATGCGCAGTTGCCATTGCTTCAGGTTGCGGTGCTCAACTTCAAAGGTTCCGCATTTTTCGTGGGAGCCGTCTGCGAGAACTTCTTCGTTTGCGCATACTGTTTTGCATTTGCGGCACCACCATACCTGCGCGTTTGCGTAATAGGCAAGGCGTTTTTCTTCGATGTTTTCTGTTTTCGGCAGTTCGCTTATCGGGCGGCCTTTGTTTTGCTTGTGGTCAAACCATGTGTCGTAGAGCTTTGAGAAAATCCACTGAGTCCATTTGTAGTACTTTGGGTCTGTGGTGTTTATTTCCCTTTCCCAGTCGTAAGAGAGTCCGAGCCGTTTTATTTGCCTGCGAAATGTGTCGCAGTTTTTTTGCGTTGTGACGGCTGGGTGCGTGCCTGTTTGAATTGCGTATTGCTCGGCAGGAAGGCCAAAGGCATCCCAGCCCATCGGGTGCAGAACATTAAATCCGTTTGCTCTTTTGTAGCGGCAAATTATATCTGTGGCTGTGTAGCCTTCCGGGTGGCCAACATGCAAGCCGGCTCCGCTTGGGTATGGGAACATGTCAAGGCAGTAAAACTTTTTTGCCTTGTCTTTTGGCTCTTGCGTGCGGAAAGTTTTATTTCCTTCCCAGTAATTTTGCCATTTGGCTTCTATCTCTTGCGGTGTGTATTTGGGCATAAGCTGAAAGGTAGAAATTTTCCTGAGAATCTTAAAACGTCTGAACCTCGATTTTCAGGATTTTAGGATTTTCAGGATTGCCTAAAGTAACCCCGCAACTGCATCAACAATATTTGCTACCGAATCTTTGTTCATTTTAGAAAAAGCAAACCATTTATTGTCGTTTATTCACGATAATACAAATCCAAATTGTTCACTATTTTGGCACTGGCTTCCAGATTTCGCATATAATCGTTGAATGCGCTAAATGTGCCGTATTGCCATAGCATTGAAATCTCATTTTTCTTTGCTGCGTCCAAAGCTTCTTCATTCGGAACACTCTTTCCAAGAACCTTTAGCATAACTGCATTTTGGCCGCTTGTGTAAGGCCCGCTCCATTCGCCCTCTTTTGCCGTTGACAAGGCTTTGTAAAGCTCCGTATTGGCATAGCCAAGACCTGCTAAATATCCTTCAAAAGCAACGGAGGCGGAGTCTATTGTTATGTTCTCGGCATTTTCGAGCTTGCCTGTATTCGCTTTTAAATGACTTGCCATTGCATTGGCTTTTGATTTTGATTTCAGGCTTTGCTCAATTCTCTGTTTCACAAACTCCAAGTTTCTTGAGCCTGCCGGCAAGTTTTCCGCTTTTTCAAATATGGCCATCCATTTTTGATTTTGCAAAATCTCGGATGTTTTGGAATCGTCTTTTGGGCGCAAAGGATTGAAGAATGCGTAAGAAGAAAGCCCCGGCAAATGCCCAAGCTCCGGAATCTCTCCGCCTCTTTTGAACCAGCCGGAAAGCTTTACAGCCAAGTCTTTGGCCTTTGCCGCGTCTTCAAACTTTTTCCCTGAATCAACATCGGCTTTTATATCATTCAAAATGGCTTCCAAGCTGTCTGAGGTTTCTTTTTGCACAATAATTGTGAGAAGTATGTGCCTTGCCTTAACCTGCTCCTCTCCGTTTTCAATTCTTTTTCCAAGATTTTGGATTATGTGATAGCCAAATTGCGTGCGAATAGGATCGCTGATTTCGCCGGAATCCAGCGCAAAGGCCGCACTGTCAAATTCCGGAACCCATCTTCCGCGCGGACCCCAGTCCCCAAGGTCTCCGCCCTGAGTTGCAGATCCTTGGTCATCGCTGTTGCCTCGTGCTATTTCCGCAAAGTCCATGCCTTCTTTTATGTCCGTGATAAATTTTTTCGCATATTCATAAATATCGTCAATGTCTTTTTTGCTAGGCTCAACAGGAAGGGCCGCATATTTTACTTTCACCATCTCGTCCGTCACAAAAAAGCTGTCTGCCTGGGCTTGGAAAACGGAGTCTATTGAACTCTGGGAAACGGAAGCTTCTTCAAAAGCATTTGCTTTTGCCTGAGCGTTCAAAAGCTCAAATTTTGTTTCTCTTTTTAAAACCCTGTATTTTGCTTCCAAGCTGGATGGCTGAAGGCCTGCGCCTATGAAAACACGGAGCTGCTTTTCCGGAATTCTCGCTGTTTTCAGCATATTTTCATAATCCCGCATAAATGGGATATCGTAGGTTGAAGCATCGGCAAGCCATGCCTCGTATTTTGCCTTGTCAAAAACCCCTTCTGTCTGAAAAAGCGGCTCACGGTCTATTCCCTGCGGAGGGTCTGTGCGCAAATCCCTGTTCATTTCATAGGTGGATGCCGTTATTTTTGCGTCTTGAATCACCTTTTGCATCAGGTGCTGCCGAACAAATGAATTGAACAATTCTTCACGCATTTGAGCGAGCTGCTCATTTGAAAGCCCCTGCTGCTGGCTTATCATGCGCAAGCGGTTGTCAAACAAATCGTTTGAGAGGTTTTCGCCGTTCACAATCCCAACGGGCGGTCTTTTATCGGTTTGCAGGCCGGTCATGTCCATAAACAGCAAGCCTGCGACAATTCCTATTATGAAAATGTAGATTACCCATTTTGCTTTTTCGCTTATCCAAGTCAGCATTTTTCATTTCTCCGTTAATGTTGCTAGCAGTTTTGCCGCATCTGCGGCTTTTTGTGAATCCCCATAAAGTTTCAAAATCTTTTCTGCGGTTTGCGCCGCCTTTGCCTTGTCACTGGTTTCCAGGTAGCACAGGGTTAATTTCCATAAGGCATCCGGCACGGTTGGAACCTTGTCCATAGGCTCGGTTTTTGCGTATCTTTTTGCCAAGTCTCCGGTGCGCCTGCCGTACTTGTTCGCAAATGCGTTTAAAAGGGAGATTGCTTCGGGGTAGTTTTGCCTTTCCATAGCCACCACCGCAAGCCCGTGCTCTGCGGCAGAAGCTATCAGTTCAACGCCGGAGGCATTGGAAATTGCCTGCTTATACAAGGTTTCCGCACTGTCTAGGCTGTTGTTTTGCAAGTGGATGTTGCCGGCTAAAAGCGAAGCCTTTGCCAAAGGCAAGCCTTTCAGGTTGCCGCTTTGGATTGAGCCTTCAAGAGCCACGAGTGCTGAATCCCCTTTGCCGGCATATATATAGTTCAGGCCCTTGCCCAGTTCTTCTGCCATAACGTCTTCTTTTTCGGAAGAAGATTTTAGGTTGCTGACCACGGCATAAAGGGCAACAGCTATGATTAGCAGGACTATTATGACTTTTGTTCCGTGTTTTGGAAAAAAATCTTCCTTTAAATATTCAAACAAGGCATCTGCCGAATTCGGCGCTACGTTGCTGTTTGAGTTTGGTTTTGTTTCGTTCATGGGGGTATAATATAGAAAATTATCATAAGCAATATTTTTTCTATTTTTTTCTCTATGGAAAATGGAGATACTTTTGGCTTAACAGAAACCCTGCGCAAGCAACTGCTTGCTTATTCCACGTCCAGCGAAATCAGCAAAATAACCTCGCAGGCACAAAGCATTGATGAAGTGTTCAACGGGCTATGCCTTGGGTTTAAGGACTTGGCTAACTATAATAGAGTTATGGTGCTTGCCATAGATTCGGAGAATTTTTGCTTGAAGCCTTTGCAAAGCATTGGTTTTGACAAAGAAAAGCTGGAAGATTTTCGTGCGGAAATAGACTTTATGGCCGGAGAATACGCAGATGCCATCTTTTGCAACAAGCATATATTGGCAGACCCGGTTCCGGAATCCGATGCATTTTCAATACTTGACTGCAAAGCTTACATAATTTTTCCTCTGCTAAAAAGGGTAATTGATGAATGCTGGAAAACGAAAAGTTGCAAGAAAACTACTTGTCCGTGCTATGAATCCGACAATCTGTATTGCTGGACAGACTTGGATGCCGGCATTGCCACAAATGCGGCTTCGGAAGATGAAAAACGTCGAATATGCGTGAAATGCAGCCAGTTTAAAGTAGAGGGCTTGCTTTGGCTGGATTTAACCAATCACGATGAGATAACAGGCGAAGACACCGCAATGATTTACGCAGTGGCTACGCAGGCCGGATTGATAATAGAGTCTTTCAGGGCTTATGAAGAGTTGCAAAAGGCCCATTCATTGCTAAAATACGATTTGCAGCAAGCGAGCCAGATTCAGCAGCAGCTTTTGCCGACAAGTTTCCCAAAAGGATTTGTGGACGTTTTTGCGGAGTATAAGGCCAACCTTGATGTTGGCGGTGATTATTACGATTGCTTTGAGCTTGGCAATGATGTTATTGGTCTTGTTATCGCAGATGTGTCTGGCCACGGGACTGCGGCTGCCATGCTTATGAGCATGTTTAAAATAATGCTGAAGTCTTCGCCGTTAAACAGCGTTAGCCCGGCTTTGGCTTTAAAGAACATAAACAATACCTTGGTAGCTGAAGTGGATAGCGGAAAATTCATAACGGTTTTTTACGCAATATGGAAAAAAGATACGAGGGAGTTCATTTACACAAGCGCAGGGCACAATCCCATGCCTCTTATGAACAAAGAAAACGGCGAAATTAAATTGCTGAAATCCTCCGGGCTTTTCATAGGCGTTATGCCGGATATCACGGTAAGGGACACTGTTCTGAAGCTGGATGGCCAATACCGTTTGAATCTTTACACGGACGGTATAAACGAGGCTATGAATTCGGAAAAAGATCAGTTCTCCCACAAGCGCATCTATGATCTTATGCAAAACACAGCGACTAAAAGCTGCAAAGAATTTGTGCAAATTCTTTTAAAAAACGTTGACGGCTTCACCGGCGGCAAAGAACCCGACGATGACGTGACAATTTTGGTGTGTGATTTGTAGGTAAAAGGGGCAAGAAGAAAAAAGAATTCCGCTTTGATTTTGCTAACCACTAACCTAGAGGAGTTAATCAACGTTTTCTATATTTCAATTATGAACATATCACCAAATGTTTCCGCAATGAAGGCCAGTTTTGATAAAATGGCTGTTAGCGCGCACAACGTGGCTAACATTAACACTCCGGGCTTTGAAACCGACCTTGCAAGAGAGGTTGTGGAACAAATCAAAAGCGAAAAAGAACTCGCCGCAAACGCCTCGGTTGTCAGAACCCAAGACAAAATGCTGGGCGAAACGGTTAACCTGCTAGCATAGCGTTTAGCATTTCTTGGGCAGAAAAACCGCTCTTTGGGTCCACAAAATCCGGCGCGATGTCGCATAAAGGCTTTAAAACGAACTCTCTCTGCGCAATATAAGGATGGGGAACGGTTAAATTTTCGCTTTCCAAAACCTCGTTTCCGCAGTAAAGCAAATCCAAGTCTATTTCCCTTTCCCTCCATTTGCCTCTTTTTTGCCTGCCAAGCTTTTGCTCAATGCCCTTGCAAAGTTCCAAAAGCTGCTGCGGAGTTTTTTCCGAGCTAAAACCTACAACCTGGTTTAGAAACTTTTCCTGGCAAGCCTCGCCCCAAGGCTCGGTTTCATAAATTTTGCTCTCTTGCCAATTCAACGATTCTTCGGATTTTAGCAAAAACCTGGCTTCTGCGATTCGAGCCTCTCTTGGCTCTATATTTGTGCCTAATGAGATGAAAACCATGATATTTCCCGTTCGTTCTCGCTTATTATTTCAATTTTTACATTGTACGTTATGTTCAGCGGAAAATCTCCGGCCATTTGCGGCCATTCTATAAGCGTTATTCCGTTTGAAAAGGTGTAAAGCTCAATGCCTATGTCGCATAAATCGGAAGGGGTTTTCAGACGGTAGAGGTCCAGATGGTAAATGGGCGGGTTATGCGGATATTCGTGGACTATTGCGTAACTTGGCGAATTTACAGTGCCTTCAAAGCCCAATTCCTTGCAAATAGCTTTGCAAATCGCGGTTTTTCCTGCGCCCAAACCGCCTTCAAGAGCTACCACGTCGCCAGGTTTCAGGCTCCGGGCAAGCGTTTTGGCCCAAGTCTCTGTTTGAAGCTCGGAATGGGAATGAAACATGAGTTTTGCCTTAAAATAGAAAAAACTATCAAGCGATATTTACTATATTATTTTAAAGTATAGGAGGAGAGCGTATGAAAGCTATTTTTATAGCAAATTATCGTATTGCAAATTTTTTAAAAGCTGAGCAAGCTTGGGGGGGAGGCTTATGCAAAAGATAGTCATAATGATTAAAAAGTATGCGCAGGTGGTACTTGTCTTTTTGGCTTTCACCATAATGGTCGTTCTCAGTTGCTTCTTTATGATTAATATGGAGTTTAAGCATTTGAGACGAGAGGCTGAAACAACCATTTCCCATGCGCAAGATAACATTGTGTGCCATTTGCAAAAAGCGGAAGTCACGCTAAATAATATCACAGAAATTGTACGCATAATGACAGGATCCGGCGAAAATGCAGAAACTGTGGAAAAATACATAAAAGATGCGTTTGACGGCGAATTCTACGCAAATGCCAAGCCGAATGAAAAAATAATAGCCAATGAACCTCGCTTTGAAAGAAAGCTTGGCATGCCGATAATCACTTATACACGCAATATTTACGACAGCTCCGGAAAGTATCTTGGCATTGTTTACCTTGATTCAAAACTCGATGATATTCAAAAACATATAATAAATATGCAAATTACCGAAGACGGGTATGGAATGTTGCTGAGCAAGGATTTGGAAATGATAGTCCATCCTTTCCGAAACTTTTTAGGCGAATCTTTGCACGATCTTAATGTACCATTATCAAGATATGAAGATGAATTGATGCAAGGGCAAGAAATTTTCGAGCGCAGAATAAAGAACTACAAAGGCGCAGAAATGGTTATGTTTCTCAAACAGTTGGAAAACGGCTGGTATCTTGGAGCAGCCACGCCAGAAGGAAAATATTATAAAAACGTAATAAAAATTGCCGAGATACTATGCATAATAGCCTTTGGGCTCTCTTTGCTCCTTGGCATAATTTTGATTCGCATTATTAAAATGAAAGACAACGCAGAAAATTACGCAAAAAACGCCAACAAAGCGAAATCCATATTTTTAGCGAGAATGAGCCACGAAATCCGTACGCCAATGAACGCAATTTTGGGAATAACCGAAATAGAATTGCAGCAAGATAAGGCAATTAACCCCAATACGAGAAAAGCATTTGCCATGATTTACAATTCGAGCAATCTGTTGATGGGCATTATCAACAACATACTTGACTTGTCTAAAATAGAAGCCGGCAAAATGGAGATTATAATCTCAAAATACGAACTTGCAAGCCTTATCAACGATGTTGTTCAATTGAACATAATGCGAAACAGCAAACACTTGGAATTTGAAATTTATGTGGACGAGAATTTGCCTGCGCTGCTTATGGGAGATGAGATTCGCATTAAGCAAATATTAAACAATCTGCTTTCCAACGCTTTCAAATATACCAAAGAAGGCCGGATTAAGCTTGCGATTTCATTTGAAAAAGGGCGTGACGCTTTGGAAGCAATCATTATTTTTGCCGTTAGCGACACTGGGGACGGCATGACAAAGGAGCAGGCGAACAATTTGTTTACCGAATACACTCGCTTTAATTTGAAAAACAATCGCTATGTTCAAGGCACAGGGCTTGGCATGAATATTACGCAACAATTGCTGCAAATGATGAACGGCCATATTTCCGTGGAAAGCGAGCTTGGCAAAGGCTCAACATTTACCGTGCGCTTGCCGCAAAAAAGGGTTAATTCCGTTATAATTGGCTGGGAACAGGCGCAAAAGCAAATGCAACTGAGTTTTCAAGACACAACAAAGGTAAAAGAATCTTCGTTTATACGCAAACACATGCCTCACGGCAAGGTACTGATTGTTGACGACGTGGAATCCAATCTGTATGTGGCCAAGGGGCTTATGACGCCTTATGGTTTGTCCATAGATGTTGTTACCAGCGGCTTTGAAGCGATAGAAAAAATTAAGGAAGGCAATATTTACGATATTATATTTATGGATCACATGATGCCTGAAATAGACGGCATTGAAACTACGAACAGAATAAGGGAGATGGGTTATACCCGCCCCATTGTCGCATTAACGGCAAATGCCATAATAGGGCAAACAAAACTGTTCTTTGAAAACGGCTTTGATGATTTTGTTTCTAAGCCTATTGATATAAGGCAACTGAACAAAGTGCTTAACAAGTTCGTGTGCAATAATGAATCACAGGGCTTAATATCAAAAACGGAATTGCTTGCGCTGTCCATAGCAGACGCAAAGAATATTTTGCCGGTTTTGGAATCTACGCTTGAAAATATAGAGAATGTTTCAAATGAAGATTTGCATTTGTTTACCATTAAAACTCATGCCATTAAAAGCATTTTTGCCAACTTGAACGAAGTATCTC
Source organism: Candidatus Fibrimonadales bacterium (assembly GCA_009786285.1). Lineage (GTDB taxonomy): Bacteria > Fibrobacterota > Fibrobacteria > Fibrobacterales > Fibrobacteraceae > Fibrimonas. Next base: position 11,241 of record WQTK01000336.1, on the reverse strand, counting down.
TTTCGCGAACGGCTTATGCGCTTGAAGTGGCCGGCAAGGCGCATGATAAACAAGTTATTAAGCAAAACACACGGAAATTTATAAACTCAGTCAATGAGTTTATAGAAGTGACCGCTGCCGCAATCAAGCATCCTGCGTAAAGTTCCAAAAAACAACACTTACCTCCCCTCCCTACGTTTCATTTTGAAACATAACACATTTAAAAATGGCGTTTTTTGGCAGAAAACGCTGTTTTTAGCTTCGGCACAACTTTTGCTTTAATAATAGCATGGAAGAAGCTATAGATAAAAACGAGATTTCAGAAGAAGTTGAGAAACTTGTTGGCGAGGTGGAAAATTCTAGCGTTGAAAACGATGCCGCGGCCGTAGCGCAAGACAAATATTTGCGCCTGTTCGCAGAATTTGAAAACTATCGCACTCGCTCCGCAAAAGAGCAATTGGAGATTATAAATACCGCAAACGGCAAGCTTTTGACAAAGCTTTCCGAGGTAAAAGACAATTTTGACCGAGCTTTTGCCGAAGAGAACAAAAGCGGAGACTTGGCGGCTTTTGAAAAAGGCATGAAACTGATTCAAGAGCAGTTCAACAAAATTTTGAATGAATTCGGATTGGAAGTCATAGACCCCGCAGGCGATGTTTTTGACCCGAATTTCCACGAGGCCCTTATGAAGCAACCTAGCGAAAGCATTCCGGAAGGAAACGTTATTCAGGTGTTCCAAAAGGGATACAAGATTAAAAATAAACTGCTGAAAACAGCAAAAGTCATTGTTTCTTCAGGGAAGCAACAGGAATAAAAAGAGGAGAAAAACTATGGGAAAAATCATAGGAATAGATTTGGGCACAACTAACAGTTGTGTATCCGTTATGGAAGGCGGAAAGCCGGTAGTTATCGCTAACGCCGAAGGCTTTCGCACAACCCCGTCAATCGTCGCATTTGGCAAAAACGGAGAGCGTTTGGTGGGCCATGTGGCAAAAAGACAGGCAATCACAAATGCCGAGAAAACCATTTACTCAATCAAGAGATTTATGGGCCGCCGGGCGGAGGAATGCTCCGATGCGGAAAAACATATGCCTTACCACCTGGTGGGCAAGGGCAACGACTTGGTACGTGTTGATGTTGACGGCAAAGAATACGCACCGCCTGAAATTTCAGCGATTGTTCTGCAAACGATGAAAAAAATCGCAGAAGATTATCTGGGCCAAGAAATAACACAGGCTGTAATCACAGTTCCCGCATACTTCAACGATGCTCAAAGGCAGGCCACAAAAGACGCTGGCCGCATAGCCGGCCTTGAAGTTTTGCGCATAGTCAATGAACCAACTGCGGCTGCGCTTGCTTATGGCCTTGACACTAAAAAGAATGAAAAAATAGCCGTTTACGACTTGGGCGGTGGAACTTTTGATATTTCCATTTTGGAGATATTTGAAAATTCCTTTGAAGTGCTTGCTACCAACGGCGACACCTCTTTGGGCGGAGATAACTTTGACGAAGTTATAATCGATTGGATTAACGATGAGTTCCGCAAAGACAATCCGGGCATAGATCTCAAAAAAGACAAAATGGCATTGCAACGCTTGAAAGACGCAGCAGAAAAGGCGAAAATAGACCTTTCCGCAGCTACGAGCACAAATATAAATCTTCCGTTTGTAACGGCAGACGCAACTGGGCCAAAGCATTTGGATTTAACGCTCACTCGTGCTAAATTTGACCAGCTTACCGCATTTTTGGTTGAAAGAACCTTGGGGCCGGTTCGCAAAGCTATGGACGACGCAAAATTAAAATCATCCGAGATAAGCGAGGTGATTCTGGTTGGCGGTTCAATTCGCATTCCTGCGGTACAAGAAGCAGTTAAAAAGCTGTTTAACAAAGAACCGCATAAAGGCGTTAACCCGGATGAAGTCGTTGCCATTGGCGCAGCAATTCAGGGCGGAGTTTTGGCAGGCGACAGTTCTCTGAAAGACGTGGTTCTTTTGGATGTTACCCCGCTTTCGCTTGGCATAGAAACTTTGGGCGGCGTTATGACAAAACTCATAGACCGCAACACCACAATTCCAATTCGCAAAAGCCAGGTGTTCAGCACCGCAGACGACAATCAACCGGCGGTGTCCATACACGTGTTGCAGGGAGAAAGGGAATTTTCAAGGGACAATCGCACGCTTGGCAGATTTGACTTGACCGGAATTCCTCCAAAACCACGTGGCATGCCGCAAATTGAGGTGACTTTTGACATTGACGCAAACGGCATTGTGCATGTAAGCGCAAAAGACAAAGAAACCGGCAAAGAGCAGAGCATCAAAATTCAAACTTCTTCCGGCATTAGCGAAGAAGAGATCAACAAGATGGTTAAAGACGCAGAAGCCAATGCAGACAAAGATAAAAAAGCCCGTGAACTGGTAGATGCAAAAAACCAGGCAGAGCAGGTTGTTTACCAAGTGGAAAAAACGCTCAAGGAAAACGATGGCAAACTGCCTGCGGACTTGGTTTCCCAAGCAAACGCCGCAGTCGCTGATTTGAAAGCCGCAACGGAAAAAGCCACGAGCAAAGAAGAGATTCAAAGCGCAATGGACAAGGCACAAGGCGTTGTAAGCCAAATTCTGCAAGCAGCTCAAACGGCTGGCGGTGGAGCAGGCGGAAATTGCGAAGGGTCTTGCGGCGGCGGCGATGATTGCTACAAAAATAAAGACGACAAAAAGGACGGCAAAAAAGACGGCCCTGTTGACGCAGATTTTGAAGTAGTTGATGAAAAGAAGTAATTGTTATGGCAAAACGGGATTATTACGAAATACTCGGCGTTGCCAAAGACGCTTCTGCTGATGATATTAAGCGGGCATATAAAAAGCTCGCCATAAAATACCATCCTGACAAAAATCCTGGCAACAAGGAAGCGGAAGACAAGTTCAAAGAAGCGGCTGAGGCTTACGATGTGCTTTCCGATGATAAGAAGAAAGCACAATATGACCGTTTTGGCCATGAGGGTTTAAGCAGCGGCGGCTTTGGCGGCTTTAGCAGCGGCGGCTTCTCGTTTGAAGATATATTTACCCATTTTGGCGATATTTTCGGCGGGGATATGGGCGGCTTTAGCGGCGGTTTTGGCGGCCGTGGTTCACGTAGCAACGGGCCTGTGCCGGGCGAAGATTTGCAAATAAGCATTGCGATAACCTTAAAGGAAGTAGCTGAAGGAACTGTGAAAAAAGTTCGCATAAGGCGCTATAAGCAATGCCCTGATTGCAATGGCAAAGGCGGCACCGGAGTGAAAACCTGCGAATCGTGTATGGGAAAAGGGCACGTGCGCCGCAGGTCCCGCAATGTTTTTTTTGAAACGGTAAATCATGTAACCTGCCCGGATTGCGAAGGCTCAGGCGAATCCATAACAAATAAATGCAGAACCTGCGCAGGTCACAAGCGTGTTAGAGTTGAAGATACCATAGAGGTGAAAATTCCCGCAGGAGTGGCGAGCGGAAACTATATTCGGCTTCGTGGCGAAGGCAATGCGAGCCCTCAGGGCGGCACAGCCGGTTCTCTGATAGTTCACATAGAAGAAAAGAGCGATGATTTTTTTGTGCGCGACGGGCAGAATCTTTTTTGCAAGGTGCTTGTTCCTGTGTATCGCCTGGTTCTTGGCGGCGAGCAGAGGGTTCCCACTTTATACGGAGAAGGAAAGGTAAAAATAGCCGCCGGTTTGCAACCCGGCACGCAGCTCAGAGTTCGCGGCCAAGGTTTGCCCGGCTACAATTCCGATTACAAAGGTGATCTTTTCGTTGAAGTTCAAGCTTACATTCCGGAAAGTTTGTCTGCCAAGGAAAAGTCTCTTTACGAAGAGCTAGGTTCTTTGGGGCAAGAGCGCGATGACAAGCTGGAACGCAGCTTGCTGGACAGAATAAAGGAATTTTTTTCTTAAAAATGGAAAATGTTCAATGCAAGAAGAAATTATAATTATCGGTTCGGGGCCTGCAGGACATACAGCGGCTATTTATTTGGGAAGAGCGGAAAGAAAACCGCTTATGTTTGAAGGATTTATGGCTGGCGGCATTGCTGCTGGCGGGCAACTCACAACTACCGGCATAGTGGAAAATTTTCCGGGATTTCCAGATGGAATAACCGGCAACAAACTTATGGAGCAAATGAGAGAACAGGCGCTGAAAAATTCCGCTCGCATAGTTACCGAAACAGTTTTAGCAGTTGATTTCTCAAAACGCCCATTTTCGCTAACGCTGGAAGGCGGTGAAAAAGCAGAAGCGAAAAGCATAATAATCGCAACAGGAGCAACCGCAAAAACCCTGAACATTCCTGGCAGCAAGGAATTTTGGCAAAAGGGAATTTCTGCTTGCGCAGTATGCGACGGCGCATTGCCAATTTTCAGAAATAAAACGATAGCGGTAATTGGCGGCGGAGACACCGCAATGGAAGAAGCGGAGCATCTCTCCAAATTCGCAAAAGAAGTAATAATAATCCACCGCAGGGATAAACTTAGGGCAAGCCTGATTATGCAGGAAAGAATTAAAAATAATCCGAAAATAAAGATAATGTGGAACTGCGTTCCGGTAGAATTAAAGGGAAGCAAATTTTTGGAATCTGCAATTTTGCAAAATACCCGGACAAATGAAAAAAACGAGCTTGAAATTTCCGGTTTATTCTATGCCATAGGGCATAGTCCTAATACTGGGTTTCTTGGCAACCAGTTAAAACTTGACGAACAGGGATTTATAATAACGCAACCCGGCAGCACAAAAACAAGCGTTGACGGAGTGTTCGCAGCAGGCGATGTCCAAAGCCCACACCACAGGCAAGCGATAATAGCAGCCGGTTCCGGCTGTTTGGCGGCACTTGAATGCGATGAGTATTTGCATTAAAAATAATATTCCCAGTTCAATAACAATGGGAAGAACGGGAATTGATTAATTCTTTCCTCTTTGGGAGGGTTCTCCTCCGTGTGGTAGAATACGTAGAAAAGATTCTTGTGATCGGTCAGGTTCAGAATTGTAAAACCGAAATTCCATTTGTCTTTTTTGCCCCAGTCAATGAGCTTGGCATCTAGGCGAAAATAGGGAGTTTGCATTGTGGCGTTGCGGTTGCCTCGGTAAGATTCAACTTCATAACCGGGAAAGCTGTTATCCATTCCATATTGCGCCATATATCCCAAATACGGAGTGTATGGCATTCCGCTCGCCCATTTCAATTGAAAAGAAGTACGCAAAAAATATTTTTCCTCAAACCAGTTGAAGCACAAATCTCCTTTCAACGCAAAAGGCTGGTGCCAGTTTGGAAAATAAGCCTTGTTCGTACCGTCTTTAAAAACAGACCAGCCTTGATTCCAATTTATGCTGCCGCTCAAAAAACCCTCCGGCTTTTGCAAAGACAGCTCATAGCCAAAAGAATACCCCTCGCCAAGCGTAATCATATCGCCAAGGGATTTTACTTTGCTCGCAGTTGAATCGTCCATGCTGCTTTCGTTATACACCGTTAAATTGTTCTGCGTTTTGTAATAAGCCTCGGTGTTGAAATTGAACATCCCCAAAATATTTGAACGGGAATAGCCAACTGCGCTGAGTATTGAGCTAGAAGGTTTTACCGTTCCGTTTACCGCAGTTTTGCGCGACGGATAGTAAAATTCGTTCAAAGCTTCCATATCGGAAAACATAAGATTGTTCAGATATTGAAAATAATAACCCGTGTAAAATTCCAGTTTTTGATCCTCTGCAAATTCCCAAGAAGCAGCAAAGCGCGGCTCAACGCCAAAATGCTCAGAAAGCTCATGGTAATTAAACCTAAGCCCGTAGCGCAAATCCCAGGAGCTTGGCCGCCAGGAATCTTGAGCGTAAAAAATGTGGTGGAACCCCTGCGGTTTGTCTTCAAATTTCTGCCCGGTCATCTGAACATTTTGTATAAAAAATATTTTGGAAAATTCCAAATCGTAGCCATAAGCAAAAGTGTGGTTTTCAATGCCCGAATAAGCAAGCGACTGGCGAATTGCCAAAGTAGAAACTCCGTTTTCCATTCCCAGCAAATCTTTTATGCTAAAATCCTGATAAAACTTGCTGTAAGAAAATCCTATATTGCTTTTCCATTTATCATTCACTTTCCACTGATAGTTCACGGGAATAACAGTGTTTCCCCAATTCACAAAAATAGGCGAAAAATTCAGAATGTCCGAGCCTGTATATAAAGCAATATGCAAATTTTCATCTTCGTTGATTTTATAATCGAATGCGCCCTGAATGTCCGTGAATTTATAATCCACGGTAAAATCTGTTGCTCCGGCTGCTTTTAAAGCGTCCAGAATTTGCTTTATGTATGTGCTGCGAGCAGCCACAACCCATCTTGCGTTTCCCTGGTGCCCCTCGGTGTGCGCTTGCGCTGCGAATGTGCTGATTTTTATGGAATTTTTGGAAAACCATTCATTCAAAGTATCGTTTCCGCCCTTTCTGCTGTTTATGGCCGCAACCGAACTCAGCCTGTTGCCATACTCGGCAGGAAAACCGCTTTTGTAAAACTTCACATCATCAACAGCTTCCACCAAAAACGTCGAGAAAAGACCAAAGAAATGCGTTGGGCAATAAACAATTCCGTTATCGAGCAAAAACAAATTCTGGTCGCTCGCACCTCCTCTAACATAAATTTTTGTGCTAAAATCCGAACTAGCCACCACACCCGGCAAAGCCTGAATGCTTCGCATAACATCTGCCTCCGCAAGCCCCGGCATTCTTTTTATATTCTTTGCGCTTACAACAGATTCCCCCAGCTTTCTCTTAGGTTTTTTGCGTAGTTGCACCACAACCTTCCTAAGCTCAGTAACCTGCTCGACTGCTGCGCTCTGAGCAACAGTATCAACAAATGATTCCTTGGCTAGTGGGGAGTGGCTAGTGGCTAGTGGACTATCATTTTCTTCAAACCACACAACATTTTCTTTTCCTGAAATTTCAGCGGAAAAAACAGAATCCTTTCCAAAATATTTCAATTCATAACATTTTTCGGAATTTACGCAAATATTCCACGCCGTGTCTGTCGGCAACTCAAGCTTGAATTGCTTGTTAAATTTTGTGTTAACTGTTGCCCCTGTCTCAAGCACTTCAATTTGCAGCGAATCGCTTGAGGCAAAGTCCGGGTCAGAGACAATGCCGAAAAAAATTATTACAAGAGGAATCATTCCTTATCGTATGCCGAAATCGGGCCTACGGTAACGGTATTGTAGCCTCCATCAACATACATGATTTCCGAAGTCACTCCAAAAGAGAGATCGCTCAAAAGGAAGTATGCCGCACCGCCTACATGTTCTGGCGTTGTGTTTTCACGAAGCGGAGCTATTTTGCGATGGATTTTCAGCAAATCGGTAAAATCGCTGATGCCTCTGGCAGCAAGCGTGTTCACAGGGCCTGCGCTGATGGCATTTACCCTGATACCCTCGGGGCCAAGGTCGTAAGCCAGGTAGCGAACTATGGATTCCAGCGCAGCTTTGGCAACGCCCATCACATTATAGTTTTGAACAACTTTTTCGCTACCCAAATATGTCAAAGCCAAAATTGAACTTCCGCTCACCATCATGGGCTTGAAGGCACGGGTCAGGGAAACAAGGGAATACGCCGAAATATCCATTGCCTGCAAAAACACATCTTTTGGCGTTGGCAAAAACTGGCCTTCCAAATAAGTTTTATCGGCAAAGCCAATGCCGTGAACCAAAAAATCGCACTGGCCAACATCGGCTCTGTATTGCTCGGCAACTTTCAAAATATTTTCTTCGCTGGCAACATCGCAGTCATAGAGCTTGCAAACTGGGTAATAATCGGCTAGCAGCTTGTCCAAATTACGCTTTAAGCGCTCTCCATTATAGCTGAATGCCACTTCTGCGCCTTCGCTTAGCAGTTTTTTCGCAATGCCCCAAGCTATGGAACGATCGTTGGCTACGCCAAAAATAATACCTTTTTTCCCTTTCATTGACATGAAGACTCCTATTTTAAATTCCTTCTATCTATTAGACCAAACTCCAGCTTTGGCAAAAGTACTTTTATTTGAAGGCTCCGGCAACGCTTTAGTTTGAATCCACATAAATTCATCTTTGCCTGCTATTCCGAATTTGCGTATTAAATCGTCCTGTGCTTTTTCGTAAATAGCGAGCATTTTTAATTTCTCTTCATCGTCAACTTCTGCCATTGCCTCGCTCCATTCTTGCCCCATAATAACAAGAGCTTCGCTTGCCTTATTGAAATTGCGAGCTTTTTTGTGGGTTATTTTGAGATCATCAGGTTCTTTGAACTGCTCTAGGGCCGGTTCAATGTATTCATCTGTCGCAACTTCTGTTTCTTCTGCTACGGGAGCTTTGTCTTCGCAAGAAACAAAGAAAAAAGCCATTGCCCAAAGCAGACAAAGCAAAATTTTACTGGAAAAGGCAAAGTAACGCATAAGGGTAAAGATAAAAAATTAAAAAACTCAAATTAGGTGTATAACCCTCGCTATGCGGCTCCAGCGAATGTCTGTTGGCAGAAAAATCCAAGTCCAAGGCTTTAAAAGCTCAACTTTTGATTTTTTGTCTAGGCTGTAATATACTATGAACGCTTTTGCCTTGATATTCCTTGCGCTTACAAAGCCCCAATAGCGGCTGTCCAGGGAATTGTCGCGATTGTCGCCCATCATAAAATAAACCATGTCTTTAACTGTGTATTCGGAAACCGGGTTGCCGTTGACTAGGATCTCGTACTTGAGTTGAGAGTTGAGAGTTGAGAGTTGAGAGTTTTGCAAAGCTACGTTGTTCTCTAAGTCTTCTAACTGGGAGCCGTTGAAAGCATCGTAAGCCACCAAGCGGCTGCCGAACAAGCTTTTTTGAGGATTGTTTGGGTTGTGGAGCGGCAAGAAGCCTGTGCGGGCGGATTTGCGAAAGAAGTTCAGGTTTATTTTGCCGCTTATTGTATCTCCATAGCTTAAGCCTTGGGGGACAATGCCGTTTTTGCTGAAAATGGTGTTGATAAGAAGGAGTTTGTGATCTTCTATGGGCACTCGGAAATCTTCAAAAGTGTAATCCGAGTCGCTTTGGTTTAAAGATATGCGGAATTCAACAAGGCTATCCGGCATTTCCTGAACCATAAGGGAGCGTATCCACCATAAGTCGTGGGTGGAAAGAGTGTCAAAGCGTATTGTTTCGCCGGGTTCCGGCACTTTTATCTCTTTCAAGTAGTCGCGAGGCGTGTTTCTTCTGTGCCTTTCCGTGTATTTGCCGCGACCTTTTAATGGCTCTTCAACCCCGTTCAAAAACAGCTTGCCGTCTTTAACCGCAATTTTCTGCCCGCTTTTGGCGACGCATCTTTTTATGTAATCTTTTGGCCCTTCTGCGTAGTGAACGAGCTTAGAGCTGCCACTTGGGGCTTGGTTGTCCCAAAAAAAGTTTCCGAACATCAGGGCATTAGCTATGTGGGTATAGCGTTTGCGGTCGTAGTCTGGGTATTCCGGCTCGCCTGGGTAGCGAAAAATCACGACTTCGCCCACGTCCGGCTCGGAAATCGGGATTTTGCTGTTTGAAAACGGAATTGGAATGCCGTAAACAAATTTTAAGCCCAAAAGAAAGTCGCCTTCAAAAAGGGTATCTTCCATAGAGCCGCTGGGTATTTTGAACGCCTGTATGGCAAACGCTATCACCACAAGGGCAACAGCTACAGGTATTGCGAATTCTCGCATAAAGGCTTTCAAAAAATTCATTCAAAAGGAAGTTAGAAAATTTTATTTTCTACATTACGCCTGCAATGCAATCAAAAGACATAATACGTATCCAAACGCCGCAACGAGAAATTGTTTTGCTGGGAACGGCGCATATTTCGCAGGAATCCATAAATTTGGTCCGTGAAACAATAGCGGCGGAAAAACCGGACTCCGTTTGCGTTGAGCTTGACGAAGGCCGCCTGAAAGCCTTGGAAGACGGCAACCGCTGGAAAAATCTCGATATTAAAAATGTCCTGAAAAAAAAACAAATGTCTTCCCTTATTGTCAATTTAATTTTGGCATCTTACCAAAAAAGAATGGGTGAGTCCACAGGAGTGGAACCGGGTGCGGAACTAAAAGCCGCAGTTGAAGAAGCAAGAGCTTGCAACGCCGAGCTTATACTTGCAGACAGAGACGTTAAAACAACCTTGCGCCGTGCTTGGGCAAGCACTCCGTTTTTTCGCAAATTCAAACTGCTCGCAACTCTGCTAGGCACAATATTTGAAACGGAAAAAGTGAGCGAAGAAGAACTCAGCAAAATGCGCGAACAAGACACCCTCTCAGCAATGATGGACGACTTTGGAAAAGCCTTCCCGGAAATCAAGCGAATTCTGATAAGCGAAAGAGACCAGTTTTTAGCCGGCAGAATTTTAAAAGCAGAAGGCAAAAAAGTTTTGGCAGTTGTTGGCGCAGGGCACTTGCCCGGAATAAAAGCCATAGTTGACGGTGGCTTAGAGACTCCGCCAGAAGAAGAGCTATGCAAAATACCGCCGCCATCATATTGGGGAACAATTATAGGTTGGGGAATACCAGCCGCTATAATTATCTCCCTTGCTTATATAGGAATTGAGCTTGGCCCTGGGAAATTCGCAGACAACGCTCTTTTTTGGGTGCTTGCGACAGGAGTGCCCGCCGCATTCGGCACAATGTGCGCTCTAGCCCATCCATTCGCAATAATATCAGCATTCTTTCTCGCTCCGATAACAACCTTGCACCCCTTAATCGGAGTTGGAATGTTCACCGCTTTTATTCAAGCCTATTTTTGCCCGCCAAGAGTCTTTGAAATGGAAAGTGCCTCGGAAGACCTTTGGAAGCCGGCTAGGTGGTGGAAAAATCGCTTTACAAGAGTGTTTTTGGCATTCATTTTTCCGGGCCTGCTCACAGCCATAGGCAGCTTTGTTGGCATTGGAAAAATTGTCAGCACAATAAGCGGCGGGTAGAGGCTTCAAACAATTTCGTCTTGAGGAATAGGCAGCTCTGCGAGCGCCTTCGCAGCGTTAGCTACGTTCTCGTTCATGTAATCGCTATGCAAAAGACCGTCTTTAAGCTTCACGGTCCGGCTGCTGAAAGTTGCGATGTCTGGCTCGTGAGTTACAAAAACTATTGTTTTTCCCAAACTGTTCAACTCTTGAAAAAGAGCCATTATTTCATAGCTGGTCCGGGTGTCTAGGTTTCCCGTTGCCTCATCTGCCAAAAGCATAACAGGATCGTTCACCAAGGCCCTTGCAATGGCAACCCTCTGCTGCTGGCCCCCCGAAAGCTGGTTTGGAAAATGGCCGC
>WQTK01000335.1 GCA_009786285.1 Candidatus Fibrimonadales bacterium | reverse complement strand
GCCTATAGCCCTGCCTATTTCCACGGCGCAGCTCTCTGCAAGGCAGTCGGCCTGCTCTGCGTCAGAAGGCATAAGCGAAATTATGTTGTCACGGGTGAGAACAGTGTATTCTTTTGGAAGCGCCTCCCTCGCCCTTGTCCGCAGTTCGTCTGTGAGGTGGCGGAACTCGGCGATTTTCAATTCCACTGTCTCATCCACGGGGGTAATTTCCAGAACAGCCACTGTTTGGGCGGAATGTGCAATTGTAGCAAAAAATAGCGCAGCAAGAATCGGGGATTTCATAATGCGTAAAGATAGAAATTATTTTGACGTTGGTTTGAATGTAAGGTTGCGTTGTTACAAAACTCGTCTTGCGGAAGAAGGAAGCCAACTGCTTACAATTTGTAAGCAGTTGAAAATGATAGCTACAGATGGGAAAGAAAGGCTTACAGACGTGGCTACCACTGAGCAAATTTTTATGCAAATTTATGGTGTGACCAGAAATTTGCATAAAAATCATTGAAATTACCCTGACTTTTTATCAAATATGGGGTTTTATGACGAAAAACGGCTATTTTGAACGAAATAGATTACCAAATTATGCACATTAACTCGGATTTTTTCCGATTATCTGCGCAGAATTTACTATATTTATGCTATGCTTCACGGGATTTTAGACAATTACGGAGTTGTTCCATTGCGCACGGCAAACCTCTACGCCTCGCTTGCAGATTACAATTCCCCAAAAGACAAGATTTCCTATATGGAAAAAAAGGGAGAGATTCTCAGAATAAAAAAGGGCTTATATGTGTGCTCGGCGAAAATTCATGGGCAACTGCTTTCACGGGAGCTTATAGCAAACCATTTATACGGCCCTTCTTATGTTTCGCTGGAAAGCGCGCTTTCTTTTTATGGCATTATACCGGAAAGAACCGAAACCATGCGCTCCGTAACATTCAAAAGAAGCAAAAAGTTTGAAACGCCGCTCGGCCTTTTTGAGTATCAAAGCCTCCCCCAACAGGTTTATGCCACCGGATTCAGGCAGGAATTTTTCGGCAAAGACTACGCCTATCTAATCGCAACCCCGGAAAAGGCGTTATGCGATTTATTGCTGATCACTGCGAATTTGAAATTCTCATCCAAGAAGTCTATGCTCAATTTTTTAGAGCAGGATTTGCGAGTTGATTTTTCTGCTGTGAAATGGAATGCCCGCATTGTTAAAGAATGCGCAAAGGCTGGCAAAAAGGTTAGGGAATTGTTATATTTAAAAGAGGTGCTCAATGAATGCGTTTGACAATATGCTTTTTCAATATAAGGCTGCGACAACGGAAGAAAAGAACAATGTGCTCCGAGAGGTTATGCAGCAAGTTGTGCTTGCGGGGCTTTCTCGCAGCGATTTTTTTGAGAAGGCTGCATTTTATGGCGGAACCTGTTTAAGGTTATTTTACGATTTGCCGAGATTTTCCGAAGATATGGATTTTTCCCTGTTGCAGACAAACGAAAATTTTGATTTGCAAAATTATTTTCCGTTTATAAAAGATGAATTTTTATCTATGGGAAAATCGGTTGAACTTTCAAAAAAAGAAAAACAGAAAAGTACAAATATTAAATCTGCCTTTTTGAAAGACACTTCACAATTTTATGATATAAAATTTCAAACGGCAAAGCAGGTTAAAATAAAAATTGAAGTGGATATTTTGCCGCCGCTGAATTTTGAAACCGAAAATAAACTTCTTTTGCAGCCGTTTTCGTTTAATGCCCGTTGTTTTATATTGCCCAGTTTGTTCGCAGGCAAAGTTCACGCATTTTTGTTCAGAAATTGGCAAAACAGGGTTAAAGGGCGTGACTGGTTTGATTTTGAGTGGTATATTCGGAATAACGTGCCTTTTGATTTAAAGCATTTCATGGCAAGGGCTAAACAGTTTGGCGATGCGGATGGAAGAATAAATGATGAAAAATCTTTGAAAATTGCTTTGGTAAAAAGAATAAAATCCGTTGATATAAACGCTGTGAAAAAAGATGTCACACCATTTTTGAAAAATCCCGGTAGCATAAAAATATGGAGCGAGGATTATTTTTTGGAGTTGGTTAAGGCACTCCAGATTGAAGTCATAAGAGGAAGATAGAAAAACTACTCCACTGCCTTAAAATTGTAGATTTCGGCCCAATGGTCCACCACATCCACTGTGTCGCCTATAAATTCCAGCAAATACTCATATTTCTTGTAGGCCATTGGAGATTCGTCAAGAGTAGCCGTTTTTATGCACGAACTCCACACATTGTTTGCGCTCATTCGCTCCTTGTATTCTTCCAGAGTTAGCTCCTTAAAAGCACGGTTTCGCCCAAACACCCTGCCGGCTCCATGCGGCGCAGAACAATTCCATTCTGGATTCCCCTTGCCCCTGCATAACAAAACACCATCTGCCATATTTATAGGCACAAGGCAAAGCTCCCCGTTTTGAGCAGAAATTGCACCCTTTCGTATTATTCGGTTTTCCAAATCAATATAATTATGCACAGACTCTATAAAATTTTCCCTGTTGAACTGTACATCAAAATAACGCAACAGCTCACACATCATTTTGATTCTGTTGAACTCGGCATATTTCTGCGCAATCTCCATTGCATAAATATAATCGTTATAAAGCTCGCCCGAAAGATAGCCATTTTCTCCTACTTTTCTTTGAAAATGCTCTGCGATCTTCAGACCCAAATTCCTGCTGCCGCTGTGTATTGTTACAAACACTTCTCCGTTTTTGCTTTTATTGAGAGCAACAAAATGGTTTCCGCCTCCAAGCGTTCCTATTGACTGTTCAACATAATATTTTGAGCGAAAATCCAGATTCAGCTTTTTCACCAGCTCAGATATTTCTTCAATAAAAGCGTGCATTGAATTTTTTGTTATTTTTGCGTAAAAATCCTTGCAGCGGTCTTCATCGAATTTCCTGTGAATATCCCTGCCGGATGGAATGCTTCTGCGAACTTGTTTATCAAAGCCTTTAAAATCAATATCCCCCAAAACTCCAACGGAATGCGAAACAACTCCGCAGCCTATATCAACGCCTATGTAATTTGGCACAGCCCACTCGCTGTTCATTGTGGAGGTGAATCCTATGCAAATGTTCATCCCGTAGTGGCAGTCCGGCATAATTCTTATTTTTTCGTTTGCCAAAAACTCTTTGCCGCAAATATCCTTAATTTGCTCATTGCAAGCCTCTTCCACATTGCTTGCGTAAACCACGGCTGTCGCATGTTCTCCTGTAATTGAATATGACTCTGCCATGCTTATTTTTGCTCATGATAGTATTTTAACGCAGCTAATATATAATTAAACTGCTTGTCATATGCGCCCTGCAATATATTGCCGAAATTCACTTTTCCATCTCCCTCAATAATTATCTCATAATGTGTGCGCCAGCCATTTTTATGCTTGGTTTTCCATGTACGCTTAAATATATTCTTTACTTTGTTCCAGTCAAAATATTTTTTCTTCCCAATATTTCCAATGCCGGTAAATACAAAACTGCCTTCTCCATCTTCTTTTATAACAACCTCAACCCTGCCACCTATAAATAACAGCACGCAAATTAATAAGCAACCAAATAAAAATAAAGTCGGAATGGCAAATAACAATATCGGGACAATTTCTAAAAATTCCGGCGGTTCAGCCAATAACAAGATTAATAAGTTATATGCCATGCTGCCCATAAAACTCAAAATAAAACCAAATACAATAATCGGCAAAACAATGCTCGAAGGATGGCGCAGGTTGGTTCCAATCGTTATATTACCCAGCAGTTTGTTAATATACACTCCTTTCGGAGGATTTTTAAAAATCTCTTCATAGGGCAGCGGCGTTTCTTGAGAAGCATCTACATCCATAATTTCCTGCTTTTTTAAAATACAGTTATTCTCTCCCCGGCAATCCGGGCAAAGTAATCAGGGTTATACATTGCTTCCAGCACAAGACCGGGCCACCTGAATTCTCCGGCATAACTCGGATGGACTTGCGCTACGAAAATCTTTACTTCGTTTGGACTAAGCCCAAAGAACCAGTTAACACGGTCATCCCTTATATCCATGTAATCCGGCTCCGCAATGCGGTAATTGTTCAGCCAGCCGGGACGGTTGTATTCGTTTAGCCTCTCATTGGAAATTTCAAAACCCGAAGGCAAAATGCTGGAAAGAGCTAAATTTTCAAGATGGCTGGAAGCAAGCGACTTAACTCCAAAAACAAGCCAAAAAACCTCGCCTTGCCTTATTTGCGAAACAGACATTTTATCTCCGTCTGAGCTAAACAGAACTCTTTCCACAACAAGCCCCTCATTCCCCGTCTCTATGTTATCTTTCAAAGGCAAGCCCTTTGTTTGAAGCTCGGCAAAAACAGTTCCATTCAAGGCAGTAACAGAAACTTCCGCAGAGCCTAAAGAACTTAAATCTATTTTCTCAGGTTTATTCGCTTTAACCAAGATTTTTTTCCCATTATACAAAACTTCTACATCGCTGCTCGTATGCTTTTTTTCAAGAGCGGAAAAGGCAAGCAATGCAAATGCGCTCTCTTGAGTGCTCCACCAAGTTCTTGCATTCCATTCCTTCGCAAGAGCTTGATAAATATCAATGGCTTCCTTTGACTTGTTCATCTTTGCCAAAACCAAAGCAGCAAGGGCACGGTCTCTAAGGCCAGAGCCATAAGTTTCGGAGTTTTCCCTGTAATCCTTTAAAACCGCTCCTTTGAAATCCAAAACCTGTTTTGCTATAGCCTCTCTCCCTGCCAAATGATAAGCTCCAGCAAGCAAATATTTAGAAAGCCAGTCCAGGCTTCCCAAATTATTTTCCTTCATCAAATTCATCGCGCCTATCTGTTCCTCGCCTGCCATCGCAAGCAAAAACAGCCTGTACGCCTGATTGCGGAAATCTTTACCGGATGTTTTTTTGGCTTGATCTATTTCCCAGTTTTTCCAAGTGTTCAAAAGATTTTGCGGAACCGAGTAACCTGCTTTCTTCGCTTCCAGCATAAAATGCCCGGCATAACTCGTTGACCAAGGATTCGCGTTTGTGTGGCTTTGGTTGGGCCAATATGAAAATCCGCTGCTCATGGAAAATTGCGCAAGCCGTTTGATTCCGTTATTTATGTTATCGGAAATTTCCTGCTTTTTCTTTGAATCCAAATCCCTGAATTTATCTATGTATAACTGAGGAAATACGCTGGAGATTGTTTGCTCCAAACAGCCATAAGGATAATTAATCAGGTAATCCAGCCGCCCGTCTGCGCCCAAACTCGGCATAGTGCTAAGCATAAGCGTTGCTTTGTGCGTATTGTCTATTCCAAAAGCGTTTATTTTTGTTTGCCATGTTTCATTCTCGGAAATTTCCATATGCAAAACTTCCGTGTAAATAGCAGAAGAGCTTATTATGGGCAAATCTATTGTGTCTGATGTTTTGTGCTTGCCGCTCTCTGCCTTGACTATTATTTTAGCTGAGCCAAGAGATGGCAATGTTTCCACTTCAAAGCTACCGTCTAGCTCCCCTTGTTTTTCGAACGAAAGGGTGAAATTATTCTTGCCTGCAATTTTAAGCTCAGGGGAAACCTGTATATTTATGTTTGCGCTTTTCACATCATCGCTCATTGCGAACACGGAAACCGGGACTTTGAATTTGTCTCCGGGCTTCGCCGCTCTGGGAACAGTCGGCAAAATCATAAGCGGTTGCTTAACCGTAATGTTCGCCTCGTTTTTGGAAAATGCGTTTTTGGAAGCGCCAACCAACTGCGCTCTCACAGAGCCAACATATTGCGGCATTTTGAACTTGATCTTTTCTGTTTTGCCGGCCTTCACTTCCAAAACGCCGCTGAACAGCGAAACCGCCTTGAACCTCCGTGTTTTCTGTTGCCCGGACATATTGGTTACGTCTTCATCGCCGCCTATGGACAAATAAGAATCCATGTCTTGCATCAAAGCGCCTATTATCTCATCATAGTTATCGGATGTTTTTATGCCGAGCGCAATTTTTTGGAAATAAAACTTCCAAGGATCCGGGGTTTTGAAATTAGTCAAATCAAGCAAGCCTTCGTCAACAACGGCAAGGGTGAATGAAGCGTTTTCTTTGGAATTATTTGTAACCTCTATGGAAAATTCTTCTCCGGGCCTAACTTCTTGCGGAGTTTTCATAGCCAAGTTCAGCAATGTTTTTTCGTCTTCAATTTTAATCGGCAAAATTCCATAATAACGCATGGGCTTTTCTCCCTCAACGCTCTTGAGCGGCAAGAACAGGCTAACAACAGCGTAAATATTCGGAAGCATTTCTTTTTTTGCCGTAAAGGAAATTTCATTTCTTCCGGCTTTTGCCTTCATAAATTTTTTCTCCAGAATTTTATTTGCGCATTCAAGCGTTACAAGCGCGTTTCCGTCAGCCGGCGCATTGAAGGAAATTAAAATTGAATCTCCTAAATTATATGCGGATTTTTTGCTTATTAAATTCAAGTGGCTTGCTTCCGGAATGTTCCGTATGTTTTCTGCGCCGCCCCAATGCGAAGCGTAAATAGACTGCGATGCGCTATGCCCGCCTTCAACATCTTCTATTTCAATTAAAAGCAATCCTTCGCTATCCGGCGACCATTTTAATTCTTTTGTGGCAGCTCCGCTTTTAACGCTCTCTTCATGAACCAGATAAGTTTGCTTTTGCTTTCTAAAATCCCAGCGCTCGTAGCTGCTGCCTTCCCACCACGAATAGCCTCGGTTTTGATAAATTTTAACGGAAAGCTTTCTGCCGGAGGCTATTTTGCCGTTTTCGTCAAGTACAATAAATGGAATGCGCAAAGTATCCCCAACACGCACGCCGTCCCAGAAATCCCTTGTTTTTAGCCCAACAAACGCCGGATACGGATAAACAGTGCTTGTGTGCCAGCTCTCTGTGAAGCCTCCTCCTGTTTCGTGGACTGTAGCGTGTACTCTTATTGTTGCCGCTTCCGGAATATTTCTGTTTTTCAAATCAATTGACTGGGATATTCTGGCCTCGCCTTCGCTGTTCAAATTTCCTTTGAACAGAATTTCGTCATTGCTTTCTTCAAAATTCAGCACTGGATTTTTGAATGTGAAATCCGGAAAACGGGGAAATTTCAAAGGTTTGTTTTTTAGCGAAAAGCTTATTTCCGCTTTTAATCCGGCGGCAGGTGTTCCGAACAAATACTTGCTTTTGAAAGTTTCATTCACTTCTATTCTCTTGCCGCTCATTTTTTCCGGAAGCTCAAGCAAATTCTTCAAGCGGTTGGGTTTAACCATTTCAACTCGCAAATAATGGTACCATTCGTTTCCGCCGCTTTTTATTGTTGCGACCCATTGGCCGGTTGGCGCGTTCAATTCCGTAGGTATGTCAAGCGAGAACATGCCGTTTTCGGATGTTTTGGCCAAGCCTTCAAAAGCTACGGAACCCAAAGGATTTTTTACCAAAACGGACACTTGCGTGTTCGGCAGCATTTTTGCTATGCCAGAAAAATGAATTGTATCGCCGGGTCTGTAAACGCCTCGTTCCGTATAACCGAACATCCTCGCATCGTTATTTTCCATCACGCCGCCAACATCAAAGCGGCTGGTTTCCCAATTGTTTTGCGACAATTTCAGCAAGGCAAGCCCTCTGCTTCCGTGCCCTTTCACTACATAGCCGTCTTCCGCAAAAAACACATATCCGTTTGCGTCTGTTCTTTTAGTGGCGAGAACATCGTTTACTCTGCCATACAGTTCCAAAGACAAATTTGAAATTGGCTTAGCGGTTTCAACATCTATGGCCCAAACATGAACTCCGGCGTTTTCTTTTTTTGCCGTTAGCGCAACGGAAGAAGCTATCAAAATTTTTTCCGAATTTGCGTTGCTGCCCCAGTAGTAGTATCTGTAGCAGGGATGGTCGTAATCGTATTGTTCCGAGTCTTTGCATTGGACAGTCAGATTGTGCGAATTAAAAGTCATGCTCACAATATATGCCGCACCCGCTTTTTTCGCAAAATAGTTGGAAATATCAATTTCCGTTTTCAGCCATTCGTTTCTTTTTGGATTGTCGAATTTCAGTTCTTTTTCAAAAACGCTTTTTGCTGTTCGCTCAATATCGGAAATCCATCTGTTGGATGAGCGAAGATCGTTGTTTTGCAAAAAGAATATCAAGTTCTGCGGCAAAATTTCCTGTATTCTCAGCGTTGCTCCGTTTAAGTTCATGCTTTTGAATTGCAAACGTCCTTTGTTTTCCAATGGCAAAAACAATCCGCTTCCAACCCAGTTGAGCTGGGGTTTTTCATCGTCAAGCGAGAATTGCTTTATAAAATTTTCCTGAGTTTTTGTTCCATAGGCGCTTGGGAATCCCCTTTCAATTCTCAGCGTGTATCGCTCGCCATAAGCAAAGTCTCCTTTCAGTTTAAGAGTTCTGTTTTTTACCGAAACGCTGTATGCCACTTGAGGCTCTACGCTCACAAACCCGGAAACATCCATATCTGTAGCTATTGGGTCTGAAAAAACAACCTCTGCGTCTTTTGAGCTTACTACGGCGAATATTCCTTTTTCCGGCAGCAAAAATGTTTCGCTAAACGGCTTGCCGTCTGCGCTCCAGTTTTTTGGCAGTTTTATTTCTGCGCTTTGGTTTTTGTCTGTGCGAAGCACGTGTTCGCTTTCTATTTTAACAAAATTCCCTTGGCCGCCAAACGACATTTTATACGGCATTGCTTTGGAGGCAAAGCTAATTGCAAGTTCTTTTGCCAGCTTTGCGCTGTCGCTCTTATCAGCAAATTTTATTTCCAGAACAAGTTTTGCCGTGTTCACCTTTCCGGCCACCGGTTCAAAGCCCCCGTCTATTTCCAGAATCTCATTCGGGATAATTTTAAATTCAAGGCTGTAATCGTCTGTTTGCGCAGAATTGCCGAAAGCTTTTTTGCCGTTTAGCTTTGCTTTGTATGCCAGCCCGTTTTGCATGGGGCTGTCGGGAGTGAATTGCAAGAGCGATGTGGTTAGCCATTTGGCCTTTCCTTTTACTGCAGGCTCAAGTTCAATCGGGTTCACTTCCAGATTTTCCCCAACCGCGCTTTGCAGAACCATGTTTCTGTTGAATTCAAATTCTATTGTGCTGCGTGAGCTCAAAACAGCCGCAGGCTTTGCGGAAATAAAGTTGGCTAAAACGATAGTTTGCCCGGAAAGCTCCGTAGCAAGCAGGTTTTGCGAACCTGGTTTATTTTGTTCATTTTGGCCGCAAGAGACAATTGCAAGAAATGCGGCAAGAAAAAGAAGGCGTATTGACATAATGGTAGAATGTAGAAAAGTAGTACGCTTAGCCGCACCCGCATCTACTGCGCACCTTTTCCTGTTAGCACAACGTATATGGTTCTGATAAGAATTTGAATATCCAAAAGAATAGATGCGTTGGATAAATAATAAATATCATAGCCAAGTTTTATTTTCACGTCTTCAATGTCGTTATCGTAATGATGGCGAACCTGTGCCCAACCTGTCAGGCCCGGCTTCATTTTCAAACGGCTTGCGTAAAAAGGAATTGTTTTGCGAAGTTCTTCTATAAATACCGCACGCTCAGGGCGAGGGCCAACCATGCTCATGTTTCCTTTAAGTACGCACAAAAGCTGCGGAATTTCATCTATGCGGAATTTGCGAATTATTTTCCCGACCTTCGTTACACGGCTGTCATTCTTTTTTGCCCACTGAGGGCCGTTTTTTTCCGCATCGCTGTACATGGAGCGGAATTTGTAAATTGTAAAGGGCCTCGAGTACAAGCCTACTCTCTGCTGCTTGTACAAAACCGAGCCTCTCGAATCCAGCTTGATTGCTATGGCGGTGAGCAAAAGCAGAGGCGATGTGGCAAGGAGCAAGAACACTGCTATTGCTATGTCCATTATTCTTTTTATTGTAGCTTGCCAGGGTAGCAGGTTCAGCACAAAAAGCTCTTGCAATTCCTTGGTGTGAATAAGCGTTGGCTGGCTTGACATTTTGAAGTTCTTTGCGCATTCCCACAGATTCGGCACTAAATAAACCTGCACCGGCAGGTGCGCCACCCAATATAAAATTTCGTTTATTTTCTTTTCGGAGCTGTTGCGGTGGGCAATCACAATGGCTTGTACATTGTTTTTCTTTATAAGGTTTGGCAGGTCTGCGTATTTGTCCTCTTCAATAATGTCAATAACTTTTTTTCCCAGTTGCGGATTGCTGTGAAACAGATGCGAATATTCATGGGTTTCGTTTTCGTTGCCAAGCAGAAGAATGCAATCTGCGCCCCAGCCCCTGTTCAAGAAAATTCTCAGTATTTTGCAAATCAAGAGCCTGATGCTGCTGGTCAAGAACCAGACAAAGAAAAAATAGCCGGTCAAGTGCCGGAATTCATTGAAAAAACCATGCAGGTTTTGTGCATAATAGCCAAACAGGGCAACTATGGCAAAGCAATAGGCAATGCAGACTGTTTTCAGAATATGCAGCACTTGCGCTGTTCTTGAATCCAAGAGCCAGCGGCGGTAGAACCCTGCGCACAAAAATATCAAAAGCCATACGAGCACGGCAAAAGCTGCAAATTCATTGCGTTCCGGGAAAAAGAGCAAGAAGCACATGGTGCTAGCCATGCAATCAAAAATGATAAATAATATCTTCTCTAAGGTAGAGGCACGCATAGTTTCAATATAAATATATGAAAGAATTTCGCAAAAAGCGGAAAATATTTTCAAAAACATAATTTTTTACAAAGATAATACCTATAAAAGACTTATGAAATACTTATGAAACAAAATGAATACAATGCAGTGAACTATTTTCTATATTTCCTTCCATTGTCTGGTTAAAACAATAGGAGAACTAGGCTAATGGTAAGTCAGCGGTCTTGAAAACCGCCGCCGTCAGGCTTGGGGGTTCGAGTCCCTCGTTCTCCGCTAAGAGGTAAAAATGCGAATAACCGCCGGTGATTTGCGGGGCAGGGTTTTGCCGCCCCTAAAAGACAAAAATGTTCGCCCAACATCTTCAAAAACAAGAGAAGCGCTTTTCAATATTCTCGGCTCGGTTGAGAATTTCAAGGTTTTGGACCTGTATGCCGGCACGGGTTTGGTGGGTTTTGAAGCTTTGTCCAGAGGCGCTGCCTCGGTTTGCATGGCAGACACTTCCGGCAAGCTTTTGCAAACTATAAAGGAAACTGCGGAAAGGTGGAACATCGCAGAAAAGGTTGTTTGCGTAAAAACCGATGTTATGCGCTTTAAACCGGAAGAAAAGTTTGATTTGATTTTTGCGGACCCGCCATTCACGGAAAGCTACCCTGATTTGCGAATATTTTTGCCAAATCTAACGGAAAACGGTTTTGCCGTTTTTGAAATGCCATCTAGAAATTTGCCGGAGTGGGCAAGTGAAGCGGTGAAAGTGCGGAGCTATGGGGAATCGAGCTTAGGGATATTTGCGGCAATTACAGCTCACCCCCTCTCCAAAACAATCAACGACCTTTGCTGAGTGCCGCCGGGTATTGTGTAAAAATGAGTTTCTGATATTTTGTATTCGCCTTCTTGCCAGTTATGAAGTTCTTCCTTAACAGCAGGGCCTTTCATAAAATAAGCTTTGCCGCCTTTTTTAAGGCTGTTGCCAAGCCTGGGCAAGGTTTCCGCTATGCTGCCGAAAGCACGGCAAATAATGCCTTCAACCGGTTCGCTCATGGAGAAGCTCGTGACCTTGTGCTCAAAAACGCTTATGCCCTGCAAACCCAATTTCTCTATCGTCATTCTCAGAAAATTAACCCTGTTCGGGCGAGGCTCGCATAAAATCAGGTTTATTTGCGGATTGATAAGTTTCAATGGAATGCCGGGAAAACCGGCTCCGGAGCCTATGTCTAGCATTTTAGCCGGCCATTTTTTCACGAAGGAATTTATTATTATGCAGTCTGCGTAATGGCGCTCCACTATTGTTTCAAAGGCGTTTAAGCGAGTGAGATCCTGGTCTTTGTTGTTTTCTCTAAGAAGGCCGTGAAAAAGCCAAAGCTTGTCCAAAGTTTCCTTTTTCAGCTCAATGCCGTGGCGGCGGAGCAAAATATCCAAGCTTTGCCTGCAAGGTTTCAGCCTATGCTTTTCCATGCAAGCTCCTTTTGTATTTTTCCCTGATTAGCAGCAAATCCCTTTTGTATGGATTTTCCTTGAAATCTGCAAAAGCCCACTGCGTAGGCTTAAAATCCCCTTTTGCGTAGGTTAAAATCATGTCCAGCCAAATTCCTCTGCCTGCATAGAGTTTGAACGGCCCGCATTTTGTTGAAGGAAGGACAATTTTATCGCAGTCCATGTAGCCTATGTCTATATTCAATATGCGGCCTCCGGTTTCGTTTTTCAGGCTGTTTTCCAGCTCAATGGCCTTTTTCTTGTACTCGCCTATGTTTTCCGGCTCAACCAGCCCTTCAAAAGAAACCACGCCTCTTTGCAATTTTTCGCCCATTTCCGCCTTGTAATAGTCCGTTTTGCAAAACGGGAAAAACTCTCCTTTGTGCTCAAACGGGCCGAATTTATCTGCAATCGCAGATATTGGCGCGTTTTGCGGGGCAATGACGAAAGCGATTAGCTTTGAGCGGGGAAACATGGAATGAAGGTAGAAAATTTCTACTTTTTCCAATGCAAAAAACGGTCATTTCCCGTAAGTTGATGATTCTTCATTAGCAAAAAAAGGATACAAAGCCATGAAGGAATACAGCAAAAATTCGCCCAGTGTTTTAGTGGGACAGCTGGCTTTTGTCACTCTGTGCATTGCGGAGCCCATTCTTTGATTTCCGTCTCCCATTGCGCAAAAAAATCCGCATTGGGCAAATTTTGAATAAGCTTTTCCTTTGCTTTCGAAATGTTGTGCATATCATCGCCTAAAACCGGTTTTTTGGATGTCAGTATGGAATACTGCTCTCCGCCGCAAGCTTCAATGGACAAAACAGGTTGAAAAAAACATTCCACCCCAAAACCGGAAGAGCTGCACCTCTCAGAGCAGGAAAACCGCAAATTCAGCCCGCTTGAACATTTGGATTTTTCAATTTTCACTTTTTTGGAAAGTTCTGAAAAAACCGCTTTTGAACAATCGCCCTCTTCCTTCTCTTCCCAGAATGTTTTTTGCTTTACGCAATAGCTCTTGTAATCATCTTTTGTTTTGGAATAAGTTTCGCTTGCAGATAAATTCGCGCTTTCAACACCCCAGTCATCCAGCATGTTTTGAATTCTCGTAAATTCGTTCCAAAGAGTTTGAGCTTTATGCCAAGCGCTGTTTTTGTGCTTGGGATGCTCAGTTCCCATTCCTGCATAAGAAACAACCTCCAAGGAATCTGCTATCAACTGCTGGCGCTCCTTGAATCCTTTCGCTGCGTTTTCTTTGCTCATGCAAACAACCGCGCCTGTTTCGCTTTTGTGCAAAATACGAGCGTCATGGGCATTGCTAAGCGCAGATTTAATAATTGTCCGGGCATTGTATTCGGTGCTTGTAAGCTCTTTTTCGTTTGAGCTTTGCTGCCTTTGCTTGAGTTTTCTTGAAACCTCTATGGAAGAGTTTATTTGCATTGAAAGCTCGGAAAGAGCGGCGTTCAAGGCTTCTGCTTCGCTTTCTCCCGTGCCTAGCCCCCTAAATTCTCCAGCAGCGCATTTAAAAGTTTCCAGAGCCACAGGGGCAGGCGTTTTGCCTGGCTTGCCAGAAGCGCAACTCATAAGCAAGAGAGCGCTTGCCGCCAAAATAACCATGTCAGTTTTGCTCATAATTTTTCTATATTCTCCATATGCAACTGCCAAAATATAAAAAGAAAAAGCGAGTGAAGCTTAAAAAGTGCCAAGAACCGGGTTGTGGACGTGAGTTCTGGGGGCATCCCATAGCCAAATATTGCGAGCTGCACAGAGATATAAAGGCCAGGGCAAAGCCGAAAAAGGCTTTGGATAGCCTTGAAATGCGCAATATGTTCTTTAAACACGGTTACAATGAACCTGTTGAGGTTCAGTTCAAGTGCTGCTTGGAGGGTTGTGAAGGCACCTTTCCGGTAAAGATGTTTCCAAAGCAGTTCATTTATCCCCGTTTTTGCTTGGAGCACAGGAATGATTTTAAGAGAAATAATTACGTGAGGATACAGAAGAAGAAAACTTAAGCTACCTGCTTCTTCTAACTTTTACAGGCAAAATTCCCAAAGCTTCGCGGTATTTGTTTACCGTTCTGCGAGCCACTTTCAAACCGCGTTTTTCCAAGAGCTCGGAGACCTCTTGGTCGGAAAGAGGGCTTTTTTTGTCTTCGTTGCTTATTAAATCCCTAATGCTGTTTTTTATTTTCACATTGCTCACTTCCGTGCCATCGTCTTGGGCAACGCCGGCAGAGAAGAAATTTTTAAGCTCAAAAATTCCATAAGAAGTTTGAACATATTTGCCGTTTGTCACCCTGTTCACAGTGCTTGCGTTTCTGTTTACCTCATCTGCAATGTCTTGCAAAATCATGGGCTTCAAATGCTGCGAGCCACGTGCGAAAAAATCGTATTGGCGGCGCACTATGGCATTCATAACCAAAAGCATGGTCTCTTTGCGGCTCGCTATGCTCCTCATAAAAATGCTGGCCGAATTCAGCTTGTTCCTTATCCAGGATTTTTCTGTGCTGCTGACGGACTTTGTTTTTAGCAGGTTTTTGTAAGAGTCATTTATTTTTAGCCTTGATTTTGTACCGTCTCTAAGCGACACGCTAAATGAACCATCCGCTTCTCTTTCCACAATGAAATCCGGAGTTACATAAGAGAGCTTTGATGCCTGGATTTGAGTTAAAGGGTGAGGGTTGAGCTTTGCAAGCTCCTTTACGGCATTTGTAACTTCCTGAACGGAAATATTCATCACCTTTGCTATTTGCACATAGCGCAGCTCCAAGAGCAAATCATAATGTTTTTCCAAAATGTCAATGGCTATTTTTGAAAAATCCTCTATCCTTTTTGCCTGTATAATCAGGCAGTCGCGCAAATCAAACGCGCCTATTCCCGGCGGCTCCAGGCTGCGCAGCACTTCAAAGGCCTCTCTTACTTCTTTCTGGGATTTTTTTAAAGGTTTTTCGTTTTGCAAAACAGCGTCTATGGCTATTATCAAAGCGTTTTTGCCGGAATTTTCATCTTTAGCCTCTTTGGCTTCATTTTCATCGCGCAAAAATCCGTTATCGCCAACGCAACCCGCTAAATACGCAACGCACTCGTAAACCTCTTCCGGCAGGTTCCGGTCTTTCAACTGGTTCAGCAGGTATTGCTGAATGTCCAGGTCGTAGCTTTGCGGCCGCTCCCAGTCATCTTCGTCGGGGTCTCGCTGGCTAAAATCCTCCGGTTCGGAGTCTTTGAATCCGTCTTGAAAGTAGTCGTCCCAGTCAATATCGGTCTTTTTTTCCGGGTCATCCAGAAGCCCCAGGTCTGAGTCTGCGCCTGAATCTTTGCTTTCCCGCTCCATTTCTGCTTCATTTTCGTCGGTTTCGCTGCTTTCGTCAACTTCCAGCAGGGGGTTTGTTTCCAGTTCCTGCTGAATGGCGGTTTCCAGCTCTATTGAGTTCATTTGCAAGATTTGCGATGTAAGTATAGCCTGTGCGGATAGCTTTTGGTCTAGCCGCATTCCTTGCGATATGTTCACTTGCATGGGCATAACTGCTGATTTACGAAATGTATTTAAGAAATATAGTAAAAAAAGATATGGCTGAAATCATGGATTACAAAAAATAAGCCATCACCCCAGCCAGTTCAGTACATTCAAAACCTTGATTCCTTTATGCTCCTCCGTGACAAAATTATCCGTAGCGAGCAGGAATTTCGGGCTACGATCGCTTATGGATTCCAAAGCTTTCAACTTCCTCTTAAAAGTCAACTCCTCCGCCACCTGGCAATACTTGACCGAACCGTTTTTCACAGCGACAAAATCAACATCGTAATCATTAATCTTGCCAACGCTAACTTCATACCCACGCCGCAGCAATTCCAAATACACAACATTTTCAAGAACATTGTGCACCTCGCCTTCACGCCCAAGCAAAAAATAGCGAAGCCCAATATCCGTTAAATAATATTTCGCATTCGTCTTCAAATACTGCTTGCTTTTTATATCATAGCGATTTGCCTTGTGCATAACGAAAGCGTCCAACAGAGCACTCAAATAACTCTCTATGGTTGCCACATCTATTTTCAAACCATCGGCTTCAAGCATATTCTTAATATTGCGAACAGAAGTCTCTTTGCCAATGTTATCAAACATAAATTTTATAATGCGCATCAAGCGAGAAACATCTTTCACATTCTTGCGCTCCACAATGTCTTTCAAAACTATGGTGTCAAATAATCCCTTCAAAAAAAGACGTATCTGCTCCGTATCCCATTTATTGTCTGTTGTCAAAAGCGGATTCCGAGCTGCCGTCATTTGAATGGCATAAGGAAAACCGCTGTTGCGCAGATAATCTCGGAAAATATCGTCTTTTGCCATATTTGCAAACGGATATGCAGAAAGATACTCTTTGAATGAAAGCGGCCACATTTTTATTGTCACATAGCGTTTGGAAAGCAGCGTTGCCAGCTCATCGGACAATATTTGCGAATTTGAGCCCGTCAAGTAAAGATCTGCATTATCGTGCAAACGCAAACTGTTCACGACTTTTTCAAAGCCCGGCACACACTGAGCTTCGTCCAAAAGGATGTAATTCATTTTGCCTTCTATCAAACGAGACTTTAAATAATCGTGCAGTTTTTTCCAATCCGTCAAATCCGAAAAATCCGCATCTTCAAAATTTATCGCCTGTATTTGCGAAGGCATAGTCCCGTTGTCCAACAGATGTTTCTGGAAAATCTTGAACAAAGAAGACTTTCCGCACCTGCGAACTCCGGTGATAATCTTAATGGTATCCGTTTTGCCCTGCCACGAAAGCAGAGTTTCAAGATACCGTGGTCTTTCTATAATTGCCTGCATAAGTCCTTATGTTAAAACTATTTGCTGTTTAGATATGCAAAAAATATGCCCAAATTCGGCAAATTTCGCTTGTACAATGACGGATAAGTGCTTGAAATTTATAGAGTTACGAGCTATTTTCAGGTTAATTTGCTAAATAAGAAATATGGCTGATTTTGTAGAATAGAGACCGACGTTTTCCGCTAACCCCTCTGGCCTAGACTTCGTGACGAAATTAATTTCTATATTACTGCCCATGCAAATTGCTCTTGAACTTGTGTCTAAAACTTCTATGAGATGGCAACTATGAATAAGAAAAAACAGGAAGTTGTTTTGGCAAACGATATGCAGATTGATGAAAATGCCATTTTTGAGCGTGTATCGGAAATTATAGAAAATCGCAAATCTCGTGCGACTACATACGCCAACAGTGAAATTACTTTAATGTTTTGGGAAATTGGCAGGTATGTCAATTCGGTTATACTTGATTCAAAGCGTGCGGCTTATGGAAAGCGAATTGTGGCGACGCTGTCGCAACAATTGCAAGATAAATATGGGAGCTCGTTTGAATTGACCAATATTCGCCGAATGTTGCGTTTTGCGGACGAATTTACGGATTACGAAATTGTGGCGACACTGTCGCCGCAATTGAGCTGGTCTCATATTGTTGAGCTTTTACCCCTGCCAACAATTGAAGCGAAGCTTTTTTATGCAAAAGACATAGTGAATAGGCGGCTCGGAATTCGTGAGCTTCGCAAGCAAATTTCCCGTAAAGCTTATGAGCGACAAGAGATTGCAAATTCGCAACTATCAGAGGCTTCTTCCATTCCGTTCAATGTATTCAAAGACCCTTATTTGCTTGATATTTTAGATTTAAAAGAAAATTTTCTTGAAGCAGATTTGGAGAAAGCTGTTTTGGCAGAGCTTGAAAAATTCATTTTGGAATTCGGTCAAGGTTTTACTTTTGTTGAACGGCAAAAACGTATGATTATTGGTGATGAGGATATCGTTCTTGATTTACTGTTTTATCACAGAATATTGAAAAGGCTTGTAGCTGTTGAACTAAAAATTGGTGTATTCAAGGCGGCTTACAAAGGACAGATGGAATTGTATCTGAAATGGCTTGACAAGCATGAACGTCAAGAGGGAGAAGAAGCTCCTATTGGGCTAATTCTCTGTGCCACTGCAAATCGTGAGAAGATAGAACTTCTTGAAATGGATAGGGCAGGTATTGCGGTTGCGGAATACTGGACACATCTTCCGCCCAAGAATGAATTTGAAGCGAAAATCAAAACGATATTGCTAGAAGCACAGGAACGGCTTGAACGCCGCAAATTGCTTAGTGGCAGCAAAATTCAAAAGCAGATTGATTATTTTTACGAAACAAAAGATAGCTAACCGTAATGATAGGCGTTTGCAGCTAGGGAGAAACTTCTCCCCTTTTTTTACCCAAACGCAAGCCCTCCGTTTTGCAGAAATTTGGTTAGTGTATTTTTGAGGTCAACGGATTTCGCTGTTTCCATTAAACCATCAACAATAATCCGCACATATTCTTCCTTATTGCCTTTTTTGTAAGCCTCTAAAGCCTCATCTGCCTTAGGAATATCGTAGATGATATTGGAATGCCGTACTTCTTGCTTTTTTAACCATTCTTCGTCTTGCTTTTTATAAGAATCATATTCCTCGCTTATCTGCTTTTCCAACTCTTGCTGTGTTTTCCCGTAATATTTAGGCTCCATTGAATTTATAAGCTGCTGCTGGGGTTGGTCTGGCTGAACCAAAATTTGAAACTATTTTCATTGGGGGCCGCTGTGCCATATTCTCGCTAACCGAACTCGCAACTGCCTGTGAATTTTCGCCGGGTTTTGGCTGCTCGGCTTCTTGTTTCGCCGCCTTTTGCATTTGGTTTAGCATTGTGCCGAAAGCGGCGTGTTTCGCCACCGTTTTGCTATGATGTGCAGCAAAAGAGCCGTGATTTTAGTGTGCGTGTGCTATTTGCATAGGAAAATCCTTATGTTAAAACTGGTTGCTGTTTAGATATGCAAAAAATATGCCCAAATTCGGTGAATTTTGCTTGTACAATTGCGGTTAAGTGTCTGAAATTTATAGAGTTACGAACTATTTTAGGTTAATTTGCTAAATAAGAAATATAGCCGATTTTGTAGAATAGAGACCGATATTTTTCGCTATCCTCTCTAGCCCAGATTTCGTGGCAAAATTTCTATATTAACGCAAAGAGAGGTAACACTATGGCAACAGCGACAATGGAACCGAAAACTGCGGTAATGGCAAACGAGACGGAGATAGTTTGTCAAGAAGCGTTATTAGACGAAATAGAGATTAACCATCGCTTGAGTAAAAGCCTTGAACAATTCAAAAGAGGTGAAACCATGACTTTAGATGAAATGGAAAAACGCACAACGGAAAGGCTAAGGAGCAAATATGGCATTAAATAATGATGAAGACGAAATAAAAATAAAACCTGCTATTACCACTCCTGATTGTGAAAAAATGCTAAACGAAGCTGTGGACTATTGGGCGAAAAGGTCATTAGAGCGGGGTCATATAATGCACATTAACACTCCTGATTGTGGAGAAGGTCTAAGCAAATGTGTGGACTATACGGGTGACTATTTTGCGAAAAGGTCATTAGAGCAGGCTCAAATAATGTACGACACATTCTATAAAATTGCAAGGCTTCTAGAAAGACAGCCTGGCATAGGCACAAAGTATGTAAATGGAATGAGGCGTATATTGCTAGGTAAATTACGCTACCAAATTTATTACACAGAGCTGGAAGATCATATTGAAATAGCAGGCATTCTGCACACAAGTCGTGGAATAGGATTTGCGGATACAACATATAAGCCAAAATAAAAGCAAAATATTTTTCTACATTCCTCCCTTATGCGCACTTTCACCTTCATTGCTCTACTCACGGCTATTTCTATAGCTATTGCATTCACAGTTTCCTGCTCCAGTGATGAAGGAGAAAACGAGCCAAAAGACCCATGTAAAAAGGTTGAATACAACCCACAGACCCAATTTTGCTTTGAAGGCAACGTGTCTAATAAAGAAGTATTTACCGATGCCCGCGATGGCAAAGAATATAGGTATGTGAAAATAGGCAATCAAAACTGGATGGCGGAAAATTTAAATTACAGTGGTGATGGCAGCATAGGTAGGTGCTACGAAGACGAGCCTGCTAATTGCGACAAATACGGCAGGCTTTATTATTGGTATAAAACAATCCGCCCAACGCTTAGTGAAGCAACTGATGTTTGCCCCAGTGGTTGGCACTTGCCAAGTGCTGAAGAATGGCGAACTCTTATAAATTTTGCCGGAGGCAATGAAATTGCCGGAAAAAAACTTAAAGCCAGAGATGGTTGGGATGGTTTGTATGAAAATGCGTTGCCTGGAACCGACGATTACGGTTTTTCTGCTTTGCCGGGAGGATATGCTCCTGCTAAAATAACGGCGCAAGACTATGAGATATGGCTAATTATAGCAGAACTCCAAGGTTATAATATTGATGTTTCTTTTTATTCTATTGGCACTTTGGGGCTGTGGTGGAGTTCAACGGAAGCTGATTTTGCTACCAGTATAGAATTCGATATATATGGTATTTATGATAATATGGCTGACGGCGGCAGAAGTGGTAAATTTAACCTAAAATCTGTTCGTTGCGTGAAGAATTAAATGCTTTATTTTTTCACAATTTCACTAAGCAGGAGCTTCCCCAAACAGAGAAAGCAACCATAAGGGCTGAAAATTTTCAGCCCCAACCACGAAACTCAGAAAATCCTGTAAATCCTAAAATCGGGAAAATATGCCCGTTGCGCAACTATTGAATTAATGTCAGTTATAATTTTGTTTTAATCGGCACTACTGCTGGAAGGGCTTTCGTTTTCATAAAACTCTTTTATTTTGTAAGCGCTATTTTAAATTCACCACCTGAACAACACACAACCCCAGTTCATTCCGCCGCCTATCGCTGGCATGGCTACCAACATGCCGGGCTTCAAACGGCCCTGCTGCTCTGCCTCATAAAGCGCAATGGGAATGGATGCGGAAGAAGTGTTGCCATACCTGTCAACATTCACCATGACCTTGTCTTGGGAAAGGCCAAGAGTTTTGCCAACGGACTGGATTATGCGAACATTGGCCTGATGCGGAATAAAAAGATCTATGTCATTTACGGAAAGACCAGCTTTTTCCAAAGCTTTTTTGGTAATGTTCGCAAGCTCGGTAACTGCCAGCTTGTAAACAGACGTCCCTTCCATTCTCAAAAAAGAATCCTGCGCGCCAAGAGTGTTCAAATAAAGTATGCTTGTTAAACTTCCGTCTGCGGCAAGCGCAGACCCAACAAAACCACGGCTCTCGTCTTCGATTGCGGAAAGCAGAATTGCGCCGGAGCCGTCACCAAAAAGGACGCAGGTGCCACGGTCGCTCCAATCCATGATGCGGGAACAAATTTCCGCGCCAATAACCAAAATATTCTTAGCCTGGCCGCTGCGAATCATAAGAGCCGCAGTGTTGAGCGCCGGCGGAATAAAACCGCAAGCAGCCGTGATGTCAAAAGCAAATGCCCTGCCGCAGCCGAGCTTCGCTTGAATGCAACAAGCCAGCGCAGGAAACTGTTTGTCCGGAGACATTGTGCCGGCTATGATTCCATCTATCTCATTCGTGGAAATACCGGCTTTTTCAATTGCGTTCTTTGCCGCAAAATAGCCTATGTCTGCTGTTAAAATGCTGCTGTCTTGCACCATGCGCCGCTCGGCAATGCCGCTGCGGCTTCTTATCCATTCGTCATTTGTGTCAAGACCTTTGGCTTTTGCCAAGTCATCGTTCTTTGCGATGAACTCCGGCAAATACACGCCAATTGATTTTATGGCCGCATTCATGCTATTCCTTTTTAATCGCAGATAATTTTTCCGCAATTCTTGCGGGAACACCGGCCTTTGCGAATTTGCAGGCGGTGAACAAAGAATGGCGAATAGCGACGTAATCAGCTCTGCCGTGGGTTATTATGCCAACGCCGTTAAGCCCCAAAAGCAAGCCGCCGCCGTGGTTTCTGTAATCCCAAAGGCGGTCAAATTCTTTGGCTTTTTCCGTATTTACCTCGCCGAACACCTCGTGCGCAAGCTCGTAAAAACCTTCCATAAGTTTTAAAATCACATTGCCGGCATAACCGGGCGCAACCGCTACATCGGCATGGCCTTTGATAAAGTCCCTGCCTTCAACATTGCCTATGAAGTTCAAAGGAGCCTGCTTTAAAAGCTTGTGTGCTTCTTGCAATACCTCGGTTCCCTTTTTCTCTTCTTCGCCCATATTGACTAGCCCGACCGTTGGATTTTCATAACCCATCACAGCTTCTGCGTAAATGCTGCCGCAAAGAGCGAAATCGACAAGCACGGAGGCTTTTTCGTCAACATTTGCTCCGCAGTCCAAAAGAATTGCTTGGCGCTTTGCTGTTGGAACCGCGCAGGCAATTGCCGGCCTTGCAACATTTGCGGCACGCCCTAAAATCATAAGGCAGGCAGCCATCATAGCTCCGGAGTTTCCGGCGCTGACGCTTGCAGCCGCTATTCCCTGTTTTTGCAAGCCAACACAGGTCACAAGCCCGGATTTTGGCTTTGTTTTTAGAACCTGGGTTGGAGGCTCGTCCATAGCCACAAGGTCCGGAGCGTCTATAACGGTTATCGCATCGCCAAAGTAGCCGTTCTTTTTCAGCTCTTCCTTGACCAATGCTTCGGGGCCGCACAGCAGAATATCAAAATCGCGCTGAGGGTCGTTCGCTGCGGAGACCGCGCCTTTAACAACCTGCTCCGGAGCGAAATCGCCACCCATCGCATCCAGAGCTATTTTAATGTTAGGCACCTTCTTTTACCTTCATGCGCTTGATGCCGTTATAGTAACCGCATTCTTCGCAAACTCTGTGGGGGCGCTTGACCGCTCCGCATTGTTCGCATTTTGCCATTGCCGGAACATCCAGCGTAAATGAATTATGACGGCGTTTGTCGCGCCGTGCAGTACTGGTTTTTCTTTTAGGAACAGCCATTTTTTCTCCCTGTTTAAGCCTCTTCTTTTACCGGAATCATAGGTTCTTGGAGTATAACCAGTTGACGCACGGTTTCTGTTAAGTCTGCTTCACTTTGGTTGGCAGGAACTTTGATTTTAAAAAAATCTTCGCTCCCGTCATCCTCTTCTTGCTGCGTTAGGCCCTGTTCCTGAAACACCATAGCGTCCACTTCTACTTCAAAAGGCCGCTCAAACATTTCCAGAGTCCTGGCGCACTCAAATTCCTGCGAACCGTTTGCAATGCCTTTAACGGTAAAGCCGCCTTTTTCTTTAAAAACCGCAAATTTACAGTTTAAAGGCCCTTTTAACCGCAATTCCCTAAACAAAACGGGTTCTTCGCTCTCCAAAAGCGAAAAAACCTGCTCAGGCGCATTATTTACAAGGCGTATTCGCAATGTTAGTAAAATATAGAAAAAAAAAGCCGTATTGTCAAGCTATTTTCCTTTAGTTTTCCTTTAGTAGCGGAAAAAGCGCAAAAATTAGGCGTTTTATAATAAGCAATGACTAACTAGGAGCTTCTATCCTAGGCTCGAAAATTGCTTGCTTTGCCATTTTCAGTTCTCCTAGTAAAGGTTCTCAATTTTGTACACAACGAACACTAAGCTTTAAATTATCCAAGCTTGAGCCACCGCCAACGGAAATTTCTTTGTCATCATATCTCATTTCAATATCCATTTGATGTCCTATCCACCAGTTACCTCTATCACCAATATGATGAAAACTACCATTGATATGACCATAGCCACTCGGTAAAGCGGAAAAGCCATAAGTGTCTTCACACAAATAAGAATTGCCAGAACCGAAAGGTCCACAATCATTCCAACCTTCACTAGCTTTCAAATACTGGCCTCCTTTGATATAGCCTATATGAAGGAACAATTTATCCCAATCTGTACTGTTTGACACGTGCCAACCATATGGACAAGCTATATCAGCAGTTTCCCATTCATACAAGCGACCATGTTTAGCGCAATTGTTTGGATTATCATCGTAGCATACATCGGCAGTAGTATATGGCATATCATAATTCAAATTTTCTGCCATCCAAACCTGATCGCCAATTTCAATGGTTTTATAAGTATTGCCACCTGCATCTTGAACAGAACCGTATGTTTTCAATGTGCCGTTTGAACAATACTTAGTTTCGGTATTGTCTGCTGAAGTACAATTTTCACCATTATTAGAACCATTACTGCCATCTCCTTTGATACAACGAATGCTATACAAAACATCTTTGTAAGACTTATTCGAGTAAGCGTTCGCTCTTTCATTATTTATACTTTGTGCATAAGCATATTCGTTAACATCTTCACTAGCACTCCACCAAATTCCACTACTGGCATCTCCATAATAAACATCAAAACCTCCACCACCAGGTAATGCTGAAAATCCATAAGTATCTTCACACAAATAAGGACTGCCGGAACCTGCGGGACCGCATTCATACCAGCCTTTTTTTGCCTTCAAATGTTTACCTGCTGAATCTAAGCCTCCTACGAGAGTTATTAATTCGTGCCAATTCATATAGTTTGGAATGTACCAGCCTTTCGGGCATATGCCTTGATGGCCTGACCGTTGTATCTGATTTTCGCATTCATTTTCGTTGCAGCTTAAGCCAAGAGCCATAGCTGTTGACCAATCATACAAACGGCCATATTTTTCGCAATTGGCTTGTATTTCTTTGTCTGATAATGTAATATAAGTTAAATCTCCTTCATATCTAAAAACAACTTCACCATCTTCCCCATAACATTTGCCGCCTTCAATTTCGTAATTCAAGTTTTCTGCCATCCAAACTTGATTGCCGATTTCTACATATTTATATAGGCGACCGTCACGTGTGTCACAAAAATGCATCGCAGAGTTATCTGCTGTTGTACATTGTTTCGTAACATTGCCGCTGGAGTTGCCGCCACCGTCATCGGAAGAGCAAGAATACAAGAAAGCAACAAACAACGCTGTCGCCAAGCAAAAGTTTTTCATAATGGATTCTCCATAGTTAATTGTTCAACATTGCCACCAACTCATGCCCCAAGCCTCTACCGCAAAGCCCAGTTGCAGTCTATCATAAACACTCCGGAATAAAGTTAAACTCTTCTCCATCTCTTGGTAATATACATTAATTTTTCCGAAAGCAACGATTTTTGCACACAATACTATTTCAAGTTGGAGTAATTTGCCTCCAATTATTGCAAAAACTTCATAAAATCAGTGACTTTTTGCAGAACAATGCAAAAAGTCACTAAAATTTTCTACTTTTTGTATTATGATAGAAAGACCACTCTACATGAGCCAGCTTTTGTCTTTCAAGGAATATATCTTCGAAAAGGGCACTTATAATTTGCCGCAAAAATTTAGAGATTATCTTGAAATAGGTTCTTTTTCGCGAAATAAAAAATATCATGTAGGAATGTATAACACCATAGTAAAGAATCTTGCTGAAAACCTCAAAGTCAGAGACATTGGTCGGTTGGAAAGGCTCTTGAAATCCGATGGCGTGAAAATCAATGTGCGCACGGTTGAGTCCTACCTCAAAGCATTCTGCGATAGCCATATTCTGTATAAAGCTGACAGGTATGATGTAAAGGGAAAAAAATTACTGAAAACATTGAGCAAGTATTATATGGTTGATGTTGGGCTTCGTTATTTGCTGCTCGGTGATAGGCAAATAGACACGGGTCGCATGCTTGAAAACATCGTGTATCTTGAGCTTTTGCGCCGCAACCGCAAGGTTTATGTTGGCAAAGTATTTGAAAAAGAAATTGATTTTGTGGCAGAAGGCAACTGAACATTATTGAGTGGCTGGCGGGAGAATTCTCCTAAACAGAGGAGTCCAAAAAATTAAACTCTTCACAATCTATTGGTAGTATAGAAAATCCCACTGGAGGCCCATAAAAATTTCAAAATTTACTATATGGCAAACTTGCGGGAGAGATCGTTTCAACTTTCACATTAATGTTATCCATAGCATTCTCAAACCCGTGGCTATACGGCAAATTCGCCGCCGTTTGCGCCAATGCAATGTTTATCGCAAACATCATCAGCAATGCTGAAATAATCAAAGACCTACCTAACAGGTTCATATACACCTCACTTTTTTTCTATTTAACTTAAATATATATTAATTTTTTGACTTTTGCAAGCCACCCCCGCATTTTGAAGCAATTATGAAGCGATAAATATTAATCAACCCAAATATTCATAGCAACAGCCAGCACCCTTGCCTGCGTTTTTTAACAAGCCCTTTTTTACCAGCTCCGCTAAATCACGCATGGCTGTACTCCTTGTCACAAAATTTATTTCACAATATTCCCTGTTGGAGATTTTTCCGCTCCCCTTCGCATGCAACATCGCCTTTGCCTGCCTGGAACTCAACCCTCGCTTCATAAAATTTCTGCGAGATTTATCTCCATTGCCTGAATTCACATTGCCTGAATTCAACGGACTTTTCATCATCATATCGTAAAATTTTTCGTGAAAAATCGTATGCTGCTTGTATGCAGCTATAAGGCTGTGGCACTCCTTCAATTCCCTAAGAAGCCTGTTCTTTTCCCTGCGCTCGTTCTTAAGCTCTGCAAGCAATACTTCATATTGTTTGCCGTTAGCCTTGCTGCCTGGCTCGTTAAGCACGCAAGCTATCAACGCCTGGTTATGCTCAATGTTAAAAGCCTTGCCTTTGCTCACGGAAGTCGGGCATATTTCGCCACAGGAGCACGATGCTATGTAATTAAAGTCACTGCTTGGCATAAATTCGCTGAAAGCCTCAAGTTCCAGCATTGGCTCGTCCCGCAGAGAAAAACGCCTTCCAATGCACGAATACATCAAAACTGCCCCGCCGTCGGATTTTTCCTTTATCTGCTCAATCACGTTCCTCGCCGTGTTCACAACCATCTTCTTTGTTGTAGTGCCAATCGACAAAACAGAGCCCTTTGGGACAATACCCCCGAAAACAATCGCTTTACCATTATATTGCAAAATACCTCGCGAAAAAGAAGACACGGTATTGCCGTCTTTGTCTTTTTTATCAACCATGAAGATGGAGGTCAACAACCCTTGGTTTCTAGCCTTTCCAACATAAAAACCTATTTTGTCCAAAAATTTGTCTGCGTCCATATCGTCTATTTTAAAAACATGGTTTTCCTTAGCCTCGGTTACCGTGCCTATATCCGGCATTATCACAGCATCTTTTGTTATGGATCCTATGTAAAACTCAGGCTGAATATCACCGGAAACAAGCACAAGCACAAGCCGGTTGCCAAAAGAATTCTCATTGTACAAAACTTTCCTTTCTGCAAACAGATTGGGCATATCGGCATTTGCCAAAGAGCCGAACACCGGCACGCTCTCGTCTATGGCGGTTATAGCTCTTATATATTCATTGGAGCATTTAAATTCCATAATCGGAGCGTACAAAAGGGCCAGTTTAACTTTCCCGTTCAACTTTGAGCGCGCATTGCTGAAGCATTTTTGCGTGAGACGCTTGGCACTGGCTTTTTCTGAAATCACATCGCTTGACTCACAGGCAAATTCGCAAGAATCCGAGGTCAGCACCAGAATTGAGAAAAGGTAGAGCCCTATTTCCCCGTTGGCATTTTGCGCAAAAGAGGTAATGCCGGCAAGCTGGAACGGAGCGTATTTTGCCACTGCATTGTAAATGCCGGACTCGACGAACTCCGGGTGTACTGAGACAATGCCTATTGTATTTTCAAGAAGCTCTATTTCCGAGAGTTGTGTTTCTAATTGTTCCAACGCAAGCTCTACGTCGTCTGTTTCGGTTATTGTAATCACATATGACTGCATAAAGGAAATATATAAATTTTCGCAGGGGTTGGTTTGCTATGGGGTGTGATGCTGTTTTTAGGCTTATAACCGAAACTTTTTTTGCTGAAAAAGTGGTGAATAATGAATGTCCATTACTAATGAACACTATTGACCATTAGCAATGGACACTTTTTTACTATATTTATGCTTATGTTGCAAAAAGAGTCCATTCGCCAAGTTATAGAAGCTCAAAAAAGCCGAATTCGCCTGAATTCGGGTAGTTTAAAAAGGGAATTGCTCCCTATACTGCCAAATATAAATACCCACGCATTGATAATCTCCGGAATTCGGCGATGCGGAAAAAGCACATTGCTCTTACAGATGCTAAGGCAAAGGCAAAAAAACGCCTTATATTTAAACTTTGAAGATCCGAGATTGTTTGGATTTGAACTTGCGGATTTTCAGCTATTGGATTCAATAATAAAGAGCATGAAAGCCAAAAGCCTGTTTTTCGATGAAATTCAGATTATAAATGGATGGGAACGATATGTTCGCCAAAAGCTTGATGAACATTGCCAAGTTGTAATCACCGGCTCAAATGCCTCCATGCTAAGCAAAGAACTTGGCACAAAGCTTACAGGCAGGCATATTTCAAAAGAGCTGTTTCCTTTTTCCTATACGGAATTCTTGTCATTCAATTCTCTCAAAGCAAGCGCTGTTTCCTGGCAAAAATATATGGAAACAGGTGGGTTTCCGGAATTTGTAAAAACAGGAAACTTGGATATTTTAGCGGCCTTATTTTCCGATATACTCAATAGGGATATAGCTGTTAGGCATGGGATAAGAGATATTCTTTCTTTAAAACGCCTTTCCGTTTATTTGGTTTCAAATGTTGGCTGCCTGGTTTCTGCAAGAAAATTATTGCAGCCGCTTGGTTTTCAAAGTTCCACAACGATTTTGGAATATTTTTCTTTTTTGGAAGATTGTTACTTGATAAATTTTATGCCAAAATTCAGTTATTCGCAACGTGCGCAAGTCATAAATCCTAAAAAAATATTTGTCATAGATCCAGGCATTCTGGCCGCAGCTTCGCAATCATTTTCTCCAAACAAGGGGCATTTGCTTGAAAATCTGGTTTACTGGCATTTTAGGAGGCAGGGAAAGGAATTGTTTTATTTTCAGGAAAAGCATGGAGAGTGTGATTTTGTTGTTTTCAATAAGGGGAAATTTGAACAGGCGGTACAAGTATGTTATGAGCTTGGGCCTGAGAATTCCGCCAGAGAAATGAATGGGTTAAATGAAGCCTTGAACTTTTTCAAGAGCAATAACGGCATCATTTTGACTTTCAATCAGCGAGATGCTTATATTCGCAATGGGGAACAGATAGAAGTTAAACCCGTGTGGGAGGTTATTGAAAGTTTTTAGGCTTATAACCGAAACTTTTTGTATATTATTATTCATGCCAAATACATCTCCAAAATGGATTAACTCGCTGAACGAAAATGAGATTTTCGTTTTCGGTAGCAACCTTGCAGGTTTTCACGGCGGCGGAGCTGCGGAATTAGCGATGGAATGGGGGGCTGTTTGGGGGCAGGGTGTTGGGTTACAGGGGAAAACTTATGCTATTCCTACGATGTTTCCTACCAAAGAAGAGTTGAAGCCTTATATTGACGACTTTTTGGTATTTGCAAAGCAGAACCCAGAGCTAAAGTTTCTTGTTACGGAAATAGGTTGCGGGATTGCAGGGTTTACACCTGAGGATATTGCTCCGTTTTTTAAGGCCGTGGTTGAAGAAGGAATAGAGAATGTCTATTTGCCTGAGACGTTTTGGAATTATAAATAGCTGATTTATTTTCTATATTCAACTTAAATCAAATTTTAGAGAGAACTCTATGACAGAAAACCAATACTATGTCGATTTGCTTCTAGCAAATAAAAACTTAATCCTAACTGGTGCTCCTGGCACGGGTAAAACCTATTTGGCAAAACAGATTGCCAAACAGATGATAGCAAATAGTGGCACAATAGATGATACGATAGGGAAATTTATTGATAATGTACAAGCAAATATAGTTCAAGAAGAATTTATACAATATTTAAAAAAAATTGATGGAGAAAATGGGAAATTGTCAGTTTGGTATCCAAAATATTTCCTAGAAATGGGAAAGGATTTAAAAGAAATAGACGAACAATATAAAGATTTGAAAGATAATTTTTTTGAATACAACTCAAATACATACAAAGATATTTTTAAGAAAATATCAGGATTATCCGATGAAAAAATTTCTGAAATAATAAAAGGTGGAGCCCCACGTGAGGAGAAAAAATTCAATAAATTAGCTGATGATTTCTCAAAATTTATTAACAAAAAAGAAAAACGACCAAATCCCATTAATATGGGAGGTATTCCACGTTTAGGAACTTTAATGCGTAAATTATTGCAATTTCACTTTAGTACACAAAATGAAGAAAATCTTCAAACAAGCGAGCAAATTACTTTTGTGCAATTTCACCCATCTTATGACTATACGGATTTCGTAGAAGGATTGAGACCTATTTCACTTGACGAAGAAGGACAAATTGGTTTTGAACTGAAAAATGGAGTATTTAAGGAATTCTGCAAAAAAGCGAATTTAAATCTCATAGACTCAAAAAATACAGATGAGGAATTGTTAAAAGAGGTTTCAATAGAAGAAGAACTTAATAAGTTTTTGGACGAAGCAATGGAAAATGGCAAAATTTTTGAATATGATAGTAAAAGAAAAAATATAAAAAATCACTTTAAAATTATTGCAGGCAATAGTGACGATCATTTTTGTGCCGAAATATTAGGCAACAAAAAAACAACCAAAAGGAAAATTTTAAAAGCAGAGGTCATTCAAGTTTTGTCTAAAGCAGACACTATTAAGAAACCAACAGATATTAAAAAGCTTTTCAAAAAAGAGCATCAATATGAATATACTTTCATGTTTAAAATATTGGAGTTATTGAGAAAGAACCAAAGTCAATCAGTAAAGAAAAAAAGAAAGAAATTTATTTTCATCATTGATGAAATAAATCGTGGTGAAATTTCTAAAATTTTCGGTGAATTATTCTTCTCTATAGAGCCAAATTATCGAGGTATAGATGGAAAAGTAAAAACTCAGTATCAAAATATGATAAAAAGAAGTGATTCTTTTTACGATGGTTTCTATATCCCAGAAAATGTCTATATAATCGGCACAATGAACGATATAGATCGTAGCGTAGAAAGTTTTGATTTTGCAATGAGACGGCGATTTGTTTGGGAAGAGATTACTGCCGAACAAAGTGCAGAAAATATGGAATTGCCAAAAGATACAAAAAATAGAATGAAAAGTTTAAACGATGAGATTTCAAAAATTGAAGGCTTAAATTCTTCATATCATATTGGCGGAGCATATTTCCTTAATCAAAGCGGAGATCATATTGACTTGGCAGATAAATCTAAACGAGATGATTTGTGGAAACTTCGCTTGAAACCTCTTTTGCTTGAATATCTACGTGGGATGTC
Organism: Candidatus Fibrimonadales bacterium; assembly: GCA_009786285.1. GTDB lineage: Bacteria > Fibrobacterota > Fibrobacteria > Fibrobacterales > Fibrobacteraceae > Fibrimonas. The sequence continues at coordinate 857 of WQTK01000335.1, read as the reverse complement.
AGACTCAGATGAAAAAATAGAAATCCTAAAAAAAGCGTATGAAAACAACGGACAATAATTGCGGAAAGCCAATTTCTGAATTGGGCGAAGGGAAGATTGAACATTTAGATTTTATAGCAAACAAAAAATTACGCGATATAAATCTAGAAGACAATCCTAACTTACTCATTTTTCCACAAAACTGGCAACTCGGCATTGACAATGACGACGAACTTTTTAAATTAGACAGCGACGGCAAGCTAACTACCGGTAACATAATGGGTTTTATTGGCTATAAAGAAACTTCGTTAACAATTTCATCAAGATTTTATTCCAACGGCAACGATTTTTTCCTGCATTATATGTTATCAAAAATTTTTGGAATAAATGTTGTAAATTTGAAGTTTTCAAAAGGCGAAGAGTCCATACACGATTTTTTGCCTTATCTATTTCCATCTTATTTGCAAAATGCACTTTCGCAAGGATTATACAAGCAATATAAACGAAATCAATACAACGATGCAAATGTGAAAGGCGTTATAGATATAAACCGTCATATTAGAATAAATATTCCATTTGTAGGAAAAGTTGCATATACAACTAGAGAACATAGTTACGACAACTCAGTTACTCAATTGATACGCCATACTATAGAACATTTGCGAACTCGTAATTTTGGACACAGTATTTTAACTAACAATGCGGAAACTAGAGCAAATGTTTCACAAATAGAATATGTAACGCCAACATATAAAAAGAATGATTTACAAAGAATAATAAAAGCAAATCTGAAATTAGTCAACCATCCATATTATACAAAATACAAAGATTTACAAAAACTCTGCTTGCAAATTTTACGCAGAGAAAAAACAAATTTC
>WQTK01000334.1 GCA_009786285.1 Candidatus Fibrimonadales bacterium | reverse complement strand
CTACGCTGGCACACCCTCCCAAGAGGGGAATTTCCTCAGTCTAACCCTTTTTGCAAAAATCTTGCGTTTGTTTATTTAGATGCGTTTGCCCTGCCCCATACCCTATACCCAAACATTGAGCTTCGCATTATTTACTATATTCCTTAATAAGACCCCAATTTTGTAAAAAAGAGGAAATAAATGAGAATATCGATGTTTTTGATGGCAATCTTCGTGGCGCAGGTGTTGGCGCAGGTGCCGGATACAGTTCCGGATTATAGCTGGTACACTGGCAATTCTTCTCCTTATACTATTTCTACTGCGAGACAATTGGCGGGATTGGCTAGAATTGTGAATGGCACAGCAGGTGGCATTAACACGAGCAATTTTTATGGCAAAGAAATTAAATTGACTGATAACATTGACCTTTCTGAATATGCAAATTGGACACCGATAGGATATAATATTAATAACTTATCTACCTCCAACCCATTCAAAGGTACTTTTAACGGCAATGGTAAAGTAATCAAAAATCTTAAAATTGAAATAAACTCTAATGCTCATTATCAGGGTCTTTTTGGCACTTTATCCAGCGGCAAGGTTGAAAATTTGGGCGTTGAAGTGGATATTAGAAATAGTAGCGGGACTGGTCAGTTTTATGGTGCTATTGCGGGTTCTATGGAGAGTGGTTCTATAATAAGAAATTGTTATTCGATAGGATATATATCCGCTTATGCTACTGTTGGCGGCATTGCAGGAAATGTTGATAATAGTACGGTTGAAAATTGCTGGTCCACAGTAAATTTGAGTGGTAATAGCTTTGGCTTTGAATATAATCAAGGTGGTCATACTGGTGGTATTGTAGGTCAAGCATATAATTCTTACACTATAAAAAATTGTGCGGCGTTTATGAATTCAGTGACAAAAACATATGGTCCAGATAGCACTTTTAACCGCATTGTTGGATTCATTGGCACCGGCGGTACTGGCGTTTTGTCTAACAATATTGCTTATTCAGGCATGACTATTCCCGGCTCTATTATCAGTGCCAATAATAGTCAAGATGGCCTAAGCAAAACAATCGACCAACTGCAAACAGCATCGGATTTCCCAACAGCCCTAACAGATGACCCTTGGACTTACGTTCCCGGCAAGCTTCCTGGCTTTGGCGAAGCTGTTGATATGCCTGCGCATTTGGAGAATAAATACATTGTGACCAAAGAAAGTGCTAATTTTATAGCAAGAAGAAATGAAAAGGAGATTGAAAAAAATACGGCAATCCAAACAGTGGTTAATACTATAAGAGACAGTTGCGCAACCTTGTGTACCATACAATTCGGCGATGGCACAAGCGTATTGGACATTTTACAAGATACCGTAAGTTTTAACAACACAAGCAGTACTTGGGGCACAATTAATCTTACGGGTAAAATAACTTCTTCTAAAAAAAGCGCTCCTACAATACACATAAATCTTGCAAGTAGCGGCGACCTTGCGGTAAATATCAATGCGGATATTGCAAATACTGCCGATAGTAGCAATGCGGTTTATTTAAATAATAGCCGTGCTGTGAATATTACCGGCGGGAAAATTGAAGCTAATAGCCTAAAATCATATTCAGCGATTGCCAGCATAAGTACTGCTGTAGTTACTATATCCGGCGCAGCGGAAATCACTGCACGTGGCACACTGGGCAGCAGCCATGCTATTCGCCAATCAATTGGCACAATAAACATCAATGGGGGCAAGGTTTTTGCACCCGAAAAATTGGCAATTTACAATAACGGCTCTGGTACAGTAAACGTCAATGGCGGTGAAATTTCTGCGAGCAAACATACTGTAATTATAAACGAAAGTGGCACAATAAATGTTAATGGCGGCATGGTTTCTGCTGAGGCATGTAGCGGTTGTTATGCAATTGAAAATAGAACTGGCACAATAAATGTTAATGGCGGTACGGTTTCTGCAAAACAAAAGTATGCAATTCACAATAACACAACCCAAAGTACCGTAATTCTCGATGGCGATCCGACTATAACCGGCGAAATACTAACACATTTTGGTAACCTAAGTGTTACCAAAACTTTTGCTCCAGTTGGGTCAAAAATCTATAATATTAGTTTCTATGGCGAGCACACATATGGCTTGGTTGCGGTAGTAAATGGCGCACCTCACATTGCAAATTTTACGCCTTCCGGTTTTCCTGAAAATAAAGACTTGGTCCTTGCTGTAAGTGGAGACGATATTATTATTTCGTCACAATTTTCAATATACGAAGATGAGTGGTACCAAATAACAAGTAAAGAAGATCTTAAAAAATTGGCTGATTTAGTAAACAATGACAAAACCAACCCCATTTACGCAAACGAAAACGTGCGTTACATCCTTACGGAAGACATAGACCTTTCCACTTATGAAAACTGGACTCCGATAGGAAATGATAAATTCCCATTTAAAAATAGCATCTTTAACGGTGACGCTCACGTAATCTCAAATCTCACAATCACAGATGGTGGTGATAACAAAGGTCTTTTTGGCGTTACAGATGGAGCGTATATAGAAAATATTGGTATTGAAAACGCAAATATTATAGGCGGCAATAATGTTGGCATTGTCGCTGGGTCTGCGCAGGGCAGTACTATAAATAACTGCTATGTTACAGGCAGGGTGAGAGGCGAAACTTATGTTGGTGGCGTAGCTGGAGCACCAGTATCTCACATTGGAAAATGTTGGTCATCTGCTACTGTTAGTGGTGTAGATCATGTAGGCGGTATAATCGGTACTGGTGGAACAGTGCAAAAAAACGTTGCTCTTGGCATGATAGTAAGAACAAGCGGCAGCAACGAAACTTTTGGGCGTATACATTCTGGAGGAAACGAAACTGCAGCTAGCGATAACACCGCTTACGCAGGTATGCTGGTTAATGGCGAAACTGTTGATCCAAGTGATGCAGATGCAATAAGTAAGCACGGTAACAATGATATGAATTTCGACGACTTTGATAAAAACATAAATGAGAATAAAACTATATGGACAAAAGGTGTAGATAAACTTCCCGGCTTTGGCAGTGCCATAGATATGCCACCACATATTGGCAGTCCAGACACCGCAGCTATGCTTTACGCTATGGAACGCATAAGAATAGCAATTCAAGACGCCATTTTGACTCAAGCAAAAGCAAGTGATGAAACAAATGCGGAAAATGAAATAAAAGCTATAATTGTTTCTTTGAATTTAGATTCTGAAATAACAGTTGATATTGAAAGTACTTCTTTAACAGCTAATGTTGATTACAATGTATCTGTTACCAATCCATTTGGCGAAAAAGGCAAATATGAGTTTAAAGTTAAATTGACTAAAAATATTAAATCGCTTGAAGATAATTTTGACATTGCAGTAACTGCTACGCCTTATAACTTTGGTGGCGGCGATGGAAGTAGCGATAAGCCATATGAAATAATAACAGAAGAACATTTGGCAAATATGGCAACGCTTATTAATAATTCAACTACTAACGAATTTTACTCTGGCAAGGTTCACAATGATGGCATTAATATATATGTTTATGATGGCAAGCATTACAAGCTAATGGACAGCTTGGATCTTTCTAGCTATAATTGGGTACCGATAGGCCGCACTAGCGCAGCACATGCTTTTAAAGGCACTTTTGATGGTAATGGCAAAGTAATTTCAAATCTTAAAGTTAATACAACTAGTGATGCAGGCCTTTTTGGAAGAAGCGTATGCGGAACGATTAAAAATGTTGGCCTTGAAAATGTTGATGTTTTCAGCGACGGGAACCATACCGGTGCTATTGTAGGTATAATTGAGAATTATTATAATTTTTGTAAAGACCTAATAAGCAATGTTTATGTAACCGGTGAGGTTAGCGGCGGTAAAAATACCGGCGGCATTGTCGGTTATTCTGAGATAAAAATTCAGAATAGTTGGTCAACAGCAAAAGTAAAAAGCACAAGCAGTTCATATACAGGAAACATTTTAGGTTACTCGAAGAATAATTCTGCTGTTCCGGTCAATTGCGCTGCATTGGGAGATAGTATTATATCTGAGAATAATTTTGGTCGCATATATGGAACTAATTTAAATCCTTCTCCTTCGACTTTGAATAACGTAGCTTTTGCTGGCATGCTGGTAAATGACAAGAAGGTCACAGGAAAAGAAAATGATAGAAACGGCAAAAACATCACCGCTGATAGCATTTTACATGACGGCACAATCGGCGGTCTTTTCACAGACACCGCTATTTGGACAGCCGAAAATGGCAAGCTTCCCGGTTTTGGCAAACCTGTGGATATGCCGGATTATTTGCTGAAAGATGCGCTTAATAGTATGAAATTTATGGACATGGTGGATAGCGCAACAACAAACTTTTATGTTCTCCAAAAATTGGCAAACTCAAATAATATTGATTCTGCAGACGCAAGAGACACGGTGATAAACTTTATAAAAGAGTTGGCTGGCGCAAATATACCTGTTGAAATAAAAGATGACTCGTTTGCTATGGCAACTGAAGGCACAACCTCTTCTTTGTTAGGCGAAAACGGCAGCTACAAATTCAAGATTTCAATAGATGGAACCGGTTTAGAAAGCAAGCTTTGCTCTCTCACCATCATCGCAACGCCGCACATTAGCTTTGCTAGCGGTGGCGGCGGTGTGGAGAAATATCCGTATGAAATTGCGAATGCTGGGCAGCTTGATATTTTGCGGCAAAGAGTAAATGTTGAAAATAGCTCTGTAACCAGCAAATACTACAAGCTGGTTGATGACATAGACCTTAATGCTTATACAAACTGGATTCCAATTGGAAGAATCTCAGACTATTCATTCAAAGGTGTTTTTGACGGCGATGGCTATACAATAAAAAACCTCATAATTAATACGAGTGTTTCAGGACGAGGACTCTTTGGATACATAAATGGCGGAACAGTTAAAAATTTGGGACTTGAAAAAGTGGATATATCCGGTAATGCTTATGAATTAGGTAGCATCGCCGGTTCTATAAGCAATGGCAGCGTCATAGAAAATAGCTACGTTATTGGTGAAGTGAAGGGGATAAATAATGTAGGTGGTATTGTTGGATTAAATGAAGGTAGCACAATCAAGAGTAGCTGGACTTCCGTAAATGTCGAAGGAGCAAATTATGTAGGCGGTATAGCAGGTAAAATGGACAATGGCTCAATAGTTGAAAATTGCGTTGCGTTTGGCGAAAAAATAATCAGCGCAGGTGACAGTATTGGACGAATAGCAGGCAATAGCATAGGACTTTCTGGCAATATAGCTTTCGCTCAGATGAAGGTTAATGGAGATGTAGTAAATGGTAATTCAAACGACAAACATGGCACAGATAAAACAATAAATAATTTACTAATGATAAGCAACTATCCAGCAAGTTTTAATGATGCCCCTTGGATATTCCGGAATATACCAAACTTAAGAACACAAATAGAAATGCCAGAGCATTTAAATTTATCGCCCATAACCATAAATATTTACAAAGATGGCACCGAATGGGATAATTGGGCAAGCGAAGGCAAAGCTTTTGCGTTATGGCTCAATGCCGATTCAAGTACGGAAGTTATAATCAAAGAAGGAGGTAGTGAAGTAACCAAAAGCGTAACACCTGGCACTTGGTATATATACGAATGTGAACATGAATGTCGTAACAGCACCAGAGTTGTCACAGGTTACAGTATAAGTGTAGCAAGTCACGAGATTACTTTAGATTATTATACAATTATCTTTGAAGCTGAAACAGACAATGACGTGCTGAGAATGAGTACGGTGACTGCGACCTATAACGAAAAAGATATTAAGAGCGGTGATATAGTTTTAAAAGGAGGAAATCTTACTCTCGTTGCAAATGGCCTGGGTTCAGGGGCTTATACTTACGCATGGACCGGATCTGGAATATCTGATAGTTTTAGTGACTTATTAGAAATTCACAGTCTTTCCAATTCTATAAATGCCATTTGTACCATAACAGGAACAGGAGTTAACCTTCTTTTAGGTACTCTGCAAATTAACAATGAAAATCCTGAAATCGGCGATAAATTAAGCATTGAACTTACGAATCATAATTACAATGGCAAATTAGGTTATACTTGGCTACGAATTAATCCAACAAATGCAGGCAGCACTGAATTGGATTATGAACCAACTTATCAAGTAAATGCAGGTGATTTAGATTATGGAATTATGGTAAAAGTAACTGCACCGGGTAGAAGTGGCACACTCACTGTCACCACAAATCCTGTGACAAAAAGAACACCTACGATAACGGACTTCACATATGATATACCACAAGATCATGTTTATGACGATGGTAATACAAATGGAATCGGCGAAGTAACAGGTGCAGACGGAATGGGAACTATAACTGTTAAATACAATGGAAAAACCACTATTCCAACCAACGCCGGAACATACACAATCACAGTTGACATTGAAGATGGCACAGTTTATAAAGAAACAACTGAATTAATTCTTGGCGATTACACAATAGCCCAAGCACAAGGCACTTTCACCCCCAAAATTCTAAACCTAACCTACAACCCAAACACAACAAAACTCTCCCATTTAAACATCGCAAACTACGAATGGAAAGCAGATACCACAGCCTTACAAATGGGCGAATATGAATACCCTGCAACCTACACCGATCCAAGTGGAAACTACATTCCAGTAGATGGCAATATCACAATAACTCTGTCAAAAGCACTCGGCATAACTGTTGACGCTCCAACACTTAGTAGCAAAACCACAGACAGCATCACAATAATCGCTGTAAGCACAAGTAACGGACAATCAGCAGAATATTCTATCAACAATGGCGCAACTTGGCAAACCTCTCTAACCTTCAGCGGCCTGGAAGAAAACACAACCTACAACATCATCGCTCGCTCCAAAGAAAATGGAAATTACAATGCAGGCACTCCATCAAACGTTTTATCCGTAACAACAAAGAAAACTCCCACTGCCGCAGATATTGCTTTTGCAATTCCCAGCCACACTTACAACGGAACACAACAAGGCATCGACATAACCGAAACAAAATTCGGAACCATCACAATTTACTATAACGAAGGCACCTCAAAACCTGTCAATGCCGGAACATATACCATTAAAGTTAATGTTACCGGAGGCGACGATTTTAGTTCCGCAAATAACATTGAACTTGGCAAATACACCATAGCTAAAAAAGAACTCTCCATCACCGGATTCACCATAACAAAACCCTACGATGCCACAACAACAGTGCTGTCTCTCGGCACACTCCAATTCAGCGGATTCGAAAACAGCGAAACCGCAATAGTAAACATTTCCGATGTAACAGCAACCTACTCCGCAGCAAACGCAGGCGAAAACATAGACATAAACTTCACAGGCAACTTTGCCATGAGCAGCGGAACAGCAGACTCAAACAACTACAAAATAACACAACCCACTGGCATCACCGGCAAAATAACCAAAATCGCGCCAACATTAACATTCGAAATACCCACAAACCACGTCTACTCAGGCGAACAACTCGGATTCTCCATAGACGCCAATACCACCGTATATTACAACGGCAACACCACTCCGCCAACAAACGCAGGCACTTACAAAGTCACAATCAACATCAAAGAAACCACTAACTACACTGCCAAAAACGACACGCTCGATGACTATATAATCGCAAAAGCCACCGGCACATGGCGCAGCCACGGACATATCATATACGAATACGCAGAAGGACTAACCCTAAACAACCTGCCGCTCGACTCCGGCTACGCATGGATAACAAAAACAACCGCGCTCACAAAAGGCAACAACCAAAGCTTCCCCGCAATATACACAGACACAAGCGGCAACTACTTGCCCGTCCAAGGCATGATAAGAGTAAGCATCAGCGCCCCCACACCAATTCTTTCCAACTCTCAACTCTCAACTCTCAACTCTCAACTTCCTCAATACTACTCCCTCAAAGGCATCCCGCTAGGCTCGCAAAAACCAACAGCTCCGGGCGTGTATATAGAAAAAATCGGCCACCAAATTAGGAAAGTTATTGTGAAGTGAAAAGAATTTTCTAGATTTACAAAAGCATTTTTGAGTGGAGAATTCATTTATTTTATGGCAATAGGTAATAAAAATTTGGTTTCATTAGCAAAACCGCAAATAGAATTTATTGCAAGTATAAAGCAAAAGATTCGCCAAGCTCAGTATGAGGCCATAAAAGCTGTTAATACTCATTTATTGACTTTATATTGGGATATAGGGAAAAACATTTCTGAAAAGCAATCCGAAAGTTGGGGAAAATCCATTGTTCCAACTCTCTCAAAGGAATTGCAAACAGAGTTTCCTGGCATCGAGGGATTTTCAGAGCGAAATCTATGGCTTATGGCTCAATTATACACGGAATACAATGGCATTGAATTTCTGCAACCATTGGTTGCAGAAATTAGCTGGGCTAAACACATTGTGGTTTTGAGCAAATGCAAAGATAACAAACAAAGGCAATTTTACATAATGGCAACTAAAAAATTCGGTTGGACAAAAAATGTACTGATCCACCAAATCGAAAATAAAACTTATGAAAAATATCTGCAAAATCAAACGAATTATGACAAGACATTGCCAGACAATATAAAGAAACAAGCAATCTTAGCAATCAAAGATGAATTTACATTTAATTTTTTGGAATTGTCAAACGAACATTCAGAAAAAGAGCTGGAAACAGAATTGGTTAAAAATGTTCGTAACTTTTTGTTGGAAATGGGGAATAATTTTACATTCATAGGGAATCAACATCGTTTAGAAGTTGCCGACAAAGAGTACTTTATAGATATGCTTCTTTTTCACAGGCAATTGCAATGCTTGGTGGCGGTAGAATTAAAAATAGGTGAATTTTTGCCGGAGTATAAAGGCAAAATGGAATTCTATTTATCTGTTTTGAACGATAAGGTAAAGCTTTCTAATGAAAATGATTCCATTGGCATTATCATTTGCAAGGAGAAAAACAGAACCATTGTGGAGTATTCGTTAAAAAATAGCTCTATGCCCATTGGGGTTGCTACATACACCACGACAGCGAAACTCCCGAAAAAATATAATAACCTTTTGCCTAATACGAAAGCAATCAAAGATAAATTGAGTAGCCTTTTGAGTGCTTTAGCCACATGAAAGCTTCCCCGCAATATACACAGACACAAGCGGCAACTCACCACTAGCCAACCTCCTCAATACTACTCCCTCAAAGGCATCCCGCTAGGCTCGCAAAAACCAACTGCTCCGGGCGTGTATATAGAAAAAATCGGCCACAATATACGGAAAATATCCGTGCGGTGACTTTTGGTTTAAAAATTTGTATATTTATGGCTATGACAGTGCACGAAGAATATGTTGCTCGCATGGAAACTCTTTCTAGAATGCCTATGAAAGAGATGAGGTTGCTTAAGCCAAGAGAGCTTTGGAAAAAACTCCACGGAGATTCGCCCATCAAGGTGAAATCTTTTTTTCCTGCTGCCGGCAGCGGAGGCTCAGTTTTGCATTCTGTTTCCATAATAGACCAAAATGAATTAAATTTAGCCATAGATTCTTTAGGAAAATAGTATGAGTGATTGTTCCATAGCGAAAGTCTATGAATTTTATGAAGCGAATGTGCGAGACGCAGTGAGTAGCGTTCAGGCTACAAGCGATTCTATTCCAATGGAATTTTTAATAGAGATCTACGCAGCTTTTGACGATATGAAATCTTTCTATGTGGATGGGGAAAAAGAAACGGAAGTTGCCAAAGAAGTGTTGAGTCATTTGAAACGAGCTACTTTGGATTGCTATAAAACGCATCTTGTGTTATTTAATAAAGATGTTCAAAAATTAGAAGATAATTATGAATTGACTCTTTTGGATAATGGTAATTATTATCCAAAATTCTTGGCAAAAAAACACGAAATCTATAAGTTTGCGAGCGAAGCACGTGCAGGAAAGCCAAGAGTTACAGTGGAGCAAGAGTTTGATTTATGGAAAAATATATTCAATCGCATTTACGATTTTAGGCAAGAAATGATTGGCAAATATGAAAGCGGTGTGCAGTGGGCAAGAAAAGAAAGTCGTGTAAAAAAAACAAAAGCAGACATTAAGAATCTTTTGATAGGTTTCGTATCTGGGATTTTGTCTGGAATTTGTCTTATGAAGCTCGCTTTGTGAAGCGTGTATATAGAAAAAATCGGCCACAATATACGGAAAATATCCGTGCGGGAACACTAAAACAAAATATGCACTGTTATTCCTGAGGCTAGCAATACAGAGCCTATTATAAAGCCAACATCTCTGGATTTTCTCGCACTCTCTGCGTCATCATATTTCTTGTCAACCGCCGCCCTTTCTGCCTCAGGCAATTTTGCATCAAAAGACTTTTTGTAATCATCGTAATGTTTTTCCTTTTGAGCGTGCTGGTAAATTCCATAGCCAAGCATGGCCGCTCCAAGCACGTCAAGACTGATTGCAACTATCAACGACGTATTAGACTTCTTTGTCAGTTGAGAGTTGAGAGTTGAAAGTGGAGAGTTATTATTGAGCACTTGTTCTTTAGCTGCTAAGTTAGCGTCACTCTCAACTCTCAATTCTCCACTCTCAACTTTTTTAGCTCTTGGAACTTTTTCAAATAATTCCGGCGTGTTTTTGCTTATTTCGCTGAGCAGACCTGTTGCGTTTTCCTGAACGGTCACAAAGCTGCCGAGCATGTTGCCGCTCATGGATTCGTAAAGCTCAACGGTTAGGGTTAGCTTTCCCTGAAAGTTGCGTATGTAGCCCTGCGTTATGTATTCGGCTCCTATGGCACGGCCAATGTCAACTGCGCATCCTTCGGAGAGGCATTCGGCCTCTTCTTCTTCCGGGGGCATAAGGGATAAAATATTGTCTCTCGTTAAAACGGTGAATTCCGCAGGCAAGCTTGCTCTGGCTTTGTTGCGCAGTTCGTCTGTCAGCAGTTGGTATTCCGAAAAAGTGAGTTCAATATTTTCTTCTCCGGGAATTATTTCCAAAATAGCAACTACGCCTCCGGCCTTGGCTAGGGTTATCAGGCAAAGCATGGCGAAGAGTAATGAATATCTAAACATAGCGTTAATCCTTTATGCAACGGACGGAGAGGTAATCTGATTTATCATAAAAATTTTCCTTTATTACGTTGTTAGAATCAGGTTGCATTTTAAAAGAATACGCTTTCCCTGAATCTACAGAGTCACTGCTCCACCAATAGCCATTGGTAGTATTACCATGATAGTCTCCTTCAGAAGAACCATAACCGCCGGGAAGAGCCATAAAGCCATAATTGACAGTTCCATTTCCGTTATTTTCCCAACCACTCAATGCTTTTAAAGCAGTTGCCGCCATTATTTCGCTAATAGCAGATTTTATTAATTCATTCCATTCTTTAACAGTCGGTAAATGCCATTTATCGGGACAAATTTGTTTTGCCGTTTCCCAATCGTATAGCCTGCCATATTTATCGCAAAAAGCGGTATTCGTTTTTACAAGAAGAGAATCTTCAGGATTGACACACCTGCTATTTCCATAATCAATATCATAGTTTTTCGCCATCCAAATTTGACTGCCTATTTCAAAATTTTTTACAACAGCATTGTCATATGAAGCTGTATCTCTGCCATCTTTACAATATTGAGTTTCCGGATTATATCCTTTTGAATTGCAAGTATAAAGCAAGCTTGAGCTTGAACTGAGAATTTGGCTGGAGCTTGAGGATGAGGGGTTTTGAATTTCTGCGCTTGAGGAACTGTTTGATATTGTTATTTCTTCATACGTAAAACGCTCCAACTGCTCGGAACAGGCAGCCAAAAGCAATGCACATATAAAAAGAATGTATCTTTTCACGGAATTCATAGCTTCTCCAGCTTCTCCACCGCATCTTCCAATGCTAATCCCGCAAAATCCTGCGCGCCAATCCACTTGCCGTTTACCTTGTTGCTCGCAAATGCCGCAATCACTGCGCCCGGAATCACCGACTCCACTGCGTTTGGTGCATTCGGGCCACCCAAATCCGTGCGAAGCCAGCCCGGATCCAGAAGGTTCAAAGTTACATCCGTGCCTTTCAATTTTGGCGAAAGATCCCTTACAAACTTGTCCAAAGCAGCTTTTGCACCGGCATAGGCCATTTGCTCCGGTTCCCCGGCAATGCCGCTGGTTGTGCATATCACCCTGCCAAAACCTGCTTTTAACATTTTCGGCAAAAAATGATTGCTTATTTGAATAGGCGCTATCGCATTTACCTGATAACTCAGCAGATAATCCGCTTCGTGCACCTCCCAATAATCAACCCTGTATGGAGTTTGCAAACCGGCGTTGTTGCACACAATGGATATTTCCAAATGCGTTGCGTCAAGATCTGCCAAAAATTTTTCCCTGGCCTTGCCATCGCTTAACTCTGCGGCTATGGAAAAAACTTCCGCGCCCTTTGCTTTTAACTCGGCTTCCAAACCCTTCGTGTGCTTCAAGTCGCGGCTGTGCAAAATCAAATTTGCGCCCTTTTCCGCAAAGGCATACGCCATTTGCTTGCCAATGCCACGGGCTGCGCCCGTGATTAACACCCATTTTTTTGAGATATTTATCATTACCTAGACTCCAAAATTTCCTTGATTTCCTTTGGGCCAATGCACCCATTCTCTCCTAGCCCCTGCTCGCTTGTCAAGCCTCGCTCGGCAAATCTTTTGGAAATTTTTTCCGCAGCCTCGGCAGAGTCTATTCCATAATCCTTGAGCTTTGTGAAAATGCCAACAGACTCAAAAAATTCCTCGGTTTTTTCTATTGCCAAAAGAGCGCCGTTCTTATCGCTTTTTAAAAATCCCCAAACACGATTCCCATACTGAATAAGTTTTGCTTTCTTTTTTTCAAACTGATTGCGCCAAAGCCCCGGCATAACAACCGCAAGAGTTTGCCCGTGGTCAAGCCCGTAAAGAGCCGTTAGCTCATGGCCAATGCCATGCGTTGCCCAATCTTCGGGAACGCCTCTGCTGATTAATCCGTTCAGGGCCATTGTCGCAGTCCACATAAGAGCTGCCCGAACATCGTAGTTTTCCGGCTCGTCTATGCCTCTGCGCCCAATTTCTATAAGCGTTGTTAAAATTGATTCTGCCCAGCGGTCTTGAAGCGGCGCATATTCCGGGTATGTTAAATATTGCTCCATTGTGTGCACAAAAGTGTCCACTATGCCGTTGCCGGTCTGTTTTGCCGGCAGGGAATAAGTTGTTTCCGGATCTAAAATGCTGAATTTCGGATAAATAAGCGGAGACCATCCGCCAAATTTTTCCTGCGTGGAATTGCGCGAAACCACAAAGTTCGCATTGCTTTCGGAGCCTGTTGCCGGCAGCGTAAGTATGCTTGCGAGCGGCAGTGCTTCGCTTGGAGTTTTTGCTTTGCCGCACATAAAATCCCAAGGGTCTTCGCCTTTGTATTTAGCTGCGAGAGCTATGAATTTTGTGCCGTCCAAAACTGAGCCGCCGCCAACCGAGAGCAAAAAATCTATGTTTTCTTTTTTGATAATCTCCAAAGTTTTCATGCAGGTTTCGTAGCGAGGGTTCGCCTCAATGCCGCCAAATTCAAAAACACCTCTGCCGCCTAGCGCTTTTTTCGCAGCGTCATAAACGCCGTTCTTTTTTATGGAGCCGCCGCCGTAGGTTAAGAGGATTCTGGCATTTTGCGGGATTTCGCTCGCAAGAGAGCCTATGGTGTTTTTGCCAAAGATGAGCTTGGTCGGGTTATGGTAAGAGAAGTTTCGCATGGGTGTAATATAGAAAACAACTAAGCGAAGTTAATCGCGTTTACTATATTTATTTTGATATGCGTTCTTTAGTTACTATTCAGATGGTAAAAAACATTACCGAAATCCCAGAGTCGGACTTCCTTGAAGTCGCGCACATTATGGGCTGGCAGTGCGTTGTCAAAAAAGGCGAGTTTCAAAAAGGGGAGCTTGGCGTTTATTTTGAAGTGGATAGCTTTCTGCCGGTGGAACCTCGTTATGAGTTTTTGCGAGCCTCATCGTTCAGGTCAAATGTTGACAATGGCGATGGCTTTCGCATCCGCACGGTAAAGCTGCGAGGGCAGTTATCGCAAGGGCTAATTCTGCCACGTTCGCTTTTTCCAGAGCTTGACAGCTTCAATGAGGGCAATGACGTTACCGAAAAACTCAATGTTAAAAAATGGTACATCCCGGAGACTGCAACCTCCGGCGGCATAGTCATAGGCGAACGTCCGCACGGAATGCCAAGTTCCGATGAAATACGAATACAATCTGCTATGGATTTGCTAGACAAACTGGCCGGCAAGCAATATTATGTCACAACGAAAATGGATGGCACTTCCGGCACGGTTTATTGCATTGACGGAAAAGTCGGGTGCTGCAGCCGCAACAAAGAAATCAAGGATGAAGAAGGCGCGCTTTACTGGATGCCGGTTTATAAATATGGCTTGCGGGAAAAACTGGTATCGCTCGGCAAAAATATCCTGTTGATAGGCGAGATATGCGGACCTGGGGTACAGAAGAATAGATTGCGCCTGCCGCAATTGGAATGGTATGTATTTGATGTGATAGACATGGACTCGCTTGAGCAGTATTCCTACGACAAGGCGTGCGAGTTGTGCGCAAATCTTGGAATTGCCGCTGTTCCTTTGGAAGAACGGGGAGATAGCTTTGCGTATTCATTGGAGGCATTGCTGGAAAAAGCCAAGGGCAAATATCCCAGCGGCCTTGACAAAGAAGGCATTGTGGTTAGAGATGCAAACCGCCCAAAGTCAATTTCGTTCAAGGTGTTGAATAACGATGCCTTGCTTAAGGAAAAGGATTGAATTACCACTTGTTCTTTTTGTGCAGAAACAGGAAGCCTGCGGTTGCCAGTACTATCAAAAGGCATATAATCCAAAAAGAAAAAGGATGGTGAAATTCTGCGCCTATTTCAAATGGATACAGAATATTCATGGAAAAGAAACTAACCACAAACGTCGGCACCATTATCCCTATAGTCAACACGTTCAGCCTTTTCATCAATGAATTCAAATTGTTGGAAACAATGCTAGCTCTGGCATCCATCATGCTGGAAAGAATGTTTGAAAGGTTTTCGGTTTGCCTTAAACACTGAGAGGTTTCAATGTAAATATCATCTAGCAAGTCTTTTTCCGCTTCCGAAAATGTCAAGTTGCGCCCGTTTTGCAGCTTGCGCAGCACGGTTTGGTTTGAACTTATTGCATCCAGATAATAAACCAAGGATTTGCACAACCCGAACATATACAGCAAATACTTGTTTTCCATAGAGCTAACCAGCTTGGCTTCCAAGTCATCGTTCACACGACTTATTATGCGCAAATGCTCGCTAAAATGATATGCGGAATAGTTCAAAAGCTTAAGCATGAACAGATTGAGCGAAGTTATGCGGGAAAAGCGTTTTTCATCCGAAAACGGCAGTTCGGTGTCGCTCAAAATCACTATTTTGTTTTTAAACATAAAAACACCAAAAGAGGTAATGCGAAACAGGAATTGCTCTTCGGCGTTGTAACTTTTAGGTTTTTTGAAAATTACCGCTGTATATTCGTCTTCGTACTCCAAACGGGCAAGCTCCTCGGTGTCAAAAGCAGAAGCTATAGTATGTTCGTCAAGCTGATAGTCTTGCATCAAAGCATTTATTTCCTCTTGGCTCGGACATACCAGCATGGTAATCTCGGCCTCATGCTTTTCCGCAGCGGCAATTCGCCCAACCTGCAGCTTGTAATATTTTATCATTAAGGGAATATAGAAAACTTAATGGCCGCCATGTTTTTTCGCAAAATGCTTGCGTATAAACGATGCTGCGATGTTAATAATCAAAACAATGGTTATTAAAACAAGCGCGGTTCCGTAAGCCACCGGCCGCGCGGCTTCCAAATCTGTTCCGCTGGTGGATATAACATAAAGGTGATATGGAAGCGCCATTGCCTGGTCAAAGATGCTTGAAGGCAATTTTGGCAAAAAGTAGGCTGCAACCGTGAACAGTATAGGCGCAGTTTCTCCAGAAACTCTGCCCACGGAAAGGATTAATCCTGTAACTATATTAGGAAAAGCCGTTGGCAAAACCACATATCTTATAGTTTGCAATTTTGAAGCTCCCAAGGCGTAGCTTCCCACTCGCAGAGAATCCGGAACCATTCGCAATGATTCTTCGGTTGTGCGAATTACCAGGGGCAGCACAAGAAGGCCAAGGGTGAAAGAGCCGGCAATAATGGAATCTCCCCAGCTCATTGCGTTTACAAAAAGCGCCATTCCGAACAGGCCAAAGATTATGGATGGTATGCTTCCCAAGTTGTTTGTCATCATCCGTATGAATCTGGAAACTTTTCCGTCTCTAACATATTCGTTTGTATAAATGGCAGACATAACTCCAAGTGGAAAAGCGACAATCATGCTTCCTATTATTAAACAAAAAGTTCCGACTATGGCAGGGAAAATTCCGCCTTTGAGCATTCCGTCTCTAGGAGCCTCGAAAATAAATTCCAGGCTTATAACGCCAATTCCGTTATAGACAATAAACCCGAGTATGCACAAAAGAATGCCTGCGACAAACCAGCCGAGAATGCGAAAAAGAGAAAATGCAATTTTTTGAGTCAATTTTTTATTCATCTGAGCATAATTTAGCTTTCAAATGTTAAGTTTCTGTTAAGATTTAGTTAAAGTTTGGAGAAATTCAAATATATTTTGCTTGTTTACAACCTGAATTTCTTTTGATTTATAATTTTCCACAAAAGAATGTGCGCCTCTGGAGAATTTTTCTGAGTTATACTTGAATTCAAAAGGAAATAGCTCGCCATTTGCCTCTTCTATAAGGTCAATTTCGTTGCCGGAATGAGTTCGCCAAAAAAAAGAATTGGGCTTTAAATTGTGACATTCGTTGAATTTTCTGCGCTCAGACACCAAATAATTTTCCCAAAGCGCACCAACATCATTTCTATTTTCCAAAGGCAAAAAATTATTTACAAGAGCATTCAAAATCCCGTTATCGTGAAAATAATATTTGCTCATTTTTTTAATTTCGTCCCTGCGGTTTTTTATAAAGGGCGGCAACCTAAAAATCACAAAAGCCTGTTCAAGCAAGGAGATGTAGCTAAGAACGGTTTTTCTGTCTATTTGAATTGAGCGAGCGATTTCATTTGGCGAAACTTCATTGCCAACCTGCAGCGCGAGTGATTTTAAAATTTTCATCAATAAATCTGGATTTTTTATTCGGTTATAATTAAGCACATCCCTGTACAAGTAGCTTGTGGCAAGCAAGCGCAATTTTTCAAGTTTTTCTTCATTATTCGCTGTAGTCACTATCTCAGGATAAGAACCGTATATAAGTGCATTCTCGATATTTTCAATGGCAGCGGCATTTCCAAAATTATGCTTAATTTCTTCAAAGGAAATTGGAGGCAAAAAGAATTCATATTTCCGGCCTGTTAAAGGCTCGCTAACCTCATTTGCCAGCTCAAATGATGATGAGCCTGTGGCTATAATATTAAGCTCTGGGTGCGAGTCTATTAAAATTTTTAGCGCCTTGCCAATGTTTAGAACGGACTGCGCTTCGTCTAAAGCGATGATTTCATTTCCAGAAAAATAATTGAACATTCTACTGGAATTCATGCTTAAAAGAGTTTCGTTTACGAGAATTTCTTCGCAGTTAAAATAACCCTTGCCGGAGCTATGCTTTTTTAGGATTTCTTTCACAAGTGTAGTTTTGCCAACCTGTCTTGGACCGTAAAGCACAAGGACCTTGCCTTTGTTCAATTTGGCTTCAATTTTTGCCTGAAATAAGCGTTTAATTGTCTCCATAAGCATAAATATACAAAATTTGGGAATCAATTCCTAAATTTAGACTTAAAAAAGAGGCGGCTATCCCATAGCCGCCCCACGGGTAATTTTTTTAAAAATTACCCGTTTTCCCCCTTAGGCTCTTCTTTGTGTTCTTCTTTGCCCTCTTTCTTTTCCTTCTTCTCTTTCTTCTCCTTCTTCTTCGCTTTTTCCGTTGCGTTCATGCCGGGCTTGTGCGCTTCTTTCCAAGCGGCAAGCTCGTCGCCGTGGTTTTTGAAGTAGTCAGCAGCAGACAAACCAATGGTGCGCTGGCTGTGGTTCAAGTCCGTGACTATGGCCGGAACTTCATCGCCAAGCTTAAAGGCTTCCGCAGGAACTTTTATGTAATCCGTGCCAAGCTTGGAAACCGGAACAAGACCCTCAAAGCCGCGAACAAGCTCAAGAACTGCGCCGCGATCGATAAGGCGAATTATTTTGCCCTTGATTTCTGCGCCAACCTGGAAATCGTTCTCAACGCTATCCCACGGATCATCTTCCAAGTGCTTCATGGAAAGAGAAATGCGGCGGCGCTCGCTGTCAACCGCAAGCACAACACATTCCACCTTGTCACCCTTCTTAATCATCTCGCTCGGATGCTCAATCTTCTTTGTCCAGCTCATGTCAGACACGTGAATTAAGCCGTCAACGCCTTCCTTAATCTCAACGAATGCGCCGAATGTGGCAATGGAACGAACCTCGCCCGTGACCTTTGCGCCCGGCAAAAGCTCGCTCTCAATGGATTCCCACGGATCGGCTTCAAGCTGCTTGGTGCCAAGCGAAATGCGCTCGTTCTCAGCTTCAACTTTGAGAACAACGGCTTCAACTTCCTGGCCAACTGTGAAAAGTTTGTTGGGGTGCTGCAAATGCGCGCTCCAAGACATTTCCGAAACGTGAATCAAGCCTTCCAAACCGCTTTCAAGCTCGACAAATGCACCGTAATCTGTAACAGAAACGATTTTGCCTCTTACTTTCACGCCTTCCGGATAGCGCTCGGAAACATCTTTCCACGGATGTGGATGAAGCTGCTTTATGCCGAGAGAAATGCGCTCTTTTTTATCGTTGTAATCCAAAATCACAACTTCAATTTCCTGGCCAAGCTGCACTATTTCCTTAGGATCGTTTATGCGCTTGTAGCTCATATCGGTTATGTGCAGCAAGCCGTCCACGCCGCCAAGATCAATAAATGCGCCGAACTCGGTGATGTTTTTGACAATGCCCTTGCGAACCTGGTTCTTTTCAAGAGTATCCAAAACATTGCCTCTCTGCTTGTTGCGCTCTTCTTCAAGCACAACGCGGCGGCTTACAACTATGTTTCTGCGGTCTTTGTTGATTTTGATAATTTTCAAATCATATTCCTGGCCAATCATAACATTGATGTCCGGGATTTGGCGGAGATCTATTTGCGAACCGGGCAAGAACGCCGGAATGCCGAACAAATCTACTTCCACGCCTCCCTTTATGCGGCGGGAAAGAATTCCGCGCACAACTTCGCCGTGCTCGTAAGACTCGTAAACCTGTTTCCAAATTCTCAGGAAGTCGGCTTTTTGCTTGGAGAGAACCAAGCGTCCGTCATCGTTTTCGAATTTGTCTATATAGACTTCAATTTTCGAACCTACGTATATAGGCTCTCCTTCTTTGAATTCTTCTCTGGGAATTATGCCTTCGGATTTTCCCTTGACATCTACAAAGACTTCCAAATCGTTAACCTGGCGGATTATGCCTTCTATAACAACTTCTTCCTTGAAATCCTTCAGGGTATTGTTATATACCTCCATAGAATTGGCCGGAGCGATTAAGCCTTTGTTTTCCTGTTCAGCGCTCAAGATTTCGTCTAAATCTTCTTGAGAGCCTGTTTTTAACGTCTGTTTTGACATGTTTAACCTTTGTGGGTTGCGTTCAAAGAGTTGTTGCAACGCGCCGCCTCGCCAACGCTTTGCAAAACTTTCTGAACCTGTTCTTGGATTGTTAAATGCGAGGTGTCTATTTCAATTGCGTCTTGAGCTTTGGCCAGAGGGGCTATTTCTCTTGTTGAGTCTGCTCTGTCTCGTGCTCTTAAATTTTTTTCCACGCTTTCCTCGGTTTGTCCCTCTGCCTTGCCTGCGTTTTGCAGTTCAAGCAGCCTCCGGGCGGCACGTGTTTTGTAGTTTGCGGTTAAAAAGAACTTGTGCTTTGCGTTTGGGAACACAACCGTTCCAATGTCGCGCCCATCCAGCACGCAAGGGTGTTCGGACGCAAATTTCCTTTGCTGTGCGGTTAAGGCTTCCCTGATAGCCGGTACTGCGCTGTATTTGCTGACCACAGCGCTTATTTTCGGGTCTCTAATCTCGCTTTCCCTGTTTACGCCGTTAATTAAAATATGATTATTATTATCAAAAGAGAGATTTAGCGAAGAATTATGAACACTCTCAACTCTCAACTCTCCACTCTCAACTAAATAAGCTACCGCTCTATACATGGCTCCGGTGTCCAAATACGTATAGCCCAGCTCCCCAGCTACCATTTTTGCCGTGGTGCTTTTGCCGGTTCCGCTAGGTCCGTCTATTGCGATAATGTCCTGAACGCCTTCCTTTGCCATAAACTATAGGTTTGCAAATATAGAAAAATTCAACGGGCTTGTCAAGCGGTAATTTCCAAAGTCATATTTATGCATTTGCGCAAATTTCTTAAATTTCTAATTTTATGAAAAATAGCTTGAGGCAAAAGGATGGCGGCATTTTTAGACAGGCTAGTGGCAAATGGCAAGTGGCTAGTAGCTAGTGGCAAATGGCTAATGGCTGGCATATTATTTTTTTCCTGTGAACCCAGCCGTTTGGAAATCATTGAGGTTTTTGACAACAACGCTCCGAAAACAGCCTACGAAGTTTCGCAAGACGGCGAAAAAGAAAGACTTTATTCATGGTACAGAAACGGAATAAAAGCAGAAGAGATGCCGTTTAAAAACGGAGTTCCCAGCGGAGTTTACCGCAAGTGGAGCACAACGGGCTTTATAATGGAAAGCGGCCATTACAGAGATTCATTGCGAGAAGGGAAATGGACTTTTTTTTCAAAGGAAAAAGTTCCTTATATGCAAGGTTTTTATGAAAAAGGCTTGAAACAAGGCAAATGGCTTTTCTTTGATGAAAACGGAAAAATTATCGGCGAGCAATTTTTCAAAAACGATTCCGCAGTCGGAATCTGGAAAAAAATTTACAATGATGTTGTGATTGAAGAAAACTCCTGCCACCCGGCAAACGAAACAGGCTATTTCAAATCGCGCTCAAACGAGGGCAAAGTTTTGATTTACCAGGAATGCAAAAACGGAAAGCTAAACGGAACATTCATGTCTTATTATCCGGGGAGCTCTCTGCACAAGGTCGGGAGGTTTGAAAGCGACTTGCGAAATGGCTTGTGGGTTGAGTATTTTGCCAACGGAAAATTGCGCAAAGCGGAACATTGGATAGCCGGTATGCGAAACGGCCAGTGGGCACGTTATGACGAAGCGGGCAATGTGCTTGACAAGACAGAATTCATAGACGGCACCGGTTTTTTTGAAGACACTTCTTGGCAAAACAACAGAATTCACGGCGAAATTCGCAAAGCTTTGGGCAACGGCGAGTATTTGCGAATAGAAACTTACGAGCACGGGACAAAGCGAAGCTCTGCGGACTATCTTAAAGACAGCCCAAGACCTTTGGTTCATGGCTTTTGGAAAAAAGGACAAAAGGAAGGCCCTTGGCGAAACTGGTACAGAAACGGCATTCTAAAAGATTCTTTGAATTTCAAAGAAGGCGAGCTTTTAGGCGAGCAATTTCATTATGACAGCACGGGCAGGCTGTATAAAAAGGAAACGGTGATTGGGAAAAACATACCTAACATTGTTGAAATGATGCGGTAACTGCTTGACCAGGACTCGAACCTGGAACCAACCGGTTAACAGCCGGTTGCTCTACCATTGAGCTATCAAGCATCAAATAGGACATAAAATATAGAAAAAAATTTGGCAAATGTCAAGGTTTATATCTCCAAATCTCCACTCCAGACTGTTTTTAAGCCATTTTTCGTTCTAAAAAGCAAAGTACCATCGTCCTGAACCGCTTCAATTGTCCCTTCTTCGTAGCCGATTCGTGCTTTATATCCTATAAAACAGCCCATTTTTCGCCATTCTTCTATAAAAGGCAACAGCCCTTTTTCCCGCAAAGCTTCAAAATTGGCTTTAAATTCGGTTAAAAATTCTTGTAAAATGGCATTTTTGTCAAAAATTTCGCCTTTTTCAATAAATATGCTGGTAGCTGGGCGGTCAAGGTCGGCAAAATCTGATTTTTCGGTATTCACGTTTAATCCAATGCCGATTGAAATTTTTTCACAAATAAATTCCGAGATTATTCCGCAAATTTTATGTTTGTTCACCAAAATATCGTTAGGCCACTTGATATTTGCCTCAATTCCAATTTTTCGGAGCATTTTTGCCAAGGTTATGGCCGCTATTTGCGTTGTTGGCGCGTAAAGCTCCGGTTCAAGCTTTTCTGTTGGCAAAAGAATGTTAAAGCACAGGTTTTTGCCTTTGGGCGCAATCCACGCTCTTCCATGCCGCCCATGCCCTCCGGACTGAAACTCCGCAACTACCACAGCCCATGCCGGCAGCTCTGTAGCTTTTTCCCGCATAAATTTATGCGTACTCTCGCACTCGTCAAGGTGGATAATCATTGTGGTAATGTAAAAAAATCATTGCCAATTTGAGGATTTTATGCATTTTTTCAAAATTCAATGTCCAAAAATATGCATTTTTTCAAAATTCAATGTCCGAAAATATGCATTTTTCTATTTTCATTGTTATGGAAAGAAAAATCTTAAGTCAGCTTTTGGACTGGAAAAAGTCTAAAAACAAAGAATGCCTGTTGGTGAAGGGTGCCAGACAGATTGGAAAAACACATATTATAGAAGAATTCGGGAAAAAATGTTATAAAAGCGCTGTAACTTTGAATTTTTTTGAAAACCCTGGTTTAAAAGAGATTTTTACCAGAGAATTATCTGCGGATGAAATCTTGAAAAGTATGTCTCTGCGCTTGATAAATTTTAAGCTCATAGAACATCAAACTCTTATATTTTTGGATGAAATTCAAGAATGCCCGCAAGCAAGAACTGCTTTAAAATTTTTGGCACAAGACTCCAGATTTGATTGCATCGCTTCCGGCTCCATGCTCGGCATTTCTTATAAAGAACTCGCTTCTGTTCCTGTTGGGTACGAGATGCAACTTGATATGTTTTCCATGGATTTTGAGGAGTTTTTATGGGCAAAGGGGATTGATAAAAATTTAATAGAACATATTAAAAGTTTTTATTTGGACAAAAAGAAAGTTCCTTTTGACATGAACGAAACTATGTTCAAATATCTTAAGGAATATATGATTGTTGGCGGAATGCCCGAAGTTGTCAAAACCTTTGTTGAAACAGGAAATTTTACGGAAGTTCATAAAGTTCAGCAAAAAATTTTAGCCAGTTATTTGGATGATATTGCAAAATATGCTTCTGTACCGGAAAAGCCAAAAGCTAGAAGCAGTTTTTTGTCCATTCCAAAGCAATTAGCAAAAGAGAATAAAAAATTTCAATTTTCGCTTGTGGAAAAAGGCGGTTCTGCGAGAAAATATGAAAATTCCCTTGAATGGCTTAGAGACGCAGGGTTGATAAAATTTTGCGAAAACGTTTCTTTGCCTGTTTTTCCGCTGAATGCATATTCAAAAGGAAATTGGTTTAAAATTTACCTTATGGATATTGGAATGCTGACGGCTATGTATGGCTTTGAAATGAAGCAGGCAATAATGGAAAATTCTCTTTCAGGCCCTGCAAAAGGCGGAATTTATGAAAATTTAATAGCTGATATTTTGAGTAAAAAAAACATTCCTCTATATTTTTACAAGCCGGAAAACAACGCTCAAGAAATAGAATTTCTGCTGACTCAAAAAACAAGCGTTATTCCTGTTGAGGTAAAATCCGGCAACAATGCGACTATTTCTTTGAATAAATTTTTGGAGGAGTTTAAACCTCCGTTTGGGATTAAGTTTATAACAGGTAATTTGGGCGTTGCCGGCAACAAAGTAACATTGCCGCTATATATGGCTGCGTTTTTCCGCTAGTTCTGCGGAGTTAATCAGCATTTTACTATATTATCTCTAAAATCTATTCAAGGATCTGGCAGATGGCAGTTTTAAGTGTATCAGTTTTATACCCGGAAGAGGACAGGCAAACCGTGCGAATCCCGGAAACGGGTTTGCTGGTAGGACGCAGTTCTTCCTGCGATTTATGCCTTGACGATGAATTTGTCTCCGCAAAACATTGCGAAATTTCCTTTGAAAACGAGGCTTTTTTCGTAGAAGACCTTGGCAGTACCAATGGCACCTTTATAGATGGCGAGCAAATAGACCGCAAAAGCCCCGTAACTCCAGAGCAAAAAATCCAAATTGGCGTGACTGTAATAACCTTGGGGTAGGCAATAAGAATGGGGCTTAGCGATGGTTTTGCACCAAATACCCGCCCTTTTCGCCGCCCTCCGGTCCAAGCTCAATCACGTAATCCGCAAGCTTGATCATATCCGGGTGGTGCTCCACAAAAACAACCGCATGGCCGGCGTTTGAAAGCTTGCGCATATGGTTCCACAAAGGCTGAATGTCTTGCAAATGCAAACCTGTGCTAGGCTCGTCCAAAAGAAAAACCGTATTGTCCGCATTTGATTCGCAAAGCTCCGCCGCAAGTTTCAAGCGCTGAATTTCGCCACCGCTCATAGTGATTGTAGCTTGCCCAAGCCTAATATATCCAAGCCCAATGCTTTTCAGAATTTGCAACGGCTTTTCTATTCGTTTTATACTCTTAAAAAATTCGCAAGCAACTTCCACCTGCATATCTAAAATATCCGCTATGCTTTTTCCGTTCCACAAAACGCTAAGAGTCTCATTGTTATAGCGCCGCCCGTTGCAATCCTCGCACAATTCCCAAACATCAGACAAAAAATGCATCTCAATCAGCTTATATCCCCTGCCCTCGCAAGCCTCGCAACGCCCTCCCTCTTTATTATAAGCAAAACGGCCCGCATCATAACCGCGAATTTTAGACTCCGGCAGCTTGGCGAACAATTCCCGCAGCTTATCCAAAATGCTCATATAGCTAACCGGCGTAGAGCGCGGGCTCGAATTTATAGGAGTTTGATCCACAAGGCAAACCGGCTTCTTCTGCTCATAAATACACTCCATCAAAGAACTTTTCCCGGAACCGCTAACACCGCAAATAGCAGTGATAGCCCCAAAATGAATCTTCACAGAAATATTTTTCAAATTATTCTTAGTGAGATTCTTTAACTCAAATAGCCCACCCCGCCCTTTGGGCACCCCTCCCAAGAGGGGAACGTCTTCAGACAGTTTTTCTTTTCCTGTTAAATACTTAACCGTGGTGCTTTTGGGAAATTTTTTTATTGTGAGTTCTTTCGGAGTTCCTTTTGCTATTAATTCGCCGCCGAATTCTCCTGCTTTTGGGCCTAAGTCTATAACATAATCGCAGGCTTTTATAAATTCCAAATCGTGCTCCACAACAACAATGGTGTTTCCCAAGTCTCGCAGTTTGTAGAGCGTGTTCAGCAGTTTTTTCGTATCGCTTTGATGAAGCCCTATTGTCGGTTCGTCAAGCACGTATAGCACGCCTTCCAAGCCGCTGCCTATTTGCCCGGCGAGCCGCAGCCTTTGAGCTTCGCCGCCGCTCAAAGATTCGCCTTTGCGGTCCAGGCTCAAATACGAAATTCCCACATTTATCAAAAATTCCAGCCTGCCGAGAATTTCTTTTAACAAAGGGTCTGCTATTATTTTTTGTGTTTTGTTCAGCGGCAAATTTCCGAACCATTCAAAGGCATCGCTTATAGACAGTTTGCAGGCATCGCTTATGGATTTGCCATCTACTTTCACCGCTGAAAATTCTCTCTTCAATCGTTCGCCGTTGCACTCCGGGCATAATCCGCCAAGTCCCTGGCATCGCTCGCAAGCTCCAAAGTGAGAATTGAAGCTGAAGTTTTTCGGGTCAAGCGGATTTTTCAAACTGAAGTCGCAGTCAGGGCAGCTTGGGAAGCTTGAGTAGCAAGCGGTTTTGTTTTCTACGGAGATTTTTATTCTTCCTTCGTTTTCTGCATAGGCTTTTTCTATTGAGTCCAGCAGTCTGGATTTATTATTTTCGGTTAATGGAACTCTGTCCAGGATTTCGTTTTTGGAATAAATGCAAACCATATCTTTGAAATTTTTGAATAAATATCGTTGCAGTTCCGAAGCGTTGTATTTTTGCAATGGTTTATTGTGCGTTGGGCAATGCGGAGTTCCAAGCCGTGCCCACATTATGCGAAAGTAGTCGTAGATTTCCGTTAATGTTGCAACGGTGCTTCTGGGGGTTTTGGCTGCGCTTTGCTGGTCTATTGCAATTGCGGGCGCAAGCCCGTGAATGGAATCTACGCTGCCTCTGTCTATTTTGCCAAGAAATCTGCGGGCGTAGGTTGAGAGGCTTTCCAAAAATCTGCGTTGGCCTTCTGCGAATAACGTGTCAAAGGCAAGGCTGCTTTTGCCTGCGCCGCTAACGCCTGTGATTACCGTTATTTTGTGCCTAGGGATGCTAACGGTAATGTTTTTTAAGTTGTGCTTGCGCGCGCCGTTTATTACTATGTCTAGGTTCGTTGGCATTTCTTTAGGGGAATATAGAAATTGCCACTGGAGGCCCATAAACATTTCAAAATTTACTTTATACAATTCATTCCACCCCCTATAAACTAAGATGGCAGGCTTTCGCCTGCCAAATGGCTATATTATCAATCGCAAAAAGGAAAACAAAGCCATGGAAGAGTCCGAATTTCCTGGAAATAGCAATGAAGGTTGCCAGCGTGGTTTTTCCGGTGCGTTCAATTTCGGAAATCTGGTCTTTGGATATGCCTGTGGCTTTCGCAAGCTCGCGTTGTGTTAAGTTATTGGCAATTCGCTTCTACTTTAACATGCCACCAAGCTCGACAAGTATCTCAGCATCAGGCTTTGCATAAAGCGGATTTATAATATCCAACATATTCCACCTCATTGATAAATAGGCAAAAACTCCGTTTTATCGTTGAAAATATAGTGTAAATATAGAAAAATCCGGTAATATTTGGGCGTATCTGGCTTTTGTTTGCGGTTCTTAAAGGAGGCTGCTGCTCACTGGTCAGCGTGGGGTTTAATCTTATTCCTCGGATGCTTCGCAGCTAGGATTTCTTTTTGCTTGGCTGTTGATACATGAGTGTAGATTTGAGTGGTCGTAATTGAGCTGTGTCCGAGCAATTTTTGTATGTAACGTATATCCACATCTTCTTCCAATAACAGTGTAGCAAAAGAATGGCGAAACATGTGAGGCGTTACATTCTTATTGTAATTCGCTATTTTAGCGTATTTTTTTACCATGAATCGCACAGATTGCTCCGATATTTTGTTGTTGAGCTTGTTTATAAAGAAATAGCCGGTTGAAGTTATGGAATTGAAAAACGCTTTTTCGTAATTCAAAAGAGCCTTTATTACATCTTTGTTTTCAATTTGAATAACCCGCTCCCTTGAGCCTTTGCCATAAATTTTAATATATCCGTCATTTATGCTAATGCATTCGACTTTAAGCGAGCAAACCTCCGATACCCGTGCTCCCGTTGCGAAAAGAAGTTCCAGAATGGCTATGTCTCGCATTACCGTTTTTCGCTGGTATTTGCTGTCTGTGTGGTTAAATTTGGCATAAGCGCATTTCAATATTTTGTTTATATCATTGAGCGGAATAGTTTTGGGTAGGATTAGCGGCTGTTTGAATGTTGTTTTTATCCTTGAGAAAGGGTTGTGTTCAATGATTTCTTCAAAGTAGAGATAGTTGACAAATGCCTTTAAGGTAGCTATTTTTCGCTTTATCGTTTTGGGTTTGTATGATTTGTGAAGGTGTTCAATGAAGTTTATCAGTACTTCTTTTTCGATTTTGTCGTTGGAAAAGGCGGAATATTGGCGTAAGTCGATGCTGTAGGCTTTGATGGTCTTGTTGTTGAGACCTTTTTGGTATTTGCAATGTGCGATGAATTGGGTTATGTGGCGGGTTTCCATGGGAGAGCTCCTGTTTTTGGTTTTTGTTATTGAGGATTATACTTAATTTTTTTGGGATGGGGGTGGCAATGAAGGATAACAAGGAATTATCTATAATAAAATAGGAGTATTTTTCGTAATGGATATCATACAATTGCATAGAAGTTTACAATACTTACG
>WQTK01000333.1 GCA_009786285.1 Candidatus Fibrimonadales bacterium | reverse complement strand
CGCTCTCTTATGAACTGATGATTTGGATAGAAAATGCAATAGACTTTATATATAACCCAAAAAATGTCAGGTTCGTTCAGTAGGCATTAATTATACTTCTCTATCCGGCGGCTTGGTTGGTCGTGCCTATAGCATCAGCATAGACAACAGCTATGCAAGCGGAAGCATCTCTGCTACAAACTCTAAAGAGAGTAGAGGCTATAGTTCATATTCCGGCGGCCTGGTCGGTTGGACAAATAACACAGCCAGCGTAACCAATAGCTATGCCAGCGGTAACATCTCTGCCTCTGCAGTAGCAGCCCCGAATTATGCTCGGGCTTATTCCGGTGGCATTTTCGGCGGAGGAAACCTCATGACTTCTACGATTACCTCCGTGTACTACAACTCGCTAGGCGGTGGCACAGGATTAGGCTCAGCCAGATCACCAGATGGCCTCAAAAAGATGGAAACATTCGTAGGCTGGGATTTTGACAACACTTGGGCTATGGTAAACGGCGAAGGAAGCTACCCATACCTCAAAAACTTGCAATCCGGGCTGGAAACAGAAACAGAACCTATCGCCTCTCAAATAACATACACCGGAAGCCAAATAACCCCAGAACCTACGGTCAAGCTCAAATCCGGAATTCCATTAAGCAAAGACGTTCACTACACCCTAAGCTACGGCGAAAACAAAAACATAGGAACAGGAACGGTGAGCATAACTGGAATCGGAGAACTGGCAGGATTCTCGGAAAACTTGTCATTCGAAATAATCCCAAAAACCTTGACACTCAGCGTACAAAATAAAATCTATGACGGCACTACAAACGCCACAATAACCAGCATTAACGGCATAATCGACGGAGACGATGTCTCATACACCGCAACCGCAAACTTCGCAGACAAAAACATAGGAACAGCAAAAACAGTCTCAATAGACGCCACTTTGAGCGGCGTGCAAGCTGCAAACTATGTGCTGAATACCGCAAGCCCAACAGCCAACATCACGCAAAAACCTCTCACCATCACGCTAAACCCAAAAATAATATCCATGGACCTCACCGAACCCATGCCAAGCTTCCAAGACTCCCTCGCATACAACGGACTCGTGACAGGCGATGCCCTAGCCGGAACAACCACCATAACACACACATTCAACGGCTTCGAAAGCGGAATGTATATAATCACCCTCTCCGGAACACGAACCAATTCAAATTACAGCATATCCTACGACAACACAGGACTCTTCCTAATCGTCACCGGCAACATACCCCACATCTCCAACTGTGTCATACCAAACATCCCCGCACAAACCTACACAGGCGGGCAAATCAAGCCACAAGTCACAGTCACCTGCAACGGCACCCTGCTCACTGAATTCACAGACTACAGGCTGGAATACGAAACAAACATAGCAGCCAACGGCCGTGTGACAGTCGTGGGAATCAACTCTTACGGCGGCACGGTGATAAAAGACTTTGAAATACTAGGTGGCACAACCAAAATAATCCGCACGTATGCAACAGGCAACACAATAATCCTTGAAAATGTGCCAACAAACACGAAAGTGGAAGTGTACAATCTGCAAGGAAAGCTGATACATTCCGTAAGGGCTGAAAATTTTCAGCCCCTATGCCAAATCCCAGTCCACACAAAAGGACTGTACATTGCGAAAATAGGCAACGAGGTGGTGAAAATAGCGGTTAGGTAGCCTAATTTCAAACTCGAAAAGACCTTTGGGTAGAGGCTTGTTTTTCTATATTTGCTAATGGAGGCCGTCTCCAAGTCGTTTTGAACGTTCTTTCTAAGGCTCTTGCTAGCATTAGAAGCTTGGCCTAGGCCTCCTTTTTTTTATTTATCCACATTGTTTTTAATGACAAAGATTTATTGCCGGTTGTGTAAAGCGTTACTGCATTTACCTTTTCATTTGTATTTTTTTCAAATATCAAACCATCATTTTCATCTAATTTGACGCTATCAAAATTTAAAATAATGTCTGTAAAATTAAGCACATCATCGATAGTAACTGCACGTTGCCCTCGTAAACGTTCTGTTTTTTCATTGCCGTGTTTATCAAATATATGTCTTATATCAACGGAGCGCAACTCAAGATTATACGCCAATAAATCAATATTTGTCTCAATGTAAATTTTTTGAGCTAAATCGCTGCCAATTTTTCCAAGCAACATTTTTTTCCCCAAATTGATGTTATTCATAGCGTCTTTTATAAAACTGCGAATTTGTCCTTTATCCTTGGCTATTTTAATACGAGTGCTATTTGAAAAATTATCAATTTCAAACTGTGTATAATTTTCCAAGCACATATGAAGCGGAGTTAAGCACACAGGATTCTCCGGCTTGTTTCTAAAAACAACGACTTTGGGCATAAAGCCTCCTTGGTTAAATTTTCATCTAAACAAATGCCTCAGGGTGAAGTGAAGGAATGAAATGAATATTCCCTGAAACAGGTGTAATATAGCAAATTAAAAAATTCTGAAAATCCAAACGATAATTTCTAATGAAGAGCCTTCCCGAAGGCTACGAGGTTGCGAGCGGCGAGCCTAGCGCCATACTTGCAGCCGACACAAGCATCGTGAATTCCGGAGTGTCCAAGTTCAGCAAATCCTGGCGGCTGCATTTTGCTTTGGACGTGTTCACCCTTGCCTGCCATGAATTCAAGACCACAAGGAGCTTAGAGTGGACTTTTATGGGGTGTTGGCCAGAGGTTAGAGGTTAGGGGTTGAAAAGCTAGCTCCGAGTTGCAGCAAATGGCTGTTTTTCGGAGCAGTCCAAATTATGTCGTAATAAAGCACCAAGTACCATATTTTAAAACGAAAATCCCAGCCAAATTCAGACTCGCTGCTGGCAAGCATATAATTTTTTGCCTGCGATGTCTTGTCCCTGCCTCTTACACCGGCCAAGCTAACCCCAACGCCAAAATATTCAAAAAATCCAACTCCCGCCCTGCCTACAAATTGATGCAACCCGTGAAAATCCTCATTCTTTTTCAAAAACAAATAACTGTACGAACCCTGAATATAACCGCTATGCCACTCCGAAAGCCCATACTCAAAACCAACTCCGCCATATGGACTGAGATGTATTTCCCGCCGCAAATCCCCAAAAAAATAATTGCCGCCTGCCTCAAGCGAAAAAGTCTGCGCAAAAGCATTAGCAGATACTAACAACGCAAATATATAACTCTCAACTCTCAACTCTCAACTCTCAACTTTTTCTAAACTTCGCCACATAAAATCCGTCCACATCCGGCATATCTGTGTATATGGAATCTTCCAAAATAAACCCATCTATTGCATGCTGAGTCTCTTCCTTTTCCTGGCTGCATACGCAGTAAATTAAAACTCCACCTTTTTTAACAGCCGCTGCCGCGCCTTGCAAAATCGCGAGCTGCTTTTTCGGAAGCTCAGAATTTTCTCTGTGAAGAGCTTCAGGGCGCCTTGAAATTACTCCCATGTTTGAACAGGGCGCATCTGCTATAACTATGTCAAAACATTCGGAAAACGGCGGATTTTGCGCATCTGCTAACGCTATGCCAACATTGCTCAAGCCAAGCCTTTTTTGCAAATCAAACAGTTTTTCAATTCGCTTTGTGCTGTTGTCCGTACTCACGAAAAACGCATCTGGATTAGCCTCCGCAAGCATCGCTGTTTTGCCGCCGGGAGCAGCGCAAGCATCCCAGATTTTATATCCGGGCTTTATTTCGCACATCTTTTCCACGAAAAAAGAAGCGGGATTCTGAAACGAATAAAAACCTTTTTCAAATAATGGATTTTTTAAGAATTTTCCCGCATTTGAAATTAAAACAAATTTGTTGAAAAGAATTTTCGCTCCCTGCAAACCCAGCTCTTCAACGCTTGTCTTTTGCAGGTTCACTCTAATCCATTGCGGAGGCGCCTTGCTCTCTGCTTTCGCAAAGTTTTTTCGCAAAGCATTTCTCAAAACAGCATTTACAAACTTCACATTTGAATTAAGCTGCCTGGCTAAATCGGCTGCGGAATTAACAACGGCATATGGCGGAATTCTTGTGAACAGCAACTGGTAAAGGGAAATTTCCAAAATTGCCCTGCAAGGCTCTTCGGGCAGCGTGCGCATTAAACTTTGCAGCTTTTTGTCCAAATCTTCAAGATTCCTGCAAGTGCCAAGAGCTATTTCATAAGCCAAAGCTCTATCGTTTTGCGGCAAATCTTCGCAAGTCTTTTGCAAATTGTCTTGCACAAAACCCTGACCCTTTTTCCAGTTCAAAAGAGCATGGAAAGCAGCAAGCCGTGGCGCAAGGCCTGTTTTTAACTGTGCCAATGAAGTGAATTTAGAAAACATTTTTCTAAATTATCCGAAAATGATTCCCAATCGCATATTTTTCATTTGGCTCGGAAAAAATTTCCCTTGGAGTGCGGAAATTGCCGTTAAATCGGCGTTATATGCGCAAAAACCCGATGAAATCATCATTTATTCGGACTGTGAACTTGTTTGCCCCTATGCGCAATGCAAATTAATTGACCTCGCAGAACTTGAAATTGACAAAGAGCTTTACGGCAAATTGAAAAGCCCGGCTTCAAAGGCGAATTTGCTCCGCTTGGCCATACTATATAAATACGGCGGCGTTTACCTAGACACAGACACAGTTTTTGTGAAGCCCATTGACGATTTGCTCCGCTTCAAAGGCTTTTGCGGAACAGAAACCGTTGCCCTGCCAAGAGAATTGTTTAACTCAATAAATCCGTTCACCTACATGGCGTGCGGCCTTCGCTTCGCTTGGCGATTCTTTTGCACTTATTGCCCAAGCGGAGAGCAAATTTTCAGAAAAACCGAAGGGTTCTTCAGCCAGTCCGCAAACAACGCCGTTTTGGCAAGCGAAGCCGAAAACCCTATAATAGCAAAAGCATTTGAAACCATAAAATCAATGCCGGAAAAAGAAAGGCTTAAAAGATACAGGCTTGGCACTCACCTTTTGCAAAACATAACGCAGAACAAAAGCTCGGAATTTATGGAAGTTTTGCCTAGTAGCTATTTTTATCCTCTTGGCCCGGAAGTTTGCAGACATTATTTTTTAAACGGCACCGCAAAAAGGCTGAATAAAATGCTGCTGCCAAGCACACGGATAGTGCATTGGTACAACAGCGTTGAGCATCGTTTTTTAAAAGAGCCGCTAAACGCAGACTGGGTTAAAAAGTACCCAGAGTCCGCATTCAGCAAATTTTCTACATTAACTCCGCAATGAAATTTTTCCAAGATAATCTGCGCAAAGGCGGAGTTCAGGAAATGCTGATGATATCGATGCCTATGGTGCTATCGATGTCTTTTGATACTTTTTTGGTTTTTATAAACAGAATGTTCCTCTCCAAGCTCGGCTCGGACTATATGAACGCCGCCTTGACCGGCGGCCTAATGGAAATGGTGACCATAACATTCTTCAACGGAGTTATAAGTTACACCACAGCAATGGTTGCGCAAAACCTGGGCGCGCAAAAAACATCCAGATGCTCGCTTGTGCTTGCGCAGGCTACAATCATAGCAATATGCAGCTACCCTCTCGCACTCGCACTGATGCCAGCAGCGCATATGTTTATGAGCTCCTTTAGCGTATCCGCTGGGCAAAGAATTTTGCAAATACAATATTTTGACATTCTGCTCTACGGCTCAATAATCACAATGTTTCGCCACGCTTTCGCCTGTTATTTTATTGGCCTCGGAAGAACCCGCACTGTTATGACCGCAACTCTGGCCGGCCTCGTTACAACGCTCCTTCTCAGCTACTGCTTTACATTCGGCAAGTTCGGATTTCCAAGATTAGATATCAGCGGAGCGCCGCTTGCCATTATTTCGGGAAATTTCGCTGCGCTCTGCGTTTTGCTTTCCAAATTTTTCAGTAAGGAATACAGGGAAAAATATTCAACGAACAAATGCTGGCGCTTCAGCAAAAGAATCTCCTCTACCCTTATAAAAAAAGGCCTGCCGTCCGGCACGGAAATATTTCTGAATATGCTCGCCTTCCAAGCCATGATACTCACCTTTGATTCCCAAGGCCTGGTGGCGGCAACCGCTACAAGCATAATGTTCAGTTGGGACATGGTGGCCTACGTACCTTTAATCGGGTTGGAGATAGGAGCTACCAGCATAGTGGGAAAATACATAGGAGCAAGGGATTTCGCTTCCGCAAACCGTTCAATATACTCAGGCATAAAAGTCGGCGTAATTTATTCGGGAATTATAATTGTGCTTTTCGTGGGAATACCAAGCGTTCTGGCCAATGTTTTCTCTCCGCACTCTCCCGGCCCGGAATGGGAGCAGTCCCGCAATTTGGCCGTGTCCATGATTCGCCTGGCTGCGATATATGTATCCGTAGCGTCATTCATTGTCGTTTACGCAGGAGCGTTGCGAGGCGCAGGAGATACTTTAGCCGCCATGTTCATAACAAGCGGGCAGCACTGGATATTAGTCATTGTAATATGGCTGTTCTTTAATGTTTTCAAAATGGAAGTTATGGCAACCTGGTGCATAACCGTGCTTCTATACACTATTTTTCCGCTGTTTCTGTATTTGCGATGGAAGGGGGGGAAGTGGCGTGCAATTTGGAATTCAACATCTCGCCCAACAGTCCGAGAGACATAAACTGAATGCCGGAAACAAAAGCAAAGCCGGCCAAAACCAGCAAGGGGCGAACCCTTAATTCTCCCGAAGAAATCCATTCAAAACCGAAATATCCAAAAACAACCGATGCCGCAAGGCACACAAGCAAGCCAAGCGTGCCAAAAAAATGCAAAGGCTTAATAGCAAACTCGTGCAAAAACATCAATGTGAGCAAATCCAAAAAACCAGACACCAAGCGGGAAACTCCGTATTTTGAAACCCCGTGCCGCCTGGCTCTGTGCTCAACGACTTTCTCGGCAATCTTATACCCGTTCCAGCTTGCCATAAGAGGAATAAACCTATGAAAGTCTCCGTAAAGCTTAACGCTTTTTGCTGCTTCAGCCTTATACACCTTTAATCCGCAGTTAAAATCATGCAAACGCTGACCGCACACAATTGAAACAACCAAATTGAAAAATACGCTTGGGATTGTTTTGTGCCAAGGGTCATGCCGCTTCTTTTTCCAGCCGCTCACCAAATCAGAGTTCTCAAGCATTTTCAGCATTTCAGGTATTTCCGCAGGGTTGTCTTGCAAATCGCCGTCCATCGTTGCTATGTACTTGCCTTTTGCCATGCTGAAACCATGCGAAAGCGCAGCGGCTTTTCCGCAGTTGTATTGAAATTTCACTGTTTTCAAAAAATCATATTGCTTGGATAAATTCTGCAATACTTCCCATGTGTTGTCTCTGGAACCATCGTCTATGACTATGATTTCCAGGTCTGCCCCTACGACGGTTATAATTTCCGCAAATAATTCGGGCAAATTTTCTGCCTCGTCTTTTACGGGAATTATTATGCTTAAATTCATCCTTACTTGCTCTCTGCCATAACCCATTTTTTCAGAATCGCATCCAAACTCATAGCTTCTATAGGCTTGCTCATGAAATCGTTAAAACCGCTTCCCAAAAATGCCTTTTCGCTATCTGCCAACGCATTTGCCGTTAAGGCTATAATCGGAATGTTCTTTGCGTATTCAGTGCCCAGTTCCCTTATTCTGCGAGTGGCTTCCATGCCATCCATTTCAGGCATCATGTAGTCCATAAAAATCGCAGAATATTTTGTGCTCTGGTTCATCATTTTGGCTACGGCTATTTTTCCGCTAAGCGCAGTGTCTATTTTCATTCCGTATCTGCGCATAAGCCCTTGTGCAACTTCTAAATTCCAAGCCATGTCATCAACCAGCAAAACAGTGGCATATGGCATTTGATTGTAAACCGGCTTGGCGTTTCTTTCATCTTTGCTGGCAAGTGTGTCAAAGTTTTTAAAATCATCTATAATCTTTTTATCTATTGTCGTTTCGCTTTGAATTTGCTGCTTTATTTTAATGGTAAACAGAGAACCCTTGCCATATTCGCTTTCAACGTCTATGGTGCCGCCCATCATATTTATTATTTTTTTTGTAATGACAAGCCCCATGCTGTCTGAGAATAAATTCTTCAAATCTTCTTTCTTTATGCCTACGCCGGAATCCTGTATTTTTGAAATCAACCAAAGATCGCCGCCATCTCGCTCAAAGTTTATGTCCCATTTAATATTTCCATTCTTTGTGTTTTTAAACGCATTGGAAAGAATGTTGTTAAAGATCTGCTTAAGCCTGAACTCATCCCCGAACAAATTGCCCGGCAAATCCGGATCTATTTCCAAATTGAATTTTATGGGTTTTGACTCCATATTGATTATGTTGGAAGAAATCACGCCGTTTATAAGGTTTGTAAGCTCGTATTTTACGGGAACAATTTCCAGGTTTCCGCTTTCTATTTTTGAAAAATCCAAAATATCGTTTATAATGCCCAAGAGGGCTGCGCTGGAATCGCGTATTTTAGACGCATTCTCAAACACATCCTCATCCAAGTGCTTTTTATCCAGAATCAAATCGTTAAAGCCCATAATGGCATTTAACGGAAAACGAATTTCATTGCTCGTTTTCATTAAGAAATCTGACTTGGCTTTGTAAACCGCCTGCTCAGTTTCTATGCGATTTTGCTCGTCCTTTTCGCAAAGAAGCTTTTTTACTTTCTCTTTTTGTGCTTTTTCGCGCTTGCGCCCGTAAAGCAAAAAGAATGCGATAGTGGCTATATTCAAAGCCACAAGCACTGTTATCGCTACACTCTCCATGTTACCCTCCTTTTATTCTTTGCCTTTTAACGCTTCTAGCGTTTGCCGCAAATACTGACTGCCAAAACCAGCAGAAACTTCTTCTAAACCTTTTTCCAGGTATTCTATTGCTTTGGCTTTGTTGCCGGACATTCTAAGCAACTCTGCCGCCGCAAGATAATTGCGCCATTCTTCAGGGAACTGCTTTATCCCAAGATCCACATAGCGAAGCCCTCTTTCAGTGTCGTTGATTGCTATGGCAAGGCGCGAGTAAATATTATTGTAAATCAAAAGAAGCTGCCTTGTTTCTTCGTCTATGTATGCAGTGCCGTCGCCAAGCCCCCTGAATTTAAACACATTGTCAATCAGATGAGCGGTTCTTTCCACATCAATGCTGTCTTTGCGAACCGGGGCAAGCGTCCCTTTCACCAAATCCCAAACCATGCCTTTTTGAACCATGTATTTGTCCAAGCCAACAGCGTTTGAAAGCCCCACTGTTGTTGAAACATGAAGCGGCTTGTCAAGATTGTTCAATGCCAAATCTATCACAAGCTTGTATTGGGTTTGCATAATGCCGCCTCTGCGGGGTGTGCCCCATTCCTTTAACGCAGTGAAAATTTGAAGATATGGTTTTAACTTATCCATCGCAGCGTTTATTTCCGCAGAATCAGCAGCGGTTTCGGCATAGCCCAAGCGAGCGTTCAAATTCTCAATTTGCTTGGTGAATTTTGGAATTCTCTCTTCGGCCAAATTAACCCAATAGTCTATCTTTTGCGAAGCGTGGTTAAAATTATTTTCATTAAGCGCAAATTCCCTGTCTATGCCGGCTTTGTCGTAGCTCAGTTTAAGAACAGGCGGGTTATCCAGTATTTGCTTTATATACCAGTCCGTATTGCCAAGGCTCAAATTCACAACCCTGACATCCTTTCGAATGCCGGCAACTTCCTGCGCAAACCAAAGCGGGAAAGTATCGTTATCGCCATTGGTAAAAAGTATGGCATTGGGTTCGCAGCTCATCAGCAGATTATACGCATAATCCCAGGGCACCCACAAGTTTGCCCTGTTATGCTCCTTGTAATTTGCAAACAGGGGAACCGCGCCGCAAAGCAAAACAACCGCTATTCCGCTGGGCTTTAGCAAACTCTCCTTTCTTTGCGCTATGCTCAAAAGCAAAAGCCCTATGCCAAGCCCGTAAAGCAAAGACATAAATATAAACGCCGGAGAATAAAAATAATCCCTATCCCTAACTTCCAAATGCACAGGGTCCGGCAAAGACGCAAGAGACGCCGGCCAGCCAACGGATCTAATCGCTGCCTGTATTTTAGCCCAGTTTTGCCATGCAGGGTTTTGCTCGTGCTTGCTAGGTTTCGCGCCATTTGAGTGGTCTTTTAAAATCATGCGCTGAATATTTAAAAGCTCGTTCGGATCCGGGATGCGAGACACTGTCATCATTCCTTTATTGGAAAGCTCTCTTGTAATTTCTTCCATTTGGCCAACCCACGCTCTATGGTCGCGTCTTTCAGGCTTGGTGCCGTCTGAAAAGTTGATGTACCATATAAGGCCTGCGGAGCAAAGGCCGTAGAGCAAGGCCAAATAAATGCCAATGGCTCTGCTTCTTTTGAAGGAGATGAATATAATCCAAACCAAAAGCCCGTTGAAAAGCAGGAATATAGCTGCCTGCGCAAGCTCATTTTCGCCTATGCTCATCATAAGAGTCGGAAACTTCAAAGAGCCTCGCACAAGGGGTTCATTCCCGTCCGGGTCTATGGAATAATAGCCTTTTTGGTAATAGCTTACCTGGCCAACCTTAAATGGGGAATATTGCGCAATCTGGTAGCCGCCATAGCTCATGTGCGGGAACACAAGAATTTGGTTGTCCAACTGGGCACGGCGGTAAAAGGCCCTGCTTATCATGCTTTCGGAGCCATATTGCTTGCGTTCAAGGTAATCGTAAAAAGCGCGCCAGTTTTTTCCTGTCGGGTTAAAGTTTTTCAAAATCAATTTGCCATTGTCGTCTCTAAAGTTTATTTCCGGGTCGTTCTCGTCTATAATGGGATTTAGCTCCGAGCGAATTGGAATGTAGAGATGCGTGCTAAATCCTATTAGAGCCACCACCGTAAACGCCAGCGAAAGCCCAATGTTTTTATTCCTGGTCGCAAGCCAGGCTACGAGCAAAACAAGCATCAAAATAACGGACCAGGTTATAAAGCTTGATATGGCATAAACCGCCGATAGCAGAACAGTGCCTGTAATCCACAGCGGCCATTTTTCCACAAGGGTTTTCAAAGGTTTTCCGTCTGCGAAAAGAAGCAAAATAAATATGGCGGGAATGGTCATCAGGGTATATAGATGAACGCCAATGCCGAGGAACGCCAAGTAGCATATGAAAACCAAATACCGGTCATTTTTGTTGTCTAAATAGAGCAAAGCCAGGTAAGAAACGAGCATCACTATAAACATGGCAAAGCCATACACCTCGGCTTCCACCGCATTAAACCAGAATGTGTCGGAGAACATCAGCAAGAACCCTGCGCAGAGCGAAGCCGCAGTCAAAATAAACCTTGAAACGTTTTTGGAGAGCTTTGCCAGCAAGTCCCAGCAAAAAAGCACTATTACGTAAACCGTTGCCGCAGATGTGAAAACGGATATATAATTAACTCTTTTCGCTATTTCTTCCACCATAGGCAGCATGACTATTACAACCCTGGCAAAAAACACAAAAAACGGGGTACCCGGAGGGTGCGGTATGCCTAGGGTATTGGCGCTGGCTATAAATTCTCCGCAATCCCAAAAACTAACGGTTGGCGCCATAGTTATAGCATAAGTAATAAAAGCAATCAAGCCGGCAAAGCCAGCCGTTAAATGCTTGCAAAGTCTATCTGTCATATGGAGGAATATACAAATTCTCTACACCACCTTTCTCAAAAACTTGCCTGTCCATGACTTTTCGCATTTTGCTATTTGCTCCGGCGTGCCTGCTGCCACCACATAGCCGCCATGCTCGCCGGCTCCAGGGCCAAGATCTATAATCCAGTCTGCGCATTTTATCACATCTAGGTTGTGCTCTATAATAATCATCGTGTTTCCCTTGTCCACAAGCTTTTGCAAACATTCCAGCAAGCAACGAATGTCTTCAAAGTGAAGACCTGTTGTAGGTTCGTCGAGAAGGTAGAGGGTTTTGCCGGTACCGGGCCTGCGAAGCTCGGTTGAGATTTTCATCCTCTGCGCCTCGCCGCCGCTAAGCGTTGTGCTCGGCTGCCCCAGCTTCACATAGCCAAGGCCAATCTCCTGCAAAACGGCTAAGGGCTTCGCTATTTTCGACTGGTTTTCAAAGAATGCCAAAGCC
Source organism: Candidatus Fibrimonadales bacterium (assembly GCA_009786285.1). Lineage (GTDB taxonomy): Bacteria > Fibrobacterota > Fibrobacteria > Fibrobacterales > Fibrobacteraceae > Fibrimonas. The sequence continues at coordinate 15,105 of WQTK01000333.1, read as the reverse complement.
TCGTTTATGCTGAGCTCCAAAACGTCGTAAATATTTTTGCCCTTGAAAAAGATATCAAGCGTTGCATCGTTAAAACGCTTGCCATCGCACTCGTCGCAGATTATTTGCACATTCGGCAAAATTTGCATTTCAACTTCTATAACACCCGCTCCGCAACATTTTTCGCATCTTCCGCCATGTATATTAAAACTGAACCTGCTTTTTGTGAAGCCTTTTATTTTGCTCTCAGGCAGGCTTGCGAACAGGCCTCTGATGTCATCGTAAATTTTTGTATAAGTGGCTGGGTTTGAGCGAGGCGTTCTGCCAATCGGACTTTGGTCTATTTCTATAACTTTGTCTATGTGCTCCATACCCTTTGCGGTTCTGTTTTCAAGCTGTTTTTTTAAGATTTGATTTATCAACGTGCTTTTGCCGCTGCCGCTGACTCCCGTTACTGCGGTTAAAACACCTAATGGAAAATCTACGGTTATGTTTTTTAAATTGTTGGTTTTTGCATTGGTGATTGTGATTTTGTTGTGGCCGCCGTAGGGGCGGCCCCTTGCAGCCGCCCCTACAGGGCGGCGGTTTTTGGGGATTTCAATTTTTCGTTTTCCGCTTAAATACATGCCTGTTATGGATTTTGGACTTTTTTGCAAATCTTTTACTGTGCCTATGGCTACCAGTTCGCCGCCTTCGCTGCCTGCTCCGGGACCTATGTCCGCTACGCAGTCGGCTCGGCGAATTGTTTCTTCGTCGTGTTCCACTACAATCAGGCTGTTGCCCTGAGCCCTTAGTTTTTCCAGGATGTCCAGCAGCTTTTCGTTGTCTTTTGCGTGAAGGCCAATGCTGGGTTCGTCAAGGACATAGAGAACGCCTTGCAGGCCTGCGCCCACGTGCCCGGCTAATCTTATGCGCTGGGCTTCGCCGCCGCTTAGCGTTGCAGAGCCCCGGTCCAGCGTTAAATATCCAAGCCCCACTGTTTGCAAAAAACTGAGCCTGCCCTTTATTTCTCTGAAAATTTCCCTGCCTATTCTTTTTTCCTTTTCGCTCAAATTCAATTCTTCAAAAAATTTCACAGAGGCATCAACAGAAAGAGAAGATATTTCGCTAATCCCCTTTCCGTGAAATCTCATAGCCCTTGCCGCTGCGCAAACACGCTCTCCTTTGCACTCGCCGCACGGCTCTATTAGCATATATCTTTGCAATAAATGAATGTGCCACTGCTCCCAAAGCCCTTGAAGAACAGGAATTATCAAGTCCAAAATCGCATTCCTCGCTTTTTCCGGCAGCTTTTTCCAAGGCACGGAAAGGTCTTTGGCAATTGCCTTGTATTCGGCATGGCCAATGTCGCTGAAAATAAGCCTGCCTTCTGCCGTGCTTGCCATGATTGCGCCATCTTTTATTGAAAGTTCCGGGTTTATTAGCTTTGAAACCTCTATCTGGTAACTTTTACCAAGCCCTTTGCAAGTTGGGCACTGACCCTGTTTGTCATTAAAAGAAAAAAGTCTTGGCGCAATTTCAGGCAACGAAACGCTGCACTTGGCGCAAGCTAAATCTGCGCTCATTACTGTGTATTCAGTTGAGAGTTGAGAGTTGAGAGTTGAGAGTTTTGTAAAAATGAATGATACTAGTTTGTTTCCGCTAATTTTAAACGCTTGTTCTAAATCTTCCGTAAATCTGGTTCTATTTTTAGGTTCAATTGAAATTCTATCTATTACTGCATCTATAGAATGCTTTTCATAACGAGCTAACTCCGGAATTTTCTTTTCACTCTCAACTCTCAACTCTCCACTCTCCACTCCTAACTCATACAGAGTCCCGTCTATTCTCGCTCTTGCGAATCCTTTTTCCCTTAACTCATCGATTGTTTTTCTGTATTCGCCCTTTCTTTCACGAATTATTGGCGCCATTACAATCGCCTGCTGCCCCGCTCTTTCCTGGAAAACATTGTCTGCTATTTGCTCCGTGGTTTGCGCTTTTATTTCTTTGCCGCACTTTGGGCAATGCGCCGTGCCAAGCCTTGCGAAAAGCAGCCTGTAATGGTCAAAGATTTCAACTGCCGTTCCAACCGTGGAGCGAGGGTTGCGGTTTATTGTTTTCTGGTCTATGGAAATTGTGGGAGAAATTCCCCTTATGCTTTCTGCGTCCGGGCGTTTCATTGTGCCTATAAACTGCCGGGCATACGCTGAAAGCGACTCTATATAACGCCTTTGGCCTTCCTGAAAAATTGTGTCAAAGGCAAGGCTGCTCTTGCCGGAACCGCTAACTCCCGTGATTACCACAAAAGAATCTCTGGGCAAGCTTATGTCTATGCTTTTGAGATTGTGTTCTTTGGCTTTGCGTATTTCAATTGAGTGGCTCATATTGCAATTCAAGTTTTGTTATATATTTTCCGCCTACAATTTTGCAATCGTAAGAATAGCGTCTTTCATAAAGCAAATCCAGCCTTTTCTGCATATTGGCAATGCCTATTCCGCTGCCGCTCTTGTCTTGGCTGGTTTTTGGGAAATATGAGTTGGAGCTTTCAAAAGTAATTTTTCCCTTTACGGAAGTTATTTTTATGCTTATGGAACTGTTCGCCACCGAAGGCCCTATGCCGTGCTTAAAAATATTCTCCAGCATGGGAATCAGCAAAAGCGGCGCTATGGGAGCGTCAGGCTCGCTCAAGTTTGTTTCCAAATTGAATTTAAGCTCCGGGCCGTAGCGAAGCCTCATCAAATCCGAATAATTTGTCAAAAATTCCGCTTCCTGTTTTATTGTAACAGAATTGGCTTCCGAGTCGTAAATAACAAGGCGAAGCAGCTTTGAGAGCCGTTGCACGGACTGTTTTGCAAGCTCTTTGTTTTCATCTATAAGGGTTAAAATATTGTTGAGCGTGTTAAACAGGAAATGCGGCGATATTTGCATCTTTAAAAAAGACAGCTCGGAACGCACATTTTCAAGCTCCATTTTTTGCATCTTTTCAGTCGAGTGAAACCATAGCGAAGTTGAACGAACAGATATGGCAATGCCATTCACAAACACAAGGCCAGCCAAGCCTTTTAACAGCCATCCGAATGGAATTGAAGGTTCCGGAGGCGGAGCTATAATCCCGGCTACTACAACATAGCTTTTCCATATGCTTATTAAATAAGACATCGCTAAAAACATGGCCAAATTTATGACCGTATAAAGAGCTATTCGCTTTGTGTAAAGAAATTTTGGTATTAAATAGAGGTAATTCGCATAAAAAGACACCAGCGTCACAAGAAACGGAAAGGTAGTTTTGTAGCGAATATGCCAAGAACTCTCCGTTTCAGACGGCAGCAAGACCACAGGAACCAAGTAAACAAAAATCCATACCAGAATATGTATTATAGGCGGCGGAACATGCCACTTTGGAAATTTGCGAACTTTGCTCATTATAGATTCTTTAGCCTTTCTTCTGGGTTTAAAAGCGTAACAAGCCTGAATCCCAAATGGTTGTTCATCACCACAACTTCGCCTTTTGCCATAACTTTGCCGTTAATCTGCAAGTCAACGTTTTCCCCAGCTACCCTATCCAGCTCTATAACCGAGCCGTCTTTCTGGTCTTTTTGGCTGCCTCGCCAGTTGAGCAAGTCCCTTACGGTAACCTTTGTTGACCCAAGTTCCATAACCATGGTAAAACGCAGATCCTGCAGCTGCTCCATGTCCAAGCTCTTGCGATTGCTTTTTGCGTAATCTTTTGGCATAGAGGTAATATAGAAAACTCCGGTTAAGCGGCTAGAAAATAGTTCCCACAATAATCCTGTTGCGGCCCATTTCCTTAGCCCTGTACAAAGCGTCATCCGCAGCGGAAATAAAATTGTCAATTGAGTGGAAGTTTCCGGGAATTAGCGTAACCACGCCAATGCTCACAGTCACCTCGGTTGATTTCCTTATAATTGCGTGCGCGCTTTCGGCCATTTCCAACGCACCGGCAGAATTAGTATTAGGCAATAATACGGTAAATTCCTCGCCGCCCCAACGAGCAACAAGATCTCCCGGACGCTTTACCATTTTCTCAATGCATTTTGCGACCGACCTTAAAATGATATCGCCCTGCTGGTGACCGTAAGTATCATTATACAATTTAAATCTGTCTACATCCATCATCAGCAGGCTAAGCGGCAATTTATATCTTATGGCCCTGCGCCACTCCGAATTCAAATGGCAGTCAAAATTGCGTCTGTTAGGTATATTAGTCAATTGGTCTGTTAAGCTAATGTGCTCAAGCAATTTGCGCTGCTCATCCAACTCTGCGGTACGCTCGCTCACCAAGAGTCCCAGCCGTTTTTCCTCGCTCAAAATTCTGCGATGCAAAATAAGCATAAGAATAATCACAAGGAACAGCAAAGCAGACACTCCTATAAGCCACGGCAGCCTGGATTGCGCTATCTTTGCCCTGTAATCAAAAGTTTTGCGCATCCATTTCCCGGATATTTTGCCTTTATCTATTTGCTCAAGCGCTTTATCTATAATGGAGCGCAGAACAACCTCGTCTTTGTTAAGCCCTAAAAACGACTCATAAGAATTGCTAAATAAAATGTTGATTTTATAATCAGGAAGCTCCATGTAATTTGTCAAATAAAGCAATAGGTACTGGCTCGCCATCACCATGTCAACCTCGCCTCTTTCCAAAGCTTCAAACTGTTCCTGCGTGCTTTTATATTCTACATAATCAGGATGGCTTCGAAACCATGTTTTAAACAGATTCGCATGCGCAGTCCCTTCTGCGAGCCCTACTTTCATACGCAAAATTTCATTGATGTTTGCGTCACGAAGGCTCTCTTTTGACAAAAGGGCGTATTTATCCTGCAAAATCGCATTCTTAGGCCACAAAAAATCATTCTGCCTTTCTTTTGAGTAAATTAACTCGGATATAATTGACGCCTCTCCGTTTTCAAGCATTTTAAGCAAGTCCGGCCACTCGGTGTAGGGTTTATTCACAGGCTCAAAGGATATTCCAAGCAACGCTTCCATCTCAGCCAACACGTCTAAAAATATTCCCTGCCAGCGTTTTTCGTGCTTGTTGTAAAAGCTCATGGGATAATTGTCATATTCCACCGCATAACGCACAACCGGATTGTCACGTATGTATTCCCGCTCAACTTCGTCAAGATTGTACCTGAAAAGCTTGTGAGTCATGTATTCCCTGTGCCCTTTACTATACAACTCCGTTATATAATGAATGCTCCCGGATTGCAGCATTTTTTGCGTAACAGAAATAACAGGCGCAAGCTCCGAATTTTGAGTGCTCATGGAAACTCCGGTGTAAATCAACGGAAGAAAATCCATATTCACTATATCGCCGTAAACATTAAATGTTGCCTCTGCGGTATTTTCCTCAAAAAAAGCGTCTATTTTGCCGCTTTTTAGCATATCGTAGGCTTCTTGATGGTTGGAAACAAAAAATATCTCGCTTTCTTTGCTTAAAAACGGAGAAATATCATCCACCGTAGTGACTTCTTTCAAAAAAGCATAGCGCAATGGGCGCAATTTCGCTATTTCATCAAAAGCATCGGAGTTCTTTACGCGAAAATATTTTATCGAACGCTCGGCAATAGGGCTTGTCATATAATACTTTTTTTTGCGTTCTTCCGTAGCGGTCATCTCGCCGGTAAAGTCTATGCTGCCATTTTCAAGCCCTTCCACCAAATCATCCCACAAATAGATAGCCGGTTTAAAAGACATTCCGAACAAATCGCTTAAATAGCTGCAAAGCAATGCGGCATATCCACGAATTTCATCGTTGTCCCCATAAAAAATTTCCGTACTTTCATTCATCCCATAAATAAAAGAACCTTTTTTCCCCTTTAAAGTTTCTATTGCTTGTATTTCTTCTTGCGTTACTCCGGGAACATCCTTATAAGAAGAATACTTTGGCAATTTTTCGCTTTGTACATTTATCGATTTGCCACAGGATAATAAAAGCAAAGATATGGCTATAAAAAATCTCAACATCAGGCAAAATATAGTAAATGGCAAGACGCTTTAGCCAGTCTGTCATTAATTGCGTTGCCCAGCCCGGTTCGGGGCGGCAGGATGGCGAAAATTTTGTTAAGCCCGAAAGAATCAAGCTTATGCAGCATCCCATATAAATTGGCAGCCGCTTCTATAAGGTCTCCGCTTTCCGAAAGATTTAATATTTTCGCAAAGCCAATTGAATTTTCCGGCAACTCCCCAAAAGCCAGCAAGCCGGAATTAGGCGGGACCTCGCTTGGCATACCCAAATACAACGCAGTGCTGGGGCAGTAATGCTTATTCAGCAATCCTGGCGATGGGTGGCTAGTGGCTAGTGGCGAGTGGTGAGTGGTTTTAAATCCAATCATCTCCTCTGTAATCGCGCCCGGCCTGTATATTACGGGAGTTTCACCCTCAAAGCCTATAACTGTGCTCTCAACGCCAATTTCGCAAGCACCCCCGTCAACAACGCCGTCTATTCGCCCGCCAAGCTGTTCCAGAACATGCTCTGCATTTGTTGGGCTTAAATGCTGAAACATATTTGCGCTTGGAGCCGCCAGCGGAAACCCGGCAAGTTTTATTATATCCCTTGCAATTTGTTTTTTGGGCATTCTAACAGCAACAGTCGGCATGCCGCCGGTGGTTAAATCAGGAACTTTTTCTTTTTTGGGCAAAACCAGAGTCAAAGGCCCCGGCCAATATTTTTCTGCCAAGAGCATTGCGTTCTTAGGAACTTCCGCAACCAAGCTTTCAAGCTCGCCAAACTCCGCTATATGCACAATCAAAGGGTCAAAAAAAGGCCGTTCCTTCGCAGCGAAAATTTTAGCTACAACGGTTTCGTCAAAGGCATTGCCTGCAAGCCCGTAAACAGTTTCCGTGGGAATTGCCACTATTCCGCCGCCTCTTAAAACTTCAGCAGCCTTGCTAATTGAAAGGTACATTTTGCGCAAAATAGAAATTCTACTTTTTTACAATGTTTTCGCCTGAAGACCGTGAATGGATGAGTTTGGCGCTGGAGCTTGCGGAAGAGGCTGCCGCATGCGGCGAAACCCCGATAGGAGCGGTTATTGTGCTAAACGGAGAAAAAATCGCAACTGCAAAAAACAGAATGGAAGAGCTTTGCAGCGCAGCAGCCCATGCGGAAATTCTGGCCATAAACGAGGCTGGGCAACATTTGAAAAACTGGCGCCTAGACGGCGCAACGCTATACGTTTCGCTGGAGCCATGCCCCATGTGCTGGGGCGCCATAAAAAACAGCCGCATATCCAGGGTCGTTTTTGCCGCTTCCCGCAACGGTACCGTTGCTGGCAACCTAATGGAAAAGGAAAGCGCAGATATTTTGCAAAAGTTTTTTCGCAATGTACGCAGGGCGAAAAACGACTCAGGAACCAAGCCTGGCCTTTAATTCTTCAACTATCGAATACGGCAAATTTTGCATCCCTATCAAGCCGGAACCCCCGTGGAAATCGCTTCCGCCAGTCGCAACAAGCCCGTATTTTTCCGCAATCTTTTTGTATTTCTTAACGCTTTTCGCTGTTTTGTAATTATAAACTTCAAGGCCGGCAATGCCGCATTCCGCAAGCTTTGGAATGAGTTCATCCGCATTTGTGTATTCTGGATGAGCCATGACCGCAAGCCCTCCGGCCTTTTTTATCAGAAAAACTGCGTCTTCCGAAGAAATGCCCTTTGGAGGGCAGTAGGCTATTGCTCCTTCCTTCAAATAACGCTCAAAAGCCTCCTGAAAAGAATTGACATACCCGGCCTGCATAAGAGCAAAAGCTATATGAGGCCTGCTTATGCTGGCTCCAAAACATTGCTCCTCAACCTGCTTGTAGCTCAGGCTCACCCCAATGCCGCATAATTTTTCAATAATCGCCCTGACCCTGTCTTTGCGCTTTTCTCGCTGAATTTCAAGGGTGGCACGCAACTCCGCATTTTGAATATCGCAAAAATAGCCGAGTATGTGAACGTCTCTCCCGTTGTTGACCGAGCTGATTTCAATGCCGGAAATAAGCTCCACCCCCAAGCTCTCCGCTATTTCCGGCGCAGTGGCATAGGCATCAAAAGTATCGTGGTCGGTTATTGAAACACAGGATAAGTTCTTGGAAAGGGCCAATTTCAAAAGAGCCTCTACCTCAAGGGCTCCATCCGAATAAAGGGTGTGTAGGTGCAGGTCTATATTAGGCAACTACCCTCAAGGAGAATTGAACTCCTGTTCTGGGATTGAAAGTCCCATGTCCTAACCTCTAGACGATGAGGGCGTAGAGAAAAGTAATACAAATATAGCAATAAAAAGAGATTTTGTCAAGGGCACCTTTAATAATTTTCTATATTTTACCCCATGAAAGCTGAACATATTAATCCGTTCCTAAAGTCAACCATAGAAACATTCAAGACTATGGTAGGCATAGCAGTTACGCCCGGTAAACTTTACCTGCGCAAAGAACCTAACAATGCAGATATTTCAGGCGTTATAGGGCTTTCCGGCGATGTAAGGGGGGCCGTTGTTATGGCGTACCCTCTAGCCACGGCTCTAAAGATATGCTCCAAATTTTTAGGAGAAGATATAAAGGAATTAAATGCAAGCGTCGCAGACTGCATTGGCGAAATAGCCAATATAATAACAGGTTTTGCGAAAAAAGACTTGCAAACATTGCATCTGTCCATATCCTTGCCGAGCATAGTGCGCGGCCAAGGGCATGTTGTTGATATGCCAAAAGAAGCCCCGGTTATGTGTATTCCATTTGATACTGATATCGGAAGTTTTGTCATGGAAGTCAGCATGGTTGACAAATAGTTTCACTTAGTGAGGTAAAGAATGAAAATATTATTGGTTGATGACTCTTCTACAATGCGCCGTATTCAAAAGAATACGCTTGGGAGCCTTGGCTATACAGACGTGATAGAAGCGGAAGACGGAGCAGACGCTCTTGAGAAACTTCGCCAAAATCCGGCTGTCCAGCTAACACTCATGGATTGGAATATGCCCAATATGACGGGCATTGAATGTCTGAAGGCTATAAAAAGCAACCCGGCAACCAAAGGCATCCCGGTTATGATGGTAACATCAGAAGCCGAGAAATCCAAGATTGTTGAAGCTATCCAAAACGGAGCTTGCAATTATCTGGTAAAGCCTTTTGAAGCTGAAGCTCTTAAGGAGAAAATTGAAGGAATTGTTAACAAATAACGAGTGATGCCATGTCTTATGTCTATATAGATGGTACTTTTTATGAGAAAGAAAACGCCAAGGTTTCGGTGTTTGATCATGGTTTTCTTTATGGAGACGGCGTGTTTGAAGGCATTAGAGCCTACAACGGCATGGTATTCCGCTTAACCGAGCATGTGGACAGACTGTTTGACAGCGCAAAGGTTATAGCGTTAGTTCCAAGCGTTTCCAAAAAGGAAATGGAAGAGATAATCATAAAAACTTGCCACAAAAACAGCATAAGAGACGGCTACATTCGCCCGATAATAAGCCGTGGAGTTGGAGATTTGGGACTTAATCCCTATCTTTGCAAAAAGTCAAGTGTTATTTGCATTGCAGATAAAATTTCCCTTTATCCAAAGGAAGACTACGAGAACGGCTTGAAAATAATAACGGTTGCCACTCACCGCAACTATAACGAGAGCCTCAACCCGAGGGTCAAGTCATTAAATTATTTGAACAATATACTGGCTAAAATTGAAGCTGTGCAGGCCGGGGTCAAGGAAGCCTTGATGCTGAATCCTCTCGGCTACGTTGCCGAATGCACAGGCGATAATCTGTTCATAGCCCGCAAAGGAAAAATTTACATGCCTTCCGTGCATAGCGGATCTCTTGACGGGATAACTGCCGCAGTGGTCGCAGAGCTTGCGAGAAAAAGAGGTTTTGAAGTTATTTCCGGCACTGTGAGCCGTTTTGACATTTGGACTTCTGACGAGTGCTGGCTAACAGGCACCGCAGCCGAAATGATTCCGGTGATAAGCTTGGACTCCCGACAAATAGGCGATGGCAAAGTTGGCCCCATATACAGGCAACTGTTAATGGATTTTAGATATTTGACAGAAACAACCGGCACGCCGATAGTTTAATGGAAACTACAAAAGCAGAAAGAATAAGGCTCGGCATTTTTGTGCTGGTTATGCTTTCTTTGATTTTGGGTACTGCGGCATTTTTGATTGGCAAAAAGATAACGGAAAAATACATTCCATATAAAACCCGCTTTACGGAATCCGTGGACGGCCTGAATCCGGGCGCTAAAGTTAAATTGAACGGAATAGTTGTGGGGCAAGTTACAGGATTGGAGGTTGATAGCGAAGATTTGACTGCGGTAGTGGTGAATTTTGAGGTTTCTGCGGGCACTCCCATAAAAACAACCATGACCGCAAACCTAATCGGCGGAATTTCTTTGACCGGGCTCAAAAGCATTGAGCTTAGCGGCGGAGCGTCAAACGACCCGAATGCCATGAGGGGCAGCTTTATTGCGTCTTCGGTTAGCGGACTTAAGCAAATCACAGGGCAGGCAGAAAGCATCGCAGAAAAATTTGAAGGCATTTTGAATAATTTGCTTGCTTTGACGGACGAGAAAAATCAAAAGCATTTAGCGAACATTTCCGTGAATTTGGATAAAACAACCGTTAATTTGGGCAAAATAACATCTAATGTGGACTCAATTTTGGCAAAAAACACAAAAAGCATAAGTGAAATTCCCAACAAGACAGCCTTGTTTTTGGAAAACTCAAACGCTGCGGTTACGGAACTTAGAACCATAGAGAGCAAAGTTGCGCAGGTTCTCGCAAGGCTTGATTCCATGGTTGCGCACACAGACAAAAAAATTCAAAATTTGCAAGTGGAAGCTGCGATAAAAAGCGCTAATGACGCAGCAAAAGCCATAGAGCTTTTGGCAAAGAGAGGAGACCAGCTTATTTACCGCAATCAGGAAGATTTGTCTGTGACTGTTCGCTATTTAAGAGAAGCGATGGAAAACTTTAACGATATCAGCCGCCAGGCTAGAGAAAATCCGTCTATATTGATTCGCGGCGAAGAAAAGCAGCAAAGGGTGAGGTGAGTTATGAAGTGGCTAGTGGTTAGTGGTTTGGTAGCTTTAATGCTTTTTGGTTGCTTTGCGCGAGTTATAGAGAGCAGTTACTATCAACTTGATTACGTGCCAACACCCAAGGAAATGCTAAATTCTGCTGCTTATCCATACACGATCAGGGTAAAAGATTTTGACGTGGCAGAAGCGTATCGCCGCAATAATATAGTGTACAGGCAATCTCCGTATCAGTTGCATTATTACAACTATGAACTGTGGGCGGTTAAACCGGAATATTTGATATCGGATGTGCTTTTTCGCCATTTGGAAGCCGCAAAAATGTTTGTGGAAGTTAGAAGGAGCATAGATGTTGAGGAACCGGATTTTACAATAAGCGGAACCATAAGAGCATTGGAGGAATACGACAATCAGGACGAATGGTACGCTCATTTGGCTATAAACATGAACTTGCAAGATAACAGGACAAAAAGAATTGTGTGGAGCAGAGAATGGGATTATCGCAAAAAAGTTAGCAATTTGGAACCAATTTACGTGGTGCGCGGCTTGTCTGAGCTTTTGGAATTGATAAACAACGAAGCCATTTCCGATATAGACGCAGTTATGGCTTCAATACTCGGCAAACCGAGGGAACCAGCTCCTGTTGAAATGGAAGTTTTGCCTCCTCCCGGAGAGATTGAATGAACTCTCAACTCTCAACTCTCAACTTTCAACTAGCTATTATCTTTGCATTTATAACTATCGTGGTTCAGACAATTGCATTTGCAATACCGTCTTCGGAGCTTCCCGGCATAGAGATAAAAGATTCGGAAGTTGTTTTAAAAAGAAGCAAAGAACTGGTGCAAAGCCAGGAAAAAGAACTCCACGATATTTATAAGGACAAAGGCTGGACTGCGCCTAGTTTGGGAGAGCAGTTGAATCAAGATGAAACTTTTATAGGAATGGGACAGGGTGCCATTTTTGTTCCCCGCTTTACGGAAAGCCGGCTGGAACCGGAATATGTAGCTATAAAAACAGATACCCTTTCAAAAGAATACACAGGAAGGGAATGGGTGGGCAAACCCGGATTTCGCCTGATTGTGCCTTATGGAAAATATACGGTTATTATGGGTTCTGGCAGCGAAGACAAAAGATTTGGATACTTGGTGGAAGTGAAAGAAGGAAAAACAACCTTGATTCCTCCGGACTGGGGCGGCCTTGTTATTAACACAATCAATGAAGACGGAGAATTTATTTCCGAGAGCTATGAAATTTTTGCAATTAACAGCGGAGAGAGTTATGGCAGAGGCTTTGGCTTGACTCAAGAGAGGGTAAATGATGTTAAAACATGGATTTTGCCAGCGCAAGTGTATAGAATTTCCAGAAGCGGTGAAAACGCAAGCTCTATTTTGAATTATATAACAGTGCAGGTAAATCCGGGCGAGTTAAACCATGTGGAGCTTGTTTTTGAAGAAAGCACCGGACGCTTAGTTGCAGGCGGAGTGCACAAATTGCGCATAAACGCCTCAAAAAATTCCTACTGGACTTATGGGCTAAGGCTTGGCGGCTCGGCAAGCTACACATCATTGCGCACGATAAATGGTGAAAAAAGCAACTCCAGAAATGCGCTTGGCGACTTGCGTCTTCGCATGCTTTATTCGCCTCCCAAAGTTTTTTGGCTAACCGAGCTTTACTTAAGGGAAAATATGCAGTGGCTAAACGAAGAAATGCAAAAAGCCCAGTGGAGCGTTGCGCAGGATTTGCTGCAATTCCAAAGTTCTTTTGTGTATAGGTTTTTGGAATGGATTGGCCCATACACAAGAGCAAACTTAAAGACTCATATTTTTCCGGAAGAGCATTATTTGCAGGAAGATTCTTTATCTGCCAATACAAAGAAAGTTCGCCTGAGTTCCTCATTTGATCCGCTTCGCATTGGAGAAGGCATTGGGTTGAATTTGCGCCCGCTTGTTTCCAACTCCGTGGATATTTCCGCTCAAACAGGCTTTGCGGCAAGGCAAACCATAAGAAGAAATTTGAAGATTCCCAGCAACAAAACGGGAATGGAGTTCACTGCGGCTACTGATAATATTTACGATTACGGCTGGGAAAATTCCCTAAACGTAAGGCTTTCTCTTTCAAGATACATTACCTTAGACCTTATTGGCGAGGTGTTTTTTCCAAAGGCAAAATTAAAAGACTATGTATTTGAAGAGCTTTCGGCGGATTTGCGTTTTACTTTAACCCGTTTTTTGGAACTGTCTTACCAGCATCAACTTACAGATCGCATTGCCGCCGGTTTGGAAGAAGCCAAAGGAGAGAGGTTTGAAAGCTTGAATATGTTTCAATTGAGGTTGTATGTCAATTTCTAAGTACTGGGCAGACCATAGCCGAAGGTTTGCAGGTTTAAATTTTGTGTATCCGGTAATTTCAAGGCGTGCAAAGGGACTGTCTATAGGAATAAATTGCACGCCAAACGGAGCGTGTTCTTTTGATTGCATTTATTGCCAGGTTAGCAGCACAAAACCTGTTTTGCCAACCGTGGATGAAATTATTTCCGAGTTGAAGCAACTGCTTTCTATTTACAGATTAACTAATCTTGCCGAATATTTTCTTGACGTTGATGAAAAAGACCGCAAGCTAAAAGACATCGCTTTGAGCGGCGACGGAGAGCCAACTCTTTACCCGCATTTCGTCGAGTTATGCAAAGCTATAAGGGAGTATTGCGATACGCCGCTTATTCTGATAACAAACGCTGCGCAAATAACGGAAGGCTTGGAATATTTTACTGAAATTTGGGGCAAGCTCGATGCCGGCACAGATGATTTTTTGCAACTTATAAATCGTCCGAAAAAGAAAATAGACATTGCCGAAGTGGAGAGGAATTTAAAATTTATCGTTTCAAACTTTCCTTTACGGATACAAACCATGCTTTGCAAAATTCCAAGCAACGAAGAAATTGATAATTATATTCAAATAGTCCAAAGAATTTACGATGAGAATCCGAAAAACTTGCTCGGCGTCCAGCTTTATTCCGTAATTCGCGAGACTGCTGAGAATTTTGCGAAGCCTCTTCCCCGAGAGTTTTTAGAGAAAGTGAAGCGAAAATTGCTGGAAAAAAATTCCAAATTATCTGTCGAGGTTTTTTAAATGTCTGCGCTGTCTTTGATACTTCCTCTTTGTTTCAGTTTTGCGGCGCAATGTTTGCTTTGGTTCAATTTGCTGTTTCCGTACAATACCTTGTTTGAAAATTTTAACAGAATTGCTTACATGATATTTTCATCTTCGGGTTTTTTTATAGCTTGCATTTCTTTGGTATTTTACCGTATGCTTGTATTTGAAAAAGTGAATAAAATAGCTTTTGTCATTGCGTCCATATTTCAGTTTTTATGTCTTTTGAGCTGCGCATTTTTCTTTGCGTCTGCCCTAACAGGCTGGCTAGTTTTGGTTTGATTAGTGGCGCAGGCAAAACGACGTTGCGGAATGGGGCAACCAACATCGTTTGGGACGTTGCAACCACCCGTTTCTGGGCAATGTGAACCACGATGTCTGGGTAATGCGAAATACGATGCCTGCATTGCCCAGGATCAATTTCATCGTTTTTACGGAATATTTGGCGATATTGTTAGTTGCGCAACAGACACATACCCCAGATTTTTCGATTTTCCGACAGCAATGGTGTGGCGCAATGACGTGGCAATGGAGACGGTTGCAACGTCCCACGAACAATTGATGGGCTATCCTGTCTCTGAATTTTTTCATAAAAAACGCCTAAAATGTCACTTTTTTTGATTTTTTTCCTGCGAGAAGCGTCTAAGGATATATGAGGAGAATTTTTATGCAAGAAAAATCAGAAGAGGCTCTGGAAAGGAGCACGGCGCAGGCGTTTGACTGCAACTTCAAGTTCATCATGGCCGAGGCAAGCCCTCCTGCCGTGGTGCACCTGATAAACGGTCTTTTTCAAAAGAGGTACCCATTGGACACCCCTGTGAAAATAGAGCCTAACGAGTCCATAAGAAAGCATCCCAAATCAGGGAAGCTGGGAAAGATAGTCTCGGACATAGTGGTAACACTGTTCTGCGGGGAAAAAAGGGATACCTACCTGATAGAAGCCCAAATTGGCGACGATATGGATATGTGTTTGAGGATTTTC
>WQTK01000332.1 GCA_009786285.1 Candidatus Fibrimonadales bacterium | reverse complement strand
CCCCCCAGCAAAAATTTAAAAAAACATTATATAGCACAATTCTTTTGTCTGAACCGGAATTCACAGAATTTTCAGGATTACCGGAATATTCACAATTACATTGCTTTTGTCGGAACCCCGATTTTCAGGATTTTAGGATTTACAGGATTGCATCACATTGTGATGAGAAATCGGGAAAATCGGAACATCGGGGGTATGTGCCCGTTGCGCAACAGACACTTATCGATGTTCAGACAATTATTTCAACGAAATTTGCGCCGAGTGGTGCGAACTTGCCTTATTCCGTATTCCCAGGAATTTTGGCAGGAAAACAAAACCGGGAAATGTAGGAGTTCAATATGAATAATTCATGCAAAGGCGAAGCTAGAAAGGGTGATTATGCGAGAGTTTATCGCCCTGATGGTAATAATCTTAAGCAAAAGTGGTTTTCTATGTCAAAAAAAGAATATAACACTCAAGGAGTACAACCTGATTTCGATAGCTTACCAGAAGAACCTTTCCCACTAGTAAGTCATAGGTATACTATCAGTTCACAAGCGTTGTATGAGAAAGGAGATTACAGCGAACTTTTAAAAACATATTTGAAATACATTGATAGACATTTAGTTGAAGAATGTTCAGGAGAAATAGTGGTGTTGGAAAATGCTTTTTGGGGAAGAATTTTTTATATAAATTCTGAAGAAGATAAAAAAGATTTTTTAAACATAATCTCTAACTAGGAGTCCCTTATGAACCACCTCCCCCTCCTCGCTCTGCTGTTCCCAGCTCTGCTCTTTGCCCAAACAAATTGGAATGGCACTGCAGACAGCGCTTGGTACACGAATGCCAAAACCGCAACTTCTTACACAATCACCACAGCCGAGCAGTTGGCGGGGCTTGCGGCGGTTGTGAACAGAGGCACCACTTTTCAGAACAGAACGATAACGCTTGGCACGAACATCGTTTTGAACGACACAAGCGTGCAAGGAGGGTGGAGGAATTGGAGCAGCGGCAATGCGAACTTGCGAAAGTGGACTCCCATAGGCAATGCTGCCAGCAATTTCAAAGGCAAATTTGATGGCAACGGCAAGGTTGTAACGGGGCTTTACATAGACAGCGATGCTGATTTGCAAGGCTTGTTCGGTGTTGCTTATGAGGGAAGCATAACCAATCTTGGCTTGGCGGGCCTTTATGTAAGGGGCAGAGCCAATGTAGGTGGCATAAGCGGCAGGCTGAACACAATGCCTGTACTTTCGTGTAGCGTACCTAGAGAGTCAGTCGCAGGCATGGCGATTACACCTACAGTAACTTGCAGCATAGGCTCGCTTACGAACCAAGGCTGGAAAGGCGAACCTTCTTGGAGCAGTCCTTCTGCTGGAACATACGATGTAAAGGCTACAGGAACTTGTGACGGCATCGCTGGCTTGACTGCCAGTTGCGGCACTTTGACTGTTTGCGTAAATTGTTTTACGGATAGCCGTGACGGCAGTGCCTATGATACCGTTAGAATTGGCACACAAACTTGGATGGCGGAGAATTTGAATTACAATGCGAACGGCAGCAGATGTTACAGTAATTTGAAATCCAACTGCGATACTTACGGTCGCTTATATGATTGGGCGGCAGCTATGGGTCTAAACTTGAGTTGCAATTCCAGTGCTTGCGCAAGTCAAGTTTCATCCAAGCATCGTGGTATTTGTCCCTCCGGTTGGCATGTTCCGAGCGATGCTGAGTGGACTACATTGACGGACTTTGTTGGAGGAGCTTCAACGGCAGGAACGAAATTGAAGGCAACGAGTGGCTGGTATACAATTAGCGGTTATATCGCTGGCACGGATGACTATGGCTTTTCGGCCCTGCCGGGCGGTGGCGGCGACTCGGGTGGCAGTTTCTACAGTGTCGGCAATAGCGGCTACTGGTGGTCTGCTAGTGGGTTCAATAGCGACTACGCCTACCACCGGTACATGTACTACGACTACGAGAACGTCGGCAGGCAAGACTACTATAAGTCTGACTTGTTTGCTGTGAGGTGCTTGAAAGATTGAGGAATATATGAAAATATTGAAATTTAATTTAAGCTTGCGTCACAGCGGCGCAAAAGGAGCAAACATGATTATTTGCATTTTCGCAATCCTTCTCTCCGTTGCTGCATACGCCGCAGACGGCGCAATATCAAATTCATACGCCATAGGCAATGTGCATGGCGTGTACAATGTCGGAGGCATAAGCGGTAGCGGTGGCTCGGTGACGAGCTCCTACTTCGTTGGAAAAGTAACGGCAACAGACGGCAACTCCGGCGGCATAAGCGGCTCAAATACCTCGGCAGGAAACTCATACTACAACTCAGATTCCATTATCACAGGCAGCTCAATCGGTAATCCTAGAGCAACTACTGCAATGAAAATACCCAGCACATACGTAAACTGGGACTTTCAAAATACTTGGGTAATATTTGCCTGGCAGAAATTTGCCTGGCAGAATGAAGGTTACCCTATACTCAATAAGCAAATTAGCATAACCATGGCAACGCCTCAACAACCTTACACATACAACGGAGATTCAATAAAACCCGGCATAACCGTAATTCACGGGAACACCACCCTTACAGAAAATACCCATTACACAAAAAGCTATTCCGATAACGTCAATGCCGGCACAGCAAAAGTCACCATAACAGGAATAGAAGATTACTCAGGTTACTCAGGTTTCGCTACATTCACAATAAACAAACTCAATTTCTCAATAAGCATTGTGAAATGGGCTTATGGTGATAAGCCAAATACCCCAGTTTATTCTACGGTTCCAGAAATTCCAGACATCAGTTATTCTGGAACAATCAACGGAGGAGGTACTTACAATAATAAAACACCTCCAACAGAAGCAGGGACCTACACAGTAACTGCCACTTTTCCAATAAATGACAATTATTCAGGCCAAAGAACAGCAAATTTCACAATCGACAAAGCACAAGACTATTGCTCGGTAGAAATGGATGACTTCATCTCAAGCGGCGAACCATCTGTTCCGCAACCAAAACCTGTCAACGCAGGAACCGTGACATATTCCTATAAAGGCACAAACAACAGCTACTCTGGCGCAAACATACCATTCAATCCAGGCGAGTATAGGGTAACAGCCACTTTTGCGGGAAATCAAAACTACAATCAATGCACCGCAACCAATGATTTCACCATATATGAAGGCGATGCAACTTTCGTGGATGTTGTCTGGGATCCGCCCTGCAACAGCAAATACACCTACAATGGAATAGCGAAAAGCCCAAAGCCTTCCGCAGAAGGCTACGCACCGACTTTAAGCAGCACCCCGCAAACAAACGCAGGAACTTATACTGCCACCGCAAAGGTGACCGGCAACGTGGTTCTGCGAAACCAGAACTGCCAATACACAATAGACAAAAAACCGATAACCGTCACATGGACTGGCGACAGCGTGTTCACATACAACAAAATGAACCAGTCCCCAAAACCGAGCGTAAATAAAAACGAACTCCACGACCAGCTTGATTTCGTCTTGCTCAACGACAACACCTCAGCAGGAGAATACAAAGGCGATAACGCCGCCCTTTACGACATAAATTCCCAAGACCCAAACTTTGGCAACTACATACTATTGAACAACAGAGCGAATTACACCATACTCAAAAAAGACCTAAAACCCAAATTCGAGACAGGTCTCCCCGACTTCGCATACAAAAACGACACGCTCAGAGTCCCAAGCGAAGTGTTCCAAGACACCGCCGCCCTCCAGCAAATACTGGACTCAATAGTAGCCTACGAAGGCTTCGCCACAGACACCGTAAAAAAAGAAACCGACGACGCAAAAGTCCTGAAAGGCAAAGCGAAAGTCAAAATCGATTATGACGTCGATAGGGGCGTATCGCATACGCCCCGTTATGCGTTGGCAAAACGTGTAGAAACAACGCAAAAAGCCACCGCCACCATAATCACCGACGAAGTTTCCGCAGACAACTACAAGCCACTCGACCGTTCCATAACAATAGTTGGAATGGAAGACGACGAAGGCGGCTATGCAATGTTCTGCAAAAGAGAAGACGGACGCTGCATAGCGTTAAGCGCAGAAATCTGCGAATTCATATACGGCAACGTAGTGCAAACCTGCGGCGAAGTGCCAATAGCCCATACCCCAAACCCCATACCCTATACCCCAGCAGCTTCGCATTACTACTCCCTCAAAGGCACATTCCTAGGAACGCAAAAACCAACCACGCCCGGAATATACATTGCAAAAATAGGCAAACAAACGTTGAAAATAGCGGTAAGGTGATCGCAAATGTAGAGACGCAATGCTTGCGTCTCTACAATGTATCTCTACGAAATCCTGAAAATCCTAAAATCCTGAAAATCGTGGTTCAGGCAAAAAGCAACGAAATGATGAATTTCTCCAAACATTAACAATTTCTTAACCGAAATGTAACATTTAAAAGCTAATTTTTAAGCTAAGCAGTGTTTAAATAGGGATTGCAATGAATATAGTGGAAACACAAGACATAAATTTTTACTACGGCGCTTTTCATGCACTGAAAAACGTTTCTTTGAATGTGGCAACGCATAGCGTCACTGCGTTCATAGGGCCTTCTGGTTGCGGAAAATCTACATTCCTGCGCCTTTTGAATCGCATGAACGATTTGATTCCGGACATAAAATTAGAGGGCAAATGCCTTGTGAACGGGCAGGATATTTACGGAAAAGGCGTTGATGTGGATGAATTGCGAAAAAAAGTCGGCATGGTTTTTCAAAAACCGAACCCGTTTCCGAAATCCATTTTTGAAAACATTGCGTATGGCTTGCGGGTAAACGGAATAAAAAACAAGAAATTCATAAATGAGCGTGTTGAAGAGTCGCTCAGAGGTGCAGCACTTTGGGACGAAGTAAAAGACAAGCTGGGACGCAGCGCTTATGATTTATCAGGAGGCCAGCAGCAACGGCTTTGCATTGCGCGCGCCTTGGCCATTAAACCAGATATTCTGCTGATGGATGAGCCGGCTTCTGCACTTGACCCTATTTCAACATCAAAAATTGAAGATTTGATTTACACTCTGAAAGCGCAATATACCATTGTGATAGTTACTCACAATATGCAACAAGCGGCCAGAGTCAGCGACAGCACGGGATTTTTCATGCTTGGCGAACTGATTGAATTCAGCGACACTAAAAAAATGTTTTTGAACCCGGACAAGGAGCAAACCCAGAATTACATAACAGGGAGGTTTGGATGATGGAAAATAAAATGCCTAAATATTCCGAAAAGGAACTGGTTTCCTTAAAGGAAGAGGTGAACAGCATGTGGCAGCTTGTGCTTTCGCAACTGCAAATATGCAAGCAAGCCTACTTGGCTGGCAATACGGAACTTGCTAGAGAGGTTGTTATAAGAGAAAAAAGCGTTAACTCCTTTGAACTCAGCATAGACATAGGATGCGAAAATTACATGGCGCTGTTTGCGCCGGTAGCTATGGATTTGCGGCTTATAATTTCCCTGATAAAAATCAGCACAACCCTGGAGCGCATCGCAGACTTTGCCGACAGCATAGCTAGGCACGTTATTGAAGACAGCACGATTGCGCCGGAAGCGATGAGGGAAGATTTAAAAGTAGAGGCCATGTTCGATGCCGCCATTTCAATGCTTTCCGACAGTTACGCTGCCCTTGAATCGGAACATTCAAAGCTTTCGGGAAAAATTCTGCATAAAGACGAGGAAATAGACAAACTTTATCAGGAGGGCAAAAAGTATCTTGTGGATTTCATCAAAAAAAATCCGGAAAAAGGCGCGTGCGCTTTGGATACTTTCCTGATTTTGCGGAAAATTGAGAGAATTGGAGACCATTGCTGCAATATAGTTGAGGAAATAGTTTTCTATATTGATGCTAAGGTTTTAAAACATAAGGGTATAAAAACTTGCTAAAGAAGATACTGGTTGTTGATGACGAAAGCGATATATGCGAAATTTTATCCTTCAATTTGCAGAATGAGGGATACGAAGTGGCAACCGCGCTATCCGCTGAGGAAGCCTTGAAAAAGCTTTCCCCGGATTATAATTTAATTTTATTGGATGTTATGATGGGTGGAATGTCCGGTTTTCGCCTTGCGGAAAGGCTTCGCAAAGACGGCAACAAAATTCCTATTATTTTTCTCACGGCAAAAGACACGGAAAACGATATGCTAACAGGATTTTCCGTTGGCGGCGATGATTACATTTCAAAACCTTTTTCCCTTAAAGAAGTTTCTGCCCGAGTAAGGGCAGTGCTGAAAAGAACTCAGGATGAAGCTGGCAATGTCAAGGAAGATGTGCTGGCAATTGACGCTTTGACCATTGACACTTTGGCAAAAGAAGCGAAAGTGGACGAAACAGTTATGCAGTTGACAAAAACGGAATTTGAAATACTGTTTTTGCTGGCATCCAATCCATCGCGCGTGTATTCGCGCCAGCAAATGATAAATGCAATATGGCAAGACACTCCTTACATAACCGAGCGCACGGTTGACGTTCACATAACACGGTTGCGCAAAAAACTTGGCGACAGGGCATATTATATATCCAATCGCGCCGGTTTTGGCTACAAATTCAACATCTGCGGGGCACCATGATAAAAAACTTCCAGCAAAGATTAATTTTCAGTTTTCTGCTGATATTCGCAATTTCCATGTTGGGCATTGTGATTTTTGAAAGGCAGCAAGAGCGTGAGCATAGAAACAATGCCTTGTTGGAAAAATTGGATACCTATGCGGAGATGATAGCTAAAGCAACTGCCGTAGGGGAAGCTTACTCGGATTGCCCAAGCTGCGAACTGTTGCCGTATAATTTGAGAATAACATTAATTGACCGCAACGGCAATGTATATTACGATAACGTTATTTCCGGAGCGGCGGGAAATCATTTGGACAGGCCGGAAATTGTCGATGCCATGAAAAACAACAGCGGCTATTCCATCAGGGAATCTGCGACAAACAAAACGCCATATATTTATTACGCAAAAATAATCAATGATAAAATTATACGAGTTGCCTTGCCTTATGACGAGCATATAAAGTTCCTGTTGCAAACAAACAAGGAATTTCTTTTCTTTGCGATTGTTATTTTTATCATGGGGCTTATGTTTATAATGTATGTAGGAAATTACTTTGGCAAAACTGTTAAGCGCTTGAAGGATTTCTCCAAAGTTTTAGAAATAGAAGGCGTTAATATCCCAAAATTCTCGGAAGACGAGTTTGGCAAAATCTGCATAAATATTGCCGAGAATCTGCGCAAAATAAAAGAAAACGAAACTCTTTTGGCTCGTGAGAAAGAAAAATTGCTTATGCACGTTCAAGCGTCAGTCGAGGGTGTTTGTTTTTTCAACGCAGACCAAACAGTGGCTTTTTACAACGGGCTTTTTTTGCAATATTTCAATATTATTTCCAGCCAGCCTTTGACTGTAGGCAAAAAAATAGAGTATATTTCAAATTTAGGCGTAACCGAAGATTATTTTGAAACGCACATAAACAAGCAGGGCCGCAGGTTTTCGCTACGCATGAATGTGTTTGAAGACAAAAGTTTTGAAGTGATTTTGATAGACGTAACCGCAGCAGACAATGCACGCCGCTTGAAACAGGAGATGACCGGCAATATAGCTCACGAGTTACGTACACCCGTGACTAGCATTCACGGATTTTTGGAAATTCTTTTGGAGAATAACATTAGCGAAGAAAAGCACAAGGAATATTTGCAACGGGCTTTTTCGCAAACCAAGGTATTGTCCGAGCTGATTTCCGATATGAGTTTGCTTGCGAAGATAGATGCAAAGGCAGAGTCGTTTGAATTGAACAAGGTAAATATTTCCGGAGTAATCACAAGCGTATGCAGAGATTATTCTCAGGCTTTGCAGGAAAAAAACATAAAATTCATAAGCGAAATTCCGGAGAATTGTGAAATTGAAGGCAATCACAATTTGATTCATTCGATTTTCCGTAACCTGACTGAAAACGTTATTCGCCATTCCGGCGGCAATGTTGATATTAATGTTAAGTTGTTTGAAGTGAAAAACGGAAAGGCTTATTTTATCTTTTCCGATAACGGCAAGGGCTTGGACGATGAGCAGCATTTAAGCCGTCTTTTTGAGCGTTTTTACCGTGTTCATGACGGTCGCACCCGCAGCACGGGAGGTTCTGGCCTGGGTCTTTCCATTGTTAAAAACGCCGTGCTTTTCCACAACGGCACAATTTCCGTAAAGATGGGCGAAGGCGGCAAGGGCCTTGAATTTTTGTTCTCGCTGGAAGTTGGGATGTAAACTAACCCATCCCCACCGCATCCATCAACTCAGAAATAATCCCATCCGGCTGATAATCCGCAGCTCTTTTCACCGCCGCATTCCTGAACGCAGTTTTATCGCATTGCAAATATTCCGCAATTCTCTCCTGCATCTCTGTGGGTGTTTCAACCAAAAATCCGCATTTCTCGTGCTTGATAATGTCCTTCGGGCCTTTTGTGTTATAGGCAATCGCAGGCAAACCACAGCTCAACGCTTCCAACACCACCATCGCAAAAGTATCAAAGCGAGACGGCAAAACAAGCAAATCCGCAGAAGCGTATAACAATGGCAATTTGTCTCTCTGAACCCAATCCAGGAAAATTGCATCCGGCATTTCTTTTTTCAACGGCTCCTGAGCTGGACCCTTTCCCACAACCACAACCTTCACATTCGGAGCGACTTGCTTGGCCCGCTGATAAATCGCAGGCAATTCCAAAACGCCTTTCTCGTTGCTCACACGACCAACATACAAAAGAACCGGCACGCTCTCCGGCAATCCAAAAGCCTGCTGCTTATCCGAAGCTAACTGCTTGAAATCCGAATTTACCCAGTGCGCAGTCTGGCTCACATTCTCCGGCTTTAAATTCATCTGCGAACTTGACAGCCAAGTTTTCTGATCGGAATTCAAAACCAAAACCTTATCGTAAGCCCTGTAGAATGAACGCAGAATTCTTCGAACACGGCTGAGATTGGAACCTTCTATGCGCAAAACTTTGCGAGCAAACATAAGCCAATCTGTGTGCATATAAAATGAAGCTTTCACTGTGTAAGCGTGCTTGAGGTATAATCCGAATAAACCCATTATGCCTTCTGTGGAGCAAATTATCCTGTCATAGCCGCCGTCGAAAAATAAATTGTGCAACTCTACAAAGTTTGGAACTCTGAAAGTGTAATCCTTGTATTGAGGCAAGGTGAATTCTTTTGCAGGTTTTAAAACTATCAAATTATCTTCTGATTGCAATGCGGAATTACAGCACACAATGTCTATGGGCAAATTTCTGCGTTTGATTTCTACGTGCATTTCTTTCAAGAAAGTCGCTACGCCGTTTTTATCGCCAAAGGTATCTGTCAGCCACATTATTCGCTTTGGATGCTGATATTTATTCAAACGATTGGAGAACTCCGCAAGCAAAGGGCGTGTGTTGAACATTGTTTTTGCGCTTGTGAAATGCGCAGAAAGAACAAGCAGCGAGCCGAAGAACGGAAATGAAAGTCCGTCCAAAAATCCGGAAGTTTTCTCTCCAATATATTCTCTTATGCTGAGAGGCAATTCCAATTTTTCTATGAATGCGTTTATATCCATATCTTCAATTTTTTGCTTGCTTATTTTTTTGTCAAGCCTATCCGTTAAAATGTGGCTCAACTGATCGTGTATGCCTACTATGGTTTTATAATATTCATCTGCCATTTGGCTGTTTTTTGAATTGTATTTTTCCGCTATATTTATAGCTTTGTCAAAAATTGGTTTGTAAGCCTGGTTTACGAAAAGTTTTTGAAGCATCGGAGGTTTTTTGCCTATCATGCTTTCCATAAAAGTTCTGATGAACGAAGTTGTGGTTTTGTGCCGCTGCGCTTCGCAAAATAAATTTGAAACTGCCAGCGCAATAATCTTATCCTGAGCCTCGCCTTTATGCAACAGAAGTCTGAGCAAGCCCGGATCTTTATAGTGCAAAGCTATTTGGCAAGCATAGAACAAAAATTGAATGGTCATTTTTTGCGTATTCTGGTATGCTCCATAAGGCACCGTTTGCTTGTTGCGTATCGCTTCCAATGCAAGCTGCGAATAGGACTCTGATTTTAAGCGCTTTTCCAAATTAGGCACATGCAGATAAGTACCGCTCATGCCGGCGAAAAGTCCGCTGTGGCAATCTGAGCCGCCTGTCATAACTTTATTGTATGGATCTATGCAATATGTTTTAGGATTCACTCCGAAATCTTTTGCGTATTTGTCTATATGCTCCGGCGTAATTTGCTCAAGCCATTCCTTTACAAGCAGATTTTGCAAACTGTCGCGCTGGCCGTTCAGCATTTCAAACCTTTCAAATACAAGCAGCATTTTGTTGAAGAATTCCTGCGGAGGATTTTTCTTTGCAGCGTAATGGTACAACGGATGCGCCCAGACTGTTGGAATATTTTCCGCCCTTGCGTATTCCTGAAAGCGATATACATTTTTGCGAAGTTTTTCAAGCTTGATTTCCTGCTCCTGTGTAAAGCCATAAGCCAGCACGTGAATACCAATGCTGTAATCAGGAACCATGCAACTGAATTCTGCGGCTGTTAAAATATCAAAACCCTTGTCTTGAAGCTCATAACACGAACGAGCGTTGTTGTGGTTGGTTATTGTAAAAGCGTTGCAGTCGTTTCTTTTAAGCGCATCAAGGAGTTTTTCGCTGGGAAGCCAAGTTTCCGGCACATTGAGTATGCGCCCTATGAGTTCGTCAGGAACGTCGCTGTTGTGATCGTGGCAGTGTAGATCTATCTTTATGGTTTCGTGAAGAGGAAAGCGGTTTTGTTGTTTTGAAAGAAAACTGTTTAACTCTTCTTTTAACGTTTGCTGAAAATTTTTGCTCATATACGGGAATTTAGAAAATAGCCCCAACAACTTCTAAAAGCCGCCTCATGTCCACAGGATACACTTCACCTATGTTGCCGATCCTGAAAGTATCTGCCTGCGAGATTTTACCCGGATACAGCACATAACCACGCTGTTTTGCCGCTTTATAAAATGCGTTGAAGTTAAATTCCGCTTTGGGATATAAAAAAGACGTTATTATGGGAGACTGCAATTCTTTTGGCAACAGAGCTTTAAAACCCAGTTCGCTCATACCCTGCACCAATATGCGCTGATTTTCGCAATACCGCTTGTAACGAGCAGGAATACCGCCTTCTGCTTCCAATTCATCCATAGCCTGATAAAAAGCTCTTACTATATGCGTTGGCGAAGTATAACGCCATTTGCCGGACTTGTCCATCTCTTTCCACTGATCATATAAATCAAGGCAGAGAGAACGGACATTGCCCCTGCACTTTAACAATTCCTCTTTTTTGGCAAGCACAAACGCAAAACCGGGAACACCCTGAATGCACTTGTTGGAAGAGCTTATCAGAAAATCTATGCCGTAATCCGCCATGTCAAGCGGTATGCCGCCAAATGAACTCATCGCATCTAAAATGAAAATTTTGCCATGAGCTTTAATTATGCTGGAGAGTTCCGAAAGCGGGTTGAGCATTCCAGTTGTAGTTTCGCAATGAACCAGCGACACATGAGTAATGCCTTGGTCTTCGTTCAAAAGCCGCTCTAAAACATCAGGTTTCGGAGCCTCGGTTTCTTGGCAGGAATATATTGTGTAGTTCAGTTTAAGCACCCTTGCCATTTGCGCCATGCGATCGCCGTAAGCGCCATTGGATATCACCAGCAGTTTGCCATTCTTTGGAATCGCAGAGCCTAATGTCGCTTCAACCGAAAAAGAACCGCTGCCCTGCATTAACACAACAGTGTAATCATCAACTTTTTTTGACGCAAGCGCAATCAAACGGCGGCGAATATTTTGAACAATATCCTCATTGTAATCAGCATCCCAAGTACACCAGTCACGCAAAAGCGCATTGCGCACGGATTTTGAAGTTGAAAGCGGCCCCGGCGTTAAAAGCAGATAGGGGTTGTCAGGGATAAATTCGTACATTATTATGCACCTCCATTAAAAGCTTTTATCAATAGAGGCAAAGCGCTTATGTCTTCTATAACATAGTCCGCTCCGGCCTCAATGTATTTTTGCCTAGCTGCTTCATGCGAAGAACTCATCTCAAGCATGCTGGAACCCTTTAGCACGCCAACGCTCAAACATCCCGCATTTTTACCTTCTTGAATATCGGCTTCCGTATCGCCTATTTTCAACACTTCATTAATAGAAGGAATATTTAGCTTTTCCAAATTGCGCCAAAGCATATATGGAGCAGGGCGGCCAATTCCACCGGTATCATCCGGGCAAACCAAGCAATCCGGGGCATAACCTTTTTCTTTTGCCGCAGAAGCCACAACGTCCATCATAGCTTTGGTATAACCGGTAGTTGATCCTATTGCTATTCCCATTTTCCTGATGCTCTTTATCGTTTCAACAACACCCGGCAAAGGATCGGCATGAGCTGAGAGCACTTCAAACAGGGCTGGTTCAAAGCGTTTGTAAATTTCATCAACATCTGCCTGCGTATATTGCAAACCCATGTTTTGAAACATCACTTCAATATGCTTTCGCTTCGCAAGACCCATAGGCGCACGAGTTTCCTTTATTCCCACTTTTACGCCAAATGAGTCAAAGGCCGCAATAAAAGCACTTACCGGAGCAAAGCAACCGTAGTCCACAGTTGTGCCTGCCCAATCCAAAATAATAGCATTGATATTATTCATCTGCATTTTCTCCTTACAAATTCGTATAAAATTCTCACAGCGACATTTATAGACAGTATAAGCAAGCTCATCGCTGCTGCTTGGCTTATATCTCCCGATTCTTCCATATGAGTAATAGCAATGGAAGCTATTTTAAAATTGGCATTGTACAAGAACACAAGCGCAGAAACTGTTACCATGGAATTCACAAATAAATACATGGCTATTTCTGCAATGGCATGTGTAGAAAGAGGAATGCTAACACGGAAAAAAGTTTTCCATCGCGGAATTTTCATGCTCTCTGCTACAACCTCAAATTCCTTATCAAGTTTTCGCAACGCTCCTGCAGCGGTTAAATACGGAACAGAAAAGTAATGCAGAATATTCGAAAGAACAAGTATGGCAATTGTGCCGTAAATAAAATGCAACGGATTGCTCTTTGAATTAAAGAAAAATATAAATGAAATTCCAACAACCATTCCAGGCACAGCAAGTGGCAAAACCGCAAGCAATTTTCCGTATTTTGTTAAAACGCCAAGCCCATCGGTTTTTTCAAACATATATGCGCATAGAAAAACAAATGCAGTACCGAAAACCGCAGAAAGAACGCTCATCCACACGGAATTGAAAAAACATTCTATGCCGCCTTTTGATTGATTAAAAATAAAATGTTTTAAAGTTAAGCTCAAATCGTAAGGATAGTAAGCAGTGAATGCGCCTATAAGCAGCGATATTATGAGAAATATAAAACACAATGCTATAAAACAGCAGAATAAAAAGAACAAAATATCTCTAATGAAATTTTTTTTAATTACCAAAGGAATAGTTTTGGCATTGAGCGAACTGGAATTTTTACCGGATATAAAACGACCTGTGATAAAGGAAATGACGGCAGGGATAAGCAGCAAAGTGCCAACCACGGCACCCATATTCATATTGAATTGCCCGGCAATTTGTTTGTAAATATCGGTAGCGAGCACATTGTAATTTCCGCCTATCACCTTTGGCGCGCCAAAATCCGTAAACGCAAGCGTAAAGCATACAAAAATAGCATTTACAATAGTGTACTTCATTTCGGGAAGCGTTATATGCAAAAATTGCCGCATTGGTTTCACGCCCATAGAATTGCAGGCTTCGTACAATCTGCCGTCCACAAATTCAAGAGCAACGTAAAACAGCAAAAAAACCGGCGGAAATGTATAGATAATTTCTGAAATTATAATGCCGTTGCGGCCATAAAGCTCCATTTCCAAACCCAAGCGAGTGAGAATTCCCTGTCTCCCGAAAATATACACTAGGCCAAGCGCATGAACTACCGTAGGAATAAAAATAGGAATTAATGCGACATATTTAAAAAATGTTTTCCCTGGAATGGCAGTGCGTGTTAACGCATAAGCATACATAAAACCCAGCACAGTGCTTGCGACTGTTGTCACCAACGATATGTTAATTGTATTCCACACAGAAATGCTAAGCGACGGGTTTCCGAAATAATTTTTATAGTTTGCAAATCCGGTAAATACGCCGGAACTGTCTGTAAAAGCTTTTGAAAAAAGCGTTCCAAGCGGAAAGATAAATGTTAAGGTGAAAACGGCAAGAACAAACAGCAGCACGCAAAAGTGCGCTAGATTAAAACGAACAAGGCGTTTTTTAATAGCATAGAGCATGTTCATTAATCCAAATATAGGTTATGAGAGTTAAGATGGCGTTAAGGAGTGGTTTATTTTTAGTTAATGTTTGCTGTGAGCATTACAGATTTTCTATCATTTTTTCTATTGCAATTTCAAGCTGCGGGTCTTTGCCTTGGCTGTATTCTAAAATGGCTTCGACAGGTATCGTTGGCGCTACACCTACGCCTTCTATGCGGCGACCATCTACCCTGCCATCCACGACAGGTATTAATAAACAATTGCCGTCATTTAAAATAAAGATAGATCCGCCTACTACCGCTCCTTTTGTTGTGGCTCCGATTAAGGGAATTCCCGCCTTTTTCAGCGAATAAGCCATTATTTCCAAGCCACTACGCGTGTCAGAGCTTGTGATGGCAACCAATGGTTTTTTCCAGCGAAAGTTCAATGTGTGCGTTTCATTTTCGGCTGTGATAAATTCAACTGTGGGCGTGCCTCCGACAAATATTTCAGCGGCATCCAATGGTGCTCCGCCCCAACGACTACGTATGTCCAGTATTAAAGCATCTGCCGAAGCAAAACTGTCGCTTGATATAGCGTTAATCAGAATTTTGCCAAACGCTTCGCCTGCATAGGAATACATACGGATATATCCAAGCTTATGTCCTCCACGTTCAATTATTCTAGCGGAGTTTGTAGTTGAGGCGGTTAATGTTTCAAGTGGATTTAGGAATTCAACCGCAATTTCTCGCTCCAGAACAGGTCCGTTTTGAACACGCCGCAGAGTAAGTTTGACTGTTTTTCCTGCCTTGCCTTGAAATGCTTTAACAGGACTGTATTGCTCGCCGTCAATAGCCAAAAGTTCATCTCCAGGTAGAATGTCGGTTTGTGCTGCCGGCGTACCTTCATAAACAAACGCTACATAATACTGTTCATTTATTAGGCGAGGCACTATACCTATGCCTGGATATTTGATTACGCCGTCTGGAGGAAATATCTTTTTTAACTTTTCCTTGTGGACAAAGCTGAAAATGTCAAGCAGTTCGTAATAGTCAAGATTGTCGGGAGTGAAAAAACCGAAGTGCGATACTTGCAAGCTGTCAAAGAGTCGGTTTAGTTCTTCGGGCAAATTTATGTTCGGATTTTTTTCCATTGCCTCCAGGCTGGCGTTTATGGCAGGAAGTTGCGTTCTGTCAAAATAATGTTCTGCCATCAGGGTTTTTATTTCGTCAAAGACATTGATTTCGGAATGTTTCTTTTCTGTTTTGGCACAGTTGCATAGAAATCCTGCCAGCAATACCGATGCGAGCACCCAAAACACAGCAAGCAGATGCCGTTTTTGTGCTACGCAAAAGTTATCCGTTGCTGTCGCTGTTGCCATAAGATTACCTCTTTATGCGTTAATATAGAAATTTTCCCCTAAATTATCTTAAAAAAATGCGAAAACGAGATAATATTTTAGGTGATTACCTAGGGACAAACTGTCCCCAGGTAGAAATGATGACGGGAACCGGCAAAATGAGAAATTACTGGGCAACATTGAGCATATTACTCAATGACTTCTCCCTTAATATAAAAATCGCCATCGCAAATTTTAAGAACATGGTCCAGGCGGTGCTATGTGCAAAGTTGGCTGGCTTGAAGGTGATAAATTGAAAGACGCTTTTTTTCATGATAGCAATGGTGAATTGATAGCTGGCTATTCACAAAATTGTTGGGCTATATTTCATACAAAAGCAGAACAAGCACGTAAAAGTGAAATTACCGCAGTATATAACGAAACCTTTAATAGCGTTTATAACGCCCCACAAGCAAGCCACCCAAAACATACTGAAGGCGGTGCTAATATTGATGTGGTAGGGTGATTAACAATTCGGGAAGCTCCATGCGATTTTGCTACTTGAAGGCACCTTATTGCGGATTATATATATCCGTAAATTCCACTCCACGACTTGTGTGCAGAATGCCAAGAATTTCTATTTCGGTTTCCGTTTCTCTGTAATAAACATTATATTTACGGAACTTGCCTAAACCAATTTTTCTAATTCCGTTTTTATATTTAGTGCCTAGTTCCGGCAAAGTTTCTATTATGCTTAAAACTTTATAAAAAGTGCGTTTCAATATTTCTGCTTGCTGTGGTGAATCTACGGCTATGTAGTCAAACGCTTCTCTTACCATATCTTTGCATTCGGGAAAAATTACAGTAGGCTTTTTTACTTGTTCGTCATCTTCCATTGCCTTTCCTCTATCCTCCTTCTTGCATTTTCCTTTGAGAAATAGCCACTTGCAAATTGCTGATCTAATTCCCTTTTAAAATCCTCTATTGGTTCTCCCAAACCTTTTTCTGCCTGCTCCATGCTTATTTTAAGCCTTCGGTCAATCTCTATTTCATCTAATATATCATTGGCTATACCTGCGTGCCTTAGAACGCCAATAGCGTTTGCTATCTCCGTCTCGTTTGCCATTACCGCAGTTTTCGGTTCCATTGTCGCTGTTGCCATAGTGTTACCTCTCTATGCGTTAATATAGAAATTTTCCCCTAAACTTTCCTCAAAAAGTGCCGATATAAGAATAAAAGGAGTTTTTTATGCAAATTAATGATACTATGGCTATGTATGTTGAAGAACTGATAGAAAAGCTCGGTACTAAAAAGGGCAAAAAAACAAAAACCAAGCTGAGAAAACAACTCTAAGCACTCCACAAATAAACCCTGCCTATAATCTTTCTTTAAGTGGCAAACCTCCACCTCCAAACTGGGATAGCGGATTTTGGACAAAAAGAACGCCTACAATGACAGACGAAGAAATGGAAAACAAAATGGCTGAGTTGGGGCGTGAGTTCGCAGAAAGATCGGTTGAAATAAGTAATTCTGGAAAATCAGCCTCTATGATTAATAGAGAACTTAAAAATTTGAGAGACGAGTTTGAATACAGAAAAGCGGCTTATGCAAACGCCAACCTTTTTTCAGATACAATTTTAGCATACGAAGCCGAGCACAAATTAAAAATTCCACACACTACAATTTCAAAAAGTTTTGTTGTATAAATTATATGTAACTCCATAAATTTCAGCTACTTAGTTACGTGAAAAACTCCGTTTTCTCGCCCATTTCGCTATTTTTCAGTATAAGATATTTTTTACCAGACAACAGCGGCATTTACTATATTACCCGCATGTTGAAATTTTACCCATTGTTTGTTTTAGTTGCGCTCTTGGGGTGCCAACCCGGAGATATGTTTTATAGGGATATGTGCGGAGACAAAGAATACAACAAAGATACCGGGCTAACATGCGAGAATGGTACATTAAAATGCGGAGATGATTACTATGACCCAGATACTTCAAATCAATTCTGTTCGAATGCTCAACTTTACGATAAATGCAATGGACAAACTTATAGCGTTTCAACAGAAAAATGCCAAAATGATATTTTATTAACAAAATGTGAAAACAGTTACTATGACTTAAATATTTTAAATCAATTTTGTTCAAATAATCAACTTTACGATAAATGCAATGGACAAACTTATAACGTTTCAACAGAAAAATGCCAAAACGATACTTTATTGACTAAATGCGGAGATTATTATTACAATCCTCGTTCTGAAGATGAAACTCAGTTTTGTTCAGGCAATAAGCTTTACGATAAATGCGGCGGCAAAAGCTATGACCCTAGAACTTCAATTTATTGCTCTGATGGCGAACTCGTGTTTGATTATAAGGTATTAATCGATTCTCGCAATGGAAAAGAATATAAAACGATAATAATAGGAACCCAAAATTGGATGGCAGAAAATTTGCGATATGAAACTTCAAATACTAAATGCTTAAGCAACAATCCTGATAACTGCGAAATTTATGGCATAGCTTATGACTGGAATGCAGCAAAAACAGTTTGTCCGGCTGGTTGGCATTTGCCAAGCGATGAAGAATGGGATACGCTAAAGAATTTTACTTGGAATTATCATTATGCCGGATATGAATTAAAAGCAAACAGCGATCTTTGGGGAAACAGTAAAGGAACAGATCGATATGGTTTTTCTGCTTTGCCTGGTGCGTATTTTGGTGAAGAACGAATATTAGGCGTTCCTTTTTTCAGCTCAACCGATTTCAGCGAAACTCATCCAGGCTTCGCAAAAACCTATGTTATTTTAAGCGATGAGCTTGAATTGCTGTCTGCGCATAATTCGGTAAATTCCACTTGGGCTTATGTTCGATGCGTAGAGGATATTTGAAGATGTAGGTTTTCTCAGCCCTTTAATGCTTCCAGCAAATATTCTATAAGTTTCTCGTCTTTTTTAAGTTGTCAAGAAATCCTTGACAACTCAGCTATCTGAGCCTGGCTAAGCCACACAGAATCTTCTTCCAAATGAACATCTATCACAATTCATATCTCTATAAATTCCAAGCACTTAGCCTCCCAAAAAGGCACTATTTTTTAGTTAGCTGCTGCTTCACGAGCTGCAACACTCTTTTTCACTTCTTCCAAGACATCGTACTTCCTGCTCGGATCTACGGCAAATCTGGCCGGCTGGCTACTTTTTGCCTCTGTTTTCTCATCTGTTTTTGCGGCATCATTTGGTTTCGTGGCATCGGTGGCAGTACCTGTACGTGCAGCAACGCTTTTTCTCACTTCCGCTAAAACATCATACTTCCTGTCCGGACTTACAGAAAACCTAGCAGGCTTCATACGCGCAGCTTGCTCACTTATATCAACACGTGCGGCAGGGCCGAATGAAGAAGCAGAGCTAGAGGTGCTAGCATTTGAGCTGCCTTCGTTTTGTTTCTGCGTTACTGCAGTATTAACCTTTGGTAGGGTTATTGAGCTCGTCGAGCCGATTGAGCTGAAGGGCGAATTGAAGTTGATCATAAAACATCTCCTTTTGGTACTGCGTATATCGGCATAAATATAGAAAATATCATAGAATATGTTCATCCGGCATTTTCAAAAAAAGCGGCATATTGTGCTGAAGCTTCATGCTATCAACATAATCAGAAGGCAAATCGATAAAAATCTCGGCATTTTTTTCCGGCAGCAAACTGTGAATGCGAGTGAATGCCCCTTTGAATTCAATTTCTCTAACCAAAGCTTTAAGGTCGTGAGATTCCACTTGAGAGACAATCTTGATTTTCTCGGGGCGAATACCACGCATTACATCTCCTTCGCTGTAAAAATTCATAGTGCCTATAAAATCCGCAACAAAACGAGACGCCGGGTTGTTATATATAGTATGAGGATCCGCAATCTGTTCCACCACAGCATTGTTCATCACAATAATTCTATCTGCCATAGTAAGAGCTTCTTCCTGGTCGTGCGTTACCATAATAGTTGTAATCCCTATTTTACGTTGAAGAGCACGTATTTCCGTACGCAATCTTGCACGCACTTTAGCATCCAAAGCGGACAATGGCTCATCAAGCAAAAGATAAGACGGGGAGAGTGCTATGGCACGGGCAATTGCCGTTCTTTGCTGCTGCCCACCGGAAAGTTGCCTGGGATACTTATGGCAATGTTCATTCAAATCAACCAAATTCAGCATTTCATAAGCTTTATTTTTTCGCTCGTCAGAGTTCATTCCCTTTTGCTGTTTTAATCCGAATAAAATATTCTCCAGCACGGTCATATTTGGAAAAAGAGCATAAGACTGAAACACTATGCCAAAGTTTCGCTTTGAAGGCGGCATAAAAGTGCAGTCTTTGCCACCGATGAACACACGCCCAGAATCTGCGGTTTCAAGCCCGGCAATTATTCGCAAAAGCGTTGTTTTTCCACAACCCGAAGGGCCCAAAATGCACAGGAACTCGCCCTTTTCAATAGTTGCGTTAATATCGCTCAAAACGATTTGCGAACCATAACTCTTGCTGATGTTTCTTATTTCCAAAAAGCTCACGCTCCCCTCCCTTATTTCTTTTCCGATTTTACATCGAACAAGTTCATCCATTTATTTAAGATGTCTTCTCTATTGCCGGCAGTCCAGGCAAAATCATTGTCTATAAGCTGCTGTATCGGGTCTGTATTGAAACCTTCGTAGCTGCCGCCTTTGCCGGTGGCAATAATCGGGTAATTATTTTTGTATAAATTCATAGCTTCCTCGGAAATGGCCCAGTCTAGGAAAATTTTAGCAGAAGGATTAATTTTATCTTTTTTGATAAGAGCATTAGCCTCCATGTCCCAACCGGAGCCATCAATGGGGAATATTGTAAGCACCGGAGCACCCTTTTTTCTCTGGCTTACCCCGGCATAACCAAAACTCACTCCAACAACGCATTCGCCGGCAGCAGCCATCTTTGCGGGTTTTGAACCGGAATGCACATACTGGTCAACATTTTCATGCAATTTTGAAAGATAATTCCAACCGTCTTGGCTGTCTTTGCCCTTCAATTGCAATATACCCGCAACAGTGAGAAATCCCGTGCCGGATGAATTCGGGTTAGACATAACAATGCGTCCTTTCAGCTCCGGGCGCAGCAAATCATCGTAAGATTTAACTTCATCGACTTGAAGCCCCAGCTTGGCAAGCTCCACAGAATTAACTATAAAAGCCGTTTCCCAAGCATTGATGCCAACCCAAGTAGGAATAAGCTTCTCGGATTTAAATTTTGGCAATATTCTCTCAATTCCTTTTGGAGAATAGCCTTCAAGCTGCCCGCGCTTGTCTAAAACAAGCATAGAAGAAGCCGCTGTTCCCCACACCACATCTGCTTGGGGATTGTCTTTTTCTGCCATAAGCCGAGCTGTTATTATGCCGGTAGATTCACGCACAATATTCACATTTATGTCAGGATGTTTTTCATTGAAAGACTTTAAATACTCGCTAACAAGCTCATCTTCCAAAGCCGTATAAACGGTTATGGCCCCCTGGCTCTCCTCCTTACAGCCGCAAAGAAACAAACTCGCAGCAACCACCGCAACAAAAGCACGACAAACCTTCATACACTTCTCCAAGTTGAATTTATAATGTAAATTTAGAATCGAGTTGTTAAAAATGCATTAAGGAAATATTTATTTTCAGTTAATTGTTTGAGGCTTGCGAAATAATTGTTATATTTAGTAATGATTTTAAAAAAAAAGGAGCATGACCTTGCGCATAAACCAGTACATATCGCAGTGCGGAATAGCCAGCAGGCGCAAAGCTGAAAGCCTTATCCTTGAGGGCAAGGTTTTTGTCAATGGCGTAGCCGCCAAAGAACTCTCGATGCGAATCGAAGAAACAGACTCGGTTGAAATAGACGGGCAAAAAATCTCGCCTACGAAAAAACATACCACAATAGCTTTTCACAAGCCGCCAGGCGTAATATGCACAACAACAGACCCCCAAGGCAGGAAAACAATCTACGACTGCCTGCCCAGCGGCTATTCAACCCTCAAATACATAGGCAGGCTGGACCTGCAAAGCCGAGGCCTCATTTTGCTCTCGGACGACGGCGAGCTTGTTTACAGGCTAACCCACCCAAAATACCAAATAGAACGCAGCTACCTGGTTTGGACAAGCCGGCCCCTCTCACGCAAAGCTATGGAAAGCCTTTTGGGCGGCATAGACATAGGAGATGGTGAAATAGGCAAAGTCAAAGATATTTTCATAGACGACGGCTTTGTTGAGTTTGTGCTGACCGAAGGCAAAAACAGGGAAATTCGCAAAATGCTCCATGCGCTGCACTACCACATAGAGGATTTAAAGAGAATAAGCTTTGGAAACATAGCGCTGGGAGACTTGGCAGCAGGAAATTACAGAGAAATTTCAGAAGAAGAACTTAAAGAATTGAATTTACTATATTTACCCCCATGAGCAAGAAAGTATTTTTTTTGATAGGATTGCTATTCGCATTCTCTTTCTCCCAAGCTTCATATAGGGACTTGCATGGTATTACGGAAAAGGAAATAAACGCCATTGAAATTCTTAAAGGACAAAAAAAGTTCTTTACGTACGGCATGATGCACGGCGTAGAAGCTTTTTATAAAGAAAATGGCGAGGTTGGAGGATATTCGGCTCTGTTTTGCGAGTGGCTGACGGATTTGTTTGGCATTCCTTTCAAGCCGAGTATTTATGGCTGGGACAATTTGATGGCAGGCCTTGATAGCGGCAAAATAGATTTTGTGGGCGTTTTGACTCCTACCGAAGAAAGGAAAAAAAAGTATTACATGACAGATGCCATAGCCCAGCGAACTGTAAAATATTTTCAGCTTGCGAGCAGCCCCCCTATTTCAAGAACTGCTGAAACGCGCACGCTACGCTTTGCCACTTTTGAAGGATCTACCACATACAACTATGCTGTTTCTTCGCATGTATATGAAAAATTCGATATTATTTACGTAAAAGACCTGGCAGAGGCGCATAGATTGCTTGAAAGCGGGGAAGTAGACGCATTTTTAGGGGAAAATACTATAGAATTGGCCTTTGATGTTTACGGCGACATGATTTCATCCGATTTTTTTCCATTGCTTTACAATCCGGTTTCCGTGTCTGCGATTGAGCCTGAGCTTGAGCCTGTCATAGCAGTTATACAAAAAGCTCTTAGAAGCATGAACCCCAGCAAACTGGCGGAGATGTATAAGCTTGGAGAGTTGCAATACAGAAGGCATAAGCTGTATATGAAGCTTACCGAGGAAGAGCGAGCGTATATACGCAAAAATCCCATTATTCCCTTTGCGGCGGAATTTCACATTTATCCCATAAGTTTTTACAATAAATATGAAAAGGAATGGCAGGGCATTTATTTTGACTTGCTGAACGAAATGACGGAGATTACCGGAATGAACTTCAAACTGGTAAATGACGAGCATTCGGAGTGGTCGGATTTGCAGATGTTACTGGAAAAGGGCAATGCTTATGTGATATCTGAGCTTATACCCACGGAAGACAGGAGAAAAAAAGGTTTTTTTTGGCCTCATGTTCCAAGCATGACTGACAAATACGCGCTTCTGTCCAAATCCAAGACGCCAAACATTTCTCTCAAAGATGTTCTGAACACAAGGATTGGCCTGGCTCGCAACACCGCATACAGCGAGATGTTCCGAAGCTGGTTTCCAAACCACAATCATACGGTTGAATACGCAAATTCAAACGCAGCTTTCAAGGCTATGGAAAATGGCGAAATTGATTTTGTGATGGCAAGCCTGCGCCAGTTGCTTACCTTAGCCAGCTATTATGAATATTCGGGCTATAAAGCCAATCTTGTGTTTGACTATACATCGGAATCTTACATAGGATTTAATAAGGATCAGGCCATTTTGTGCTCTATTTTTAACAAAGCATTCCAGATTATTGATGTAAATGGCATTTCTGAGCAATGGAAGCTTAGAACCTATAATTACGATGGAAAAATTGCGCAAGCTCAGCGCCCCTGGCTTATTGGCGCAACCGTTTTGCTTTTGTCGGTGCTTGTGCTTGTGTTTATTTTGTTCTTTAAAATGCGCAGCGAAGGCAAGCAGAGTTTGGCCACGGCTCTAAAAAAGGCAGAGGCTGCCAACCGTGCGAAATCAACGTTTTTAGCAAAAATGAGCAATGAAATTCGCGCGCCGATGAACGCAATCATAGGAATGGCAGATATTGTTTTGCGCAAAGACATATCAAAGGATGTCTATAAAGACATAATTGTCATTAAAAGGGCAGGCGCGAATCTTTTATCGATAATCAACGACATTTTAAACTTTTCAAAAATTGAAAGCGGAAAGCTAGAGCTTGTTCCAAAGGATTATTTATTATCGGATTTGGTAAATGATGTTGCAAGCATTATCAAAGCGAAGCTTGTTGACTCGGAGATACGATTTGACGTCAATGTTGACAGTAGCATACCCAATGCGCTTTTTGGCGATGAAATGAAAATAAGGCAAGTGTTGCTCAATCTTTTGGGCAATGCTGTTAAATACACCAAAAGCGGTCTTATATCTTTTTCAGTAAATGGTAAAATATCCGAAGACACCGTTCATCTGACTATAACCATAGCAGACAGCGGCATAGGTATAAAACATGAAAATATTGAAAAAATATTCCGCGACTTTGACCAGTCCGATTCAAAAAGCGCCGCCATAGAAGGCACAGGGCTTGGGCTTTCCATAACCAAAAGCCTTGTTACAGTGATGGGCGGTAGCATAACAGTCCACTCGGAGTACGGCAAAGGCAGTTCGTTTACCATTACTCTGCCGCAAAAAACACGCTCGCAAGAGCAAGTGGCGACAATTGGAAATCAGAAAAAAAATGTTAACGTATCAATAAAGTTCAAGGCACCGGAAGCAAGGGTTCTTGTCGTTGATGACGTAGACACAAACCTGTATGTTATTGAGGGTTTG
The DNA here is from genome assembly GCA_009786285.1 of Candidatus Fibrimonadales bacterium. GTDB lineage: Bacteria > Fibrobacterota > Fibrobacteria > Fibrobacterales > Fibrobacteraceae > Fibrimonas. The sequence continues at coordinate 2,381 of WQTK01000332.1, read as the reverse complement.
CTTTCGCAGTATAAAATGCAGGTGGATTTGCGCCAGAGCGGGGCAGGAGCTATTGAGGCGATAAAGGCAAAACGTTATGATTTGGTGCTTATGGACCATCTGATGTCTGAGATGGATGGCATTGAAGCAACAAGGCGCATAAGAGAACTGGGTCTTGGGTTGCCGGTTATAGCGCTCTCCGCAAACGCAGTTTCCGGCGCAGAAGAAATGTTTATGAAAAATGGGTTTAATGCCGTATTGTCAAAGCCTATAGAAGCGGTTCAATTGAATGCTGTTTTGGAGAGATGGATTCCAAAGGGAAAGCAGGAGGCCGGAAACCAGGAAAGCGAGTTAAATTTCAAAGACATTGACCCGCAAATGCTTGCGGTGCTTCGCAAAGACGTGGCTACGAAAAAGGAAGAGATAGAAAAATGCCTGGAAACGGAGAATTATCACTTATATACTGTTCACGTACATGGCTTAAAAAGCGCTTTCGCTACAATAGGAGCCAATAAAATATTCGAAGACGCAAAAGCATTGGAAATGGCCGGTCATAAAAGAGATGCGGAATTTATTAAATTGAATACGGCTCAATTCTTGGATAATTTAACGCTTGTTTTGAAAAGCATAGACGCACGCCTTGGTTCGGAGGGGGTAGCATGAATGAAAGTTTCGGAAGCCATCTAAAGATATTTGGAAGACTGCTTAACAGATTGAATTTGAAGCTGCGCCCTAAGCTTATTATTATCTTTTTGGTGGCAAAAGTAATTCCTATAACTATACTTACGATGATAGCTTTCATGCAAATAAGCTCGCTTGGCCACATATTGCGCAATATAGCGGTTGAAGACTCTTCAAAAGCGTTGAATGACGGGGCCAGGGAAAATATAGAGAGAATAACCACCGACGTGGCAGCTAGAATCGCGGATTTCCTTCGCTACCGCAATCAAGATGTATTGCTGCTTTCAAAGCTCACTCCTTCTGATGCGACCTATAAAGATTTTTCCGAAGCGAGAAACGGCATGCTGGTGAGGCCGGGCCAGTGGGTGCTTGATGATACCAAAACTTTTTGGGTGGAAAAAGACCCGTATGTTTACGAAGGTCCAAAAGAAGTGTCTGTGAACAAGGAGAATAATGATATTATATATGAAAGCACTTTTCGTTACAGACCGCCTGAATTTATGTGCAAATATCATGAGTACGTGCCGCTGTATGATGAAGTGGCGTTTATTGATTTGAAAGGAAACCAGTTATATAAATATGTAAATCCCAAGTCAGCCAAAAAGAACTACCCTTTTAACCCAAACAAGGTGGACGTGTCCAACAAGGCCAATACATACATAAAGGCAGAAGATTATTTTGACAAGCTGAAAAATTTGCAACCTGGCGAGATTTATGTTTCCGATGTTATTGGGGCGTATGTTGGCACCAACTACATTGGAATGTACACTCCCAAAATATTAAAGGAAAAAGTTCCCGAAACGCATCCGAATTATGCTTTGTTGCTGGAGATAGCCAGCCTGCCGGAAGAAGAGTTTGTGGAAAAGGCCAAACAGCAGGCATACGCCGGCAAGGAAAATCCCGTTGGCCAGCGCTTTGAAGGCATTGTGCGCTTTGCAACTCCGGTAACGGACAAGAATGGCGAAATCACAGGCTATGTGACTGTTGCTCTGAACCATGACCACATCATGGAATTTGTGGATTACATTACTCCCATGTATGAGCGTTATGTTTCGCTTCCCAGCGCCTTTGAAGGCAACTACGCATTTATATGGGATTATAAAAGCCGCAACATAGCCCATCCGAGGCATCATTCCATAGTCGGTTACAACCCGCTTACCGGCGAGCCGCAAGTGCCGTGGCTGGAAGGTACAATTGATTACAAAAGAGATTACAAGAATGGTGGTTTTATAAAAGACTTGAATGGGCAAAAAATACCGATACTTGATTCAGATGAACAAACCAAGCCGTCAAAGGATTCGCCTTATTACTACTGGTATAGCAATGGCGGCGCCGAATGGCTGGCCGCTAATCCTGCATGGAACAATTTGAGCGATACCGCCGCAGGCACAAGCTGGGGAGAGTTCCTTGCGAAAAACGAAGAGAAAAGGGATATTTTGCCGCAGTTTGGCGAGCGGATTTTAAAAGATAAAGACGGCAATTCAAGCAGAGACGCAAAAGGCAACTACATCTTTGATTACCAGTCGCGCGACAAAACTCCTGCAGCTGCGCTGACCAAGGCGGGTTTTGTAGCACTTGACGGGCGCTACCTGAACAACGCTCCCCAATGCACCGGCTGGATGAATCTTACGGAAAACGGCGGCTCAGGCTCTTTTTACATACTTTGGAGCGGCCTCTATAAGCCAACCACCGCAGGTGCCATTCCATACTACACCGGCCAA